>NZ_CP014845.1:2149235-2456269 GCF_001598055.1 Cupriavidus nantongensis | reverse complement strand
AAAACCCCTCGCAGCACACGCTGTCGAGGGGTTTTGCACAATAAGAGCCTGGCGATGACCTACTTTCACACGGGAATCCGCACTATCATCGGCGCGGAGCTGTTTCACGGTCCTGTTCGGGATGGGAAGGGGTGGTTCCGGCTCGCTATGGTCACCAGGCATGAGGGGTTGTGACGCTGGGGTTGAGGCCAGCATCACGAATCGGGATGTAGTGTTGGTTGTGCGTGTATCGAGGCACAAGGCGACGCTCAACCAGGTGAAACACACTGGTTATAGGATCAAGCCTTACGGGCAATTAGTACTGGTTAGCTTAACGCATTACTGCGCTTCCACACCCAGCCTATCAACGTCCTGGTCTCGAACGACCCTTCAAGGAGGTCAAGCCTCCAGGGAATCCTCATCTTCAGGCGAGTTTCCCGCTTAGATGCTTTCAGCGGTTATCTCTTCCGTACATAGCTACCCTGCGATGCCTCTGGCGAGACAACAGGTACACCAGCGGTACGTCCACTCCGGTCCTCTCGTACTAGGAGCAGCCCCCGTCAAGATTCCAACGCCCACGGCAGATAGGGACCAAACTGTCTCACGACGTTTTAAACCCAGCTCACGTACCTCTTTAAATGGCGAACAGCCATACCCTTGGGACCGGCTACAGCCCCAGGATGAGATGAGCCGACATCGAGGTGCCAAACACCGCCGTCGATATGAACTCTTGGGCGGTATCAGCCTGTTATCCCCAGAGTACCTTTTATCCGTTGAGCGATGGCCCTTCCATTCAGAACCACCGGATCACTATGTCCTGCTTTCGCACCTGCTCGACTTGTCGGTCTCGCAGTTAAGCACGCTTTTGCCATTGCACTTTAGGTACGATGTCCGACCGTACCAAGCGTACCTTCGAACTCCTCCGTTACACTTTGGGAGGAGACCGCCCCAGTCAAACTGCCTACCATGCACTGTCCCCGACCCGGATTCACGGGCCAAGGTTAGAACCTCAAACAAACCAGGGTGGTATTTCAAGGACGGCTCCACGTGAACTGGCGTCCACGCTTCAAAGCCTCCCACCTATCCTACACAGATCGGTTCAAAGTCCAATGCAAAGCTACAGTAAAGGTTCATGGGGTCTTTCCGTCTAGCCGCGGGGAGATTGCATCATCACAAACACTTCAACTTCGCTGAGTCTCGGGAGGAGACAGTGTGGCCATCGTTACGCCATTCGTGCAGGTCGGAACTTACCCGACAAGGAATTTCGCTACCTTAGGACCGTTATAGTTACGGCCGCCGTTTACCGGGACTTCAATCAAGAGCTTGCACCCCATCATTTAATCTTCCGGCACCGGGCAGGCGTCACACCCTATACGTCCACTTTCGTGTTTGCAGAGTGCTGTGTTTTTATTAAACAGTCGCAGCCACCATTTTATTGCAACCCCTTCACCCTTCTGGCGCAGGCCAGTCAAGCTACCAGGGCGTACCTTATCCCGAAGTTACGGTACCAATTTGCCGAGTTCCTTCTCCCGAGTTCTCTCAAGCGCCTTAGAATACTCATCTCGCCCACCTGTGTCGGTTTGCGGTACGGTCTCGTATGACTGAAGCTTAGAGGCTTTTCTTGGAACCACTTCCAATTGCTTCGCAGCACTAGGCCGCTCGCCCCGTAGCCTTGAATTACGCGCCCGGATTTGCCTAAGCGCCTTCTCCACTACAGGGACCGGGACTTCCAACACCCGGAGAACCTTCCGCGATCCGTCCCCCCATCGCATCATACGACGGTGCAGGAATATTAACCTGCTTCCCATCAGCTACGCATCTCTGCCTCGCCTTAGGGGCCGACTCACCCTACGCCGATGAACGTTGCGTAGGAAACCTTGGGCTTACGGCGAGGGGGCCTTTCACCCCCTTTATCGCTACTCATGTCAGCATTCGCACTTCTGATACCTCCAGCATCCTTTACAAGACACCTTCACAGGCTTACAGAACGCTCTCCTACCACGCGTGCGCTCCTTTAAATCCACTAGCACGACCACCAGCGATCATTGTTGGTGGCTTTGTCGATGCTGCGCATCGACAAGCTTGGTGCACTTAAAGGAACGCACGCGTCCGCAGCTTCGGTGACTGGGGCTGCTTCTAAGCCAACCTCCTGACTGTTTTAGCCTTCCCACTTCGTTTCCCACTTAGCCAATCTTTGGGACCTTAGCTGGCGGTCTGGGTTGTTTCCCTCTTGACACCGGACGTTAGCACCCGATGTCTGTCTCCCGTGATTGCACTCTTCGGTATTCGGAGTTTGCTATGGCGGGGTAATCAGCAATAGACCCCCCAACCATGACAGTGCTCTACCCCCGAAGGTGAGACACGAGGCACTACCTAAATAGTTTTCGGAGAGAACCAGCTATTTCCAGATTTGTTTAGCCTTTCACCCCTATCCACAGCTCATCCCCTAACTTTTCAACGTTAGTGGGTTCGGTCCTCCAGTACGTGTTACCGCACCTTCAACCTGGCCATGGATAGATCATCTGGTTTCGGGTCTACACCCAGCGACTCAACGCCCTGTTCGGACTCGCTTTCGCTACGCCTTCCCTAACCGGTTAAGCTTGCCACTGAATGTAAGTCGCTGACCCATTATACAAAAGGTACGCCGTCACCCCCGAAAGGGCTCCGACTGTTTGTATGCATGCGGTTTCAGGATCTATTTCACTCCCCTCCCGGGGTTCTTTTCGCCTTTCCCTCACGGTACTGGTTCACTATCGGTCGATCACGAGTATTTAGCCTTGGAGGATGGTCCCCCCATCTTCAGACAGGATTTCACGTGTCCCGCCCTACTTGTCGTACACCTAGTTCCACAATCGTGTTTTCGCATACAGGGCTATCACCTGCTATGGCCGGGCTTTCCATCCCGTTCTGCTAACACCACTGCTAAAGAGTACAAGGCTGTTCCCATTTCGTTCGCCACTACTTTGGGAATCTCGGTTGATTTCTGTTCCTGCAGCTACTTAGATGTTTCAGTTCGCCGCGTTCGCTTCCCACACCTATGGATTCAGTGTGGGATGACCCATACGGGCCGGGTTTCCCCATTCGGACATCTCCGGATCAAAGCTCGTTTGCCAGCTCCCCGAAGCTTTTCGCAGGCTACCGCGTCCTTCATCGCCTGTGATCGCCAAGGCATCCACCACATGCACTTGTTCGCTTGACCCTATAACAAGTGTGTCTCATCGACACGCTCACTACAGGTTGAGTTCTCGCATTTGTGCCGTATTCCAAGTCATCTTTCGATCACTTTAAAATACATTTGGTTGATACAATCACAACCCGGTATCGCGTTCAACTACTGTGCTTCTCATCAAAGCACCGCGACACCTTTACTACATCCCATATTGTTAAAGAACAGCCGATCCGCAGGTCAGACCCGCGCTCGCTTGGCAATGCCAAATGCAAACGCTCAAAGCTTAAGCGCTTGCATTTGGCCATCTGGCCTTAACCAACAAACTACCGATAAGTGTGGACGCTCAACGTTGGCTGCACGCTCTGAAAGGAGGTGATCCAGCCGCACCTTCCGATACGGCTACCTTGTTACGACTTCACCCCAGTCATGAACCCTGCCGTGGTAATCGCCCTCCTTGCGGTTAGGCTAACTACTTCTGGCAAAACCCACTCCCATGGTGTGACGGGCGGTGTGTACAAGACCCGGGAACGTATTCACCGCGGCATGCTGATCCGCGATTACTAGCGATTCCAGCTTCACGTAGTCGAGTTGCAGACTACGATCCGGACTACGATGCGTTTTCTGGGATTAGCTCCCCCTCGCGGGTTGGCAACCCTCTGTACGCACCATTGTATGACGTGTGAAGCCCTACCCATAAGGGCCATGAGGACTTGACGTCATCCCCACCTTCCTCCGGTTTGTCACCGGCAGTCTCTCTAGAGTGCCCTTTCGTAGCAACTAGAGACAAGGGTTGCGCTCGTTGCGGGACTTAACCCAACATCTCACGACACGAGCTGACGACAGCCATGCAGCACCTGTGTCCACTTTCCCTTTCGGGCACCTGATGCATCTCTGCTTCGTTAGTGGCATGTCAAGGGTAGGTAAGGTTTTTCGCGTTGCATCGAATTAATCCACATCATCCACCGCTTGTGCGGGTCCCCGTCAATTCCTTTGAGTTTTAATCTTGCGACCGTACTCCCCAGGCGGTCAACTTCACGCGTTAGCTACGTTACTGAAGAAATGAATCCCCAACAACTAGTTGACATCGTTTAGGGCGTGGACTACCAGGGTATCTAATCCTGTTTGCTCCCCACGCTTTCGTGCATGAGCGTCAGTCACGTCCCAGGGGGCTGCCTTCGCCATCGGTATTCCTCCACATCTCTACGCATTTCACTGCTACACGTGGAATTCTACCCCCCTCTGACGCACTCTAGCCTGACAGTCACAAGCGCCATTCCCAGGTTGAGCCCGGGGATTTCACGCCTGTCTTATCAAACCGCCTGCGCACGCTTTACGCCCAGTAATTCCGATTAACGCTCGCACCCTACGTATTACCGCGGCTGCTGGCACGTAGTTAGCCGGTGCTTATTCTTCCGGTACCGTCATCGACCCGAGGTATTAGCCCAGGCCATTTCTTTCCGGACAAAAGTGCTTTACAACCCGAAGGCCTTCTTCACACACGCGGCATTGCTGGATCAGGGTTGCCCCCATTGTCCAAAATTCCCCACTGCTGCCTCCCGTAGGAGTCTGGGCCGTGTCTCAGTCCCAGTGTGGCTGATCGTCCTCTCAGACCAGCTACTGATCGTCGCCTTGGTAGGCCTTTACCCCACCAACTAGCTAATCAGACATCGGCCGCTCCTATCGCGCGAGGCCGTTACCGGTCCCCCGCTTTCACCCTCGGGTCGTATGCGGTATTAGCTAATCTTTCGACTAGTTATCCCCCACGACAGGGCACGTTCCGATGTATTACTCACCCGTTCGCCACTCGCCGCCAGGCCGAAGCCCGCGCTGCCGTTCGACTTGCATGTGTAAGGCATGCCGCCAGCGTTCAATCTGAGCCAGGATCAAACTCTTCAGTTCAATCTCTGTGTGGGTCCGTAGACCCTCGCTCTTTCGAGCGGTCGCTCACTCTCAGAAAACTGACTGACCAGATCCGAAGACCCAGTCACGTTTTGCTGTGCGAGCACTGTATAACTTTTAAGCTAAAAGACCGAAGTCTTTCGCATCCGCTATCAAGCGCCCACACTTATCGGTTGTTTGTTTGTTAAAGAACTTCGCTCACCGGCTTTGCCGTTCAGCGCGCTGCGTTGTCAGCAGCCAGAGAAACGAGATTATGCAGAGCTTTCTTCGTTTCGTCAACCGTTTGCAGCAATCTTTTTTGCTGCCGTCGGCGCTGCGAACCTCGCTGCGCCAACCTTCCGGCCGACCCCGCAACCCTTGCTGCGCCTGCCTTGCAGGGGCCGCGTTGTGTTGCGAGGGGGCGAATAGTAAGCGACTGTCGCGGGGTTGGCAAGGGGTTTCTCGGAAATGCCCGCACTCGGCACGGATGCGCCTCTTGCGACGCCTCCTGACCTGTGGCGACAGGTACTTATAGAATGGCCGTTCCGGCCCGCGGGGCCGCTCTTTGATGAGATGGGGACGTTCGATGACTATCCAAGCGACATGGAAGCCAAGCCAGGGCAACAGCATCTGCCAGCTGACCAACGGCACCGCCGAGTGGCAAGCCGATCTGGACGCATCCGCCGGCGGCGACACCCGCTACCCGAATCCGCATGACTTGCTGGACTCGGCGCTGGCTGCCTGCACCACCCTGACCTTGCAGCTGTATGCGAAACGCAAGGGCTATGCGGTCACTGACGTCCAGGTCTCGGTCGGCCATGAAGAAGCCAACGGCACCTATACGATGCAGCGCGAGGTCAAGGTCAGCGGCGACCTGTCGCCCCAGATCCTCGAAGACCTGCTGCGGGTGGCCAATCGCTGCCCGGTCCACAAGACGTTGTCCGGACAGTTCTCGATCCAGACCTCGATGGCATGACGGCTTGCGGCAGATAATGAGAATCGTTATCATTGATTCCTCGGGTTCTGACACCACCTGAGTCAGCAAATGGGTTAGCCGGGCACGCAGATCGTGCCCGGCTTTTTTCTTTTGGGCGGCGCTGTCACGGTGCTGACCACCAGCCGCCATACGCTACGGTGCGATCCGCCCGGTTCGACGCAATGCCCTATGTGCTGTGTTGGCTGGCCCACCAAATTGCGTCCGGGAAGGGGTCAAAACGACGGTGCGGACACACTGTGCGCCGCAACGCCGGCTTACCATGGCGAAAAGCAAAAACAATAAAAACGCTTAAATAACGAAGCGAGCGGGGGGATTGCCTTGACCAACTTCATTGAAGCCTATTGCGCGCAGATACGGCTGGCTGGCGCCGGCGGCGTCATCGCGAAACCGGTCGTGGTGGCACGGGACAGCACCTACGCCATGCACTACGTGCCGTGCGAATACCTGAATCCGCAGGCATCGCTGGTGCTGGTCAGCACCACGCCGGGCCATGCGCATGTGCGGCTGGCCGCAGCGGTGACCGAGGAGCTGCTGCACAACCATGCCCCGGGGCGCGTAGTCCAGCGCGAGAACAAGCGCCGCGTCGAACTGGGCGGCAAGCTGGTGCGGCCTAACCTGATCCGCATGCTCGACCACTTCCGCGTGCCGGAACTGGTGGGTCTGCCACACGCCGCTGCTTTGTGGAACGATGGCTTCGAGCGCCTGCAGCCGCTCGCGCTGTTGCCGCATGCCACCACGCGGCGCGGGCTGGCGTTCGACGGCGCGCTGGAAGAACTGCTGGACGCGCCGATGCTGCGCGACGTCTTCGAAACACAGTTCCTCGGCGCCGTGCGGCAGATGCGCACCGACGCGCTGTACATCGCCCTGGGCCGCACCGCATGGGCGGCGCTCCAGCATGCGGTCACGCGCCGGTTGCTGGCGCGCCGCCAACTGCTGGGAATGATGCCGGTGCCGGCGCGCGCTGGCAGCATGGTCCGCTACTTCCTGCGAGAAATCGCCGCGAGCGCCTTGTCGGCCCGGGATCCGGTGCGGCATCGTGTGGACTGGCTCGACGCGGCCCATGCCGAACTGGAATCGAATGTCCGCAAATTGCGCGCCTCTGTCCGACCAGAGCCGCCCCCAGCCTACCTGATCGCGTAAGCACGCGCTCGCATTCACGCTTGTGATCCATAGACCCCACGCAAGTGGGGTCTCGCAACGCCAGTTTGCGTCGATAACGTCTCCTGAGGAATTTGACACTCCTCGCATTCCCGATTTGCGGCCCCCTCGTGGGCCGCGATTTTTTTTGGCGACATCCGCTTCCTGTCCGGCACCGTAGCAACGGACTAGACCGGAGCGGGATGCTGTCCGAGGCTCCATCGCAGCGCAGCGGCGACCTCGGCCATCAGCGCGACATCGTCGTTCACGGCGTGGCCGGCGGACACCAACGCCTCGCGCACGCTGACCACCTTGGCCGCGTCGTAACGCCGATCGCTGCCGATGGCCGCCTCGAAGGCATTGGCGCGCGCATTGATCTGTTGCGGGTCGGCGCTGACCAGCAGCACCGCATGGGCGAGCACCAGGTGGCGCTGGCCGTCGGTTGCCTGCGTCGCCGCTGGCGCACGCCGCCAGTACTGGGCCGTGCCGGCGATCTTGCGCGCGGCGTCCGGCGGGCCCCAGGCGAGGTTGTAGCGGCCGTCGCAAAAGGAGCCGGCCACCGCCTGCCAGTGGGTCTCGATGCCGAGCGTTCGCAGCGCGGCGCCGATCACCGCGCACAGGTGCAGGTAGACCGCGTCGCTAAGCGCGCCTGGGGGCTGTCCGACGGCGTAAGCCAGGCTCAAATTGACGATGCCGGGACCCTGCGGAACCAGCCCGCCGCCGGACATGCGCAGGAACACGGGGCAACCTTGCTGCGCGAAATCGGCGCGCGCGGTCTCCAGCGCCGCGTGGCGCAGGTAGGTACGCGGCACTACCAGGGACAGCGGTGCCTCCCACAACCGTGCCACCTGCCGGCCCTGCGCCGCGAGTTCGAGCAGCGCCAGTTCTTCCTGCAGCGGGTCGCCGCCCGCGTGGGCCGGCGCGACGGGATCGACAAGTTCAAACGGCATCGGTTTGGGAACTGCCCCGGGTGTGGCAATGCGCCGAGTCTAGCAACCCTAGGCATTGAGCGCATCGAAATACGCCAGCGCCTTGGCCGCGTACATCGCGCCGGGGCCGCCACCCATCTCGATATTGACGGCCAGCACTTCGGCCAGTTGCTCGCGGCTCGCGCGATGGCGCAGTGCCTGGCTGGTGTGGAACAGCACGCAGTCGTCGCAGCCCTTCTGCACGGCCAGCGCGACCGCCACCAGTTCCTTGATTTCGGCAGGCAGGCTGCCCTGTTGCGTGGCGGCCTTCATCACGCCCTGGAAGGCGCTCATCGCGCCGGGCTGGGCCTGGCCGAGCGCGCCGAATTGCTTGTTGATCTCCGCCAGGCGGGTCTTCAGGTCTGTGGTCATGTGGAAGTGTCCTTTGGTATAGCTGCCCCTAGGGAGCCTGGACGGCGCGCAGCGGCGCCGTCCGCCGGCATCAGCCGGCCAGGTGGGTCTTCAGCAGCGCATTGAAGTCGTTGGCCTTCTCCATCTGGCTCATGTGGCCGGCATCCGCAAAGACCTTGACGCTGGCCCCCGGCGGTGCGGCTTCGGCATGGTGGGCGGGGATGATGCGATCCTGGCCGCCCCACACCACCAGCACGCGCTTGCCGCTGTCGGCCAGGCGCTGGCCCGGTTGCTCGCTCTGCCGGCCGCCGCCGAACAGGCCTTGACCCAGCGCGGTCAGGGCCTCGTCGACGCCATCGAGCCGCTTGTAGCGCAACAGGTCGTCGAGCATCTGCCGGCTGACCAGCCCCGGGTCGGCGAACAGCAGTTCGACCACGGGCTTGAGCTCGCGCCGCGACTGCGCCTTGACGAAGCCCTCGGTATAGTCGCTGTTGACGGCTTCGCCGAAGCCCACCGGCGACACCAGCGCCACCGACAGCACCCGCTGCGGCGCATCCACCGCCAGCTGCGCGGCCACGCCGCCGCCCATCGAATGGCCGACCAGATGCGCCGCGTCGATCCCGGTCTCATCCATGAAGCGCGCTACAAAGCCGGCCATCTGCGCCAGCGTCGTGCCCGCGAGCCGCGGCGACGACTGTCCGTGGCCGGGCAGGTCAAGCGCCACCACGGTGTACGCGTCGGCCAGGGGGTCGAGGTTGAACAGCCAGTTGTCCAGGTCACCGCCAAAGCCGTGGATGAAGAGCACGGTCTGGGCACCATCGCCCTTGCGGGCATAGCGGACCCGGATGCCGTCGACCTCGGCGAACTGGTACGCGGCGGCGGCATCCTCGTCGCCGCCATCGTCCGCCGGCGTTTCATAAGCCGCCACGTATTCATCGATCTGCGCATCGCTCACCTCCGCAGGAGCCAGCACGCCAAGCAGCGCCTTGACCGGCAGCACGTCGCCGGCCTGCGCCACCTTGCGGCGCAGCGTGCCGGCGTCGGGCGCCTCCACCGCGTTGGCGATCTTGTCGGTTTCCACATCGAGGATCGGCATGCCCACGGTGATCTCGGTGCCTTCGTCGACCAGCCAGGCATTGACGGTGCCCTCCTTCATCGACAGGCCCCACTTGGGCATCACGATCGGGGTGATTGCAGGCGTGGCCATCAGTGCTTGCCTCCCTTCACGGTCTTGCGCGCGGCATTGGCGATCTGCGCCGCGCTGGGGATATACAGGTCTTCCAGCGTGGGCGAGAAGGGCACCGGCGTATGCGGCGGGCATACCATCTCGATGCCGGCCTTGAGCGCACCGAAGGCCTGCTGCGCAACCTGTGCGGAAATATCCGTGGCGATATTGCAGCGCGGGCTGGCCTCGTCCACCACCACCAGGCGGCCGGTGTTCTCGACCGACTCCAGCACCGTGTCCATGTCCAGTGGCGACAGCGTGCGCAGGTCGACGATCTCGGCCTCGATCCCTTCCTTCGCCAGCGTCGCCGCCGCTTCCAGCGCGCGATGCACCATCAGCCCGTAGGTGACGATCGACACGTCCTTGCCGTCGCGCACGATATTGGCCTCGCCGAACGGGATGGCATAAGCGCCTTCGGGGACGTCGCCTTCCAGGCCATAGAGGTTCTTGTGCTCGCAGAAGATCACCGGATCGTTGTCGCGGATCGCCTGGATCAGCAGGCCCTTGGTGTCGTACGGCGTGGACGGGCACACCACCTTCAGGCCGGGGATATGCGTGAACAGCGGCGTCAGCATCTGGCTGTGCTGCGCGGCGGCGCGGAAGCCCGCGCCGACCATGGCACGGATCACCACCGGGGTCTCGGCCTTGCCGCCGAACATGTAGCGGAACTTGGCGGCCTGGTTGAAGATCTGGTCGAAGCAAACGCCCATGAAGTCGATAAACATCAGTTCCGCGATCGGGCGCATGCCGCATGCCGCGGCGCCGATCGCGGCGCCCACGTAGGCGGATTCGGACAAGGGTGTATCCAGCAGCCGGTCGCCGTGCTTGGCATACAGGCCCTTGGTCACGCCCAGCACGCCGCCCCACGCGTCCTTCTCGCCATCCGCGCCGGCGCCGCCGACGATGTCCTCGCCCAGCATGATGACGCTGGGGTCGCGGGTCATTTCCTGGTCGATCGCCTCGTTGATCGCCAGCTTGATGCTCAGTTTGCGAGCCATGTCTGTCTCCTGATGTGGTTTGCGCGTGGCGGATCAGTAGCTGACGTAGACGTCGGTCAGCAGGTCTTCGGGCCCCGGTTGCGGTGCCGCCTTGGCTTCCTGCACCGCGTGCTCGATCAGCGCGGCGACTTCGCGGTCGATCGCGTCGAGCTCTTCGCGCGCGACCACGCCGGCCTGCGTCACGGTGCGGCCGAACAGCTTCAGGCAATCCTTGTTGGCGCGGATGTCGTCGAGTTCGCCGGCGGCGCGATAGGTCTGCGCATCGCCTTCGAAGTGGCCGTAGAAGCGGACCATCTTGCATTCGAGCAGCGACGGCCCACCGCCCTCGCGCGCGCGGCGGATGACTTCGCCGGCGGCTTCGTGGACCGCGAAGAAATCGGTGCCGTCGACGGTCACGCCGGGGATGCCGAAGCCGGCGGCGCGGTCGACGTAGCTGTCGACCGCGGTGCCGTAATCGCGCGAGGTCGATTCGGCGTAGCCGTTGTTCTCGATCACGAAGATCACCGGCAGGTTCCAAACCGCGGCCAGGTTCAGGCTTTCCAGGAAGGTGCCCTGGTTGGAAGCGCCGTCGCCGCAGAAGGTAATGCCGACCTCGCCCTTGCCGCGGAACTTCGCCGCCAGCGCGGCGCCGCAGATCAGCGGTGCGCCCGCGCCCAGGATGCCGTTGGCGCCCATCATGCCCTTGGACAGGTCCGCGATATGCATCGAGCCGCCCTTGCCGTTGCACGAGCCGCCCTTCTTGCCGTAGATCTCCTTCATCATCGCCACCGGGTCGACGCCCTTGGCAATGCAGTGGCCATGGCCGCGGTGCGTGCTGGCGATGCGGTCGCCGTCATGCAGGTGGTGCAGGATGCCGACGCCCGCGGCTTCCTCGCCCGCGTACAGGTGGACAAAGCCCGGGATGTCGCCGCGCGCGAAGTCCACGTGCAGACGTTCCTCGAAATCGCGGATGGTGCGCATCTTGCGGTACACCGTCAGCAGCGTCTCCTTGTCGAGCGGCAGGGCGGCACGAGGTTGCGCCGGATCGTGTGAAGCTCTGGCTGTCATGTCTGTCTCCTTCGTTTTCAGGTGTTGCACTTCAAGAAAATCGGGTCATGCGTGGCCGGGCGTGCTCAGGCCAGGGCGTGCTGCGGCACGCTGCGCATCAGGTGGTGGCGCGCCGCGTGGCGCATGCACGCGGCGACGTCGATGCTGCGGAAAGCGTGGTCGTGCAGCGTGACGGTGACTTCGTCGTCCGGCCCGAAGGTCAGCTCGCGCTCGCCGTCCAGCGCGACCACGCCGCTGCGCTGGCGCACGCGATGCGGGCGGCCGTGCGCGAGCCGCTGCCAGCCGGCGATGGGCACGGTGCACATCAGTCCGGGCGCAATCGGTGCGCTCAGATCGAATTCGCCCGCGCCCGGCGCCGCCAGTTCGATCGCCAGGCCGCCGGCTTCGCGCCGACCCACCGGCTCGAGCAAGCCGGCGATCGACGACAGCCCGATCGCCTCGGGATCCGCAAACGACACGTAGACCGCGGCCAGCGTGTCGGTCTTCCACAGCGCGCGCGCGCCGATGAAGTGTTCGTGCGAGATCACCGCGTCGACCAGCGCGATGTCGCGGCGGAAGTTGCCATTGCCGTCGCGGATGACGATGTCCAGGCGCTTGTTCGACGCCAGCGCCTGGCTGGCGGGAATGCGGCCGGTGGCATAAAGGCCAGTGGCGAGCCCGGTGACGGTGGGCTCGCGCATCTCGGGGTAGGCGTTGTTGGTGCCGGTCGACAGTCCCGCGATCGGCACCGCGCCGCATTCGCGCACCACGGCGCGGTGGGTGCCGTCGCCGCCCAGCACGATGATGGCGGCGACACCGGCATCGGCCATGCAGCGCGCGGCATGCAGCGTGTCGTCGACGCGGGAGGCCACCGGCATGTCCAGATACGCGACCTCGGGCAGGCTCGAGTCCGGGCCCTGGCGGTGCGCCAGGTGCCGCGCCAGCATGACGCGCAGCCCTTCGCGGTCGGGCATCATCAGCACGCGCCGCACGCCGCAGGACGACAGCGCGGCGAGCAGGCGCAGCACGATATTGACGCGGTCAGCCAGCTGCAGGCTGTTGGCGTTGGCGATCACGCGGCGGATGTCGCGCGCCGAAACCGGATTGGCGATGATGCCGACCAGCGGCGCATCGGCGAACCTTGGCTGCCCCATTGCCTGTCTCCTGTGTTGTCGTTGTGGTGACAGGCGACTTTGCAATGGCTGTGCCAGTGGCCCGATGGCACAAAGGAGGCAGTTGCGGTGCGCTGGCTTCAGGGATAACCCGCAAGAATCGCCACCGTTTTCGCCAGACCCGCGGCTCGGACGACCACCACGGCGAGACAGGTGTCACAGTACAGATGTACGGAGTGGACACGCGTAACGTCGAATCACCGGCGTCGCGCGCGCCTGGCGAAAGCCGACATCAACAGAAATCAGGGAAGACGAAAGGCCGGGAATGCCTTCGCAGAAACGGGTACGCTCGGCAGCCGCGCCAGCGCGGTCGGCTCTTTCCCACGACGTAGGGCTACGACTGCTCCCCGCCGTCGCGCCGGTTAGGCGACTGGATGCCGTAGCGCTCCATGCGCCGGTACAGCGTCATGCGGCTGATGCCGATCTGGCGCGCGACCGCGCTCAGGTTCCAGCCCGAGGCGCGCAGGTACTGCATCAGCAGCATGCCCTCGGGAGGCAGCTGGTGCGGATCGAACGGGGCGGCGCTGTCGTGGTCCGCGGCGCGATCGGCGGGTGCCGGCTGGGCCGCTACGGCAGCCGGTTCGGTGGTGCCGGCGACCGCATCGGGCAGGTCGTGCACATCGATATAGCCGCCGCTGCAGACCGCGCGCGCGTACTCCAGCACGTTGCGCAGTTCGCGCAGGTTGCCCGGCCAGCGGTGGCGGCGCAGCCGCTCGCTCGCCGCCGGCGACAGCGTCACCGGTTCGCCCGTGCCCTCCTGCAGCAGCTTGCGCACCAGCCAGTCGAGGTCGGTGCGGGCGCGCAGCGGCGGCAGTTCGAAGCGCGCGCCGTTGAGGCGGTAGTAAAGGTCCTCGCGGAAGCGGCCTTCGGCCACCAGTTGCTCCAGGCGATGGTGCGTGGCCGAAATCACGCGCAGCCGCACCGGCACCGGGCGCGCGGCGCCCACCGGCAGCACCTCGCCCTCGGCCAGCACGCGCAGCAGCCGCGACTGCAGTTCGCGCGGCATGTCGCCGATCTCGTCCAGGAACAGCGTGCCGCCGTCGGCCTCCTGGATCAGCCCGCGCTTGCCGCGCGAGCCGGCGCCCGAAAAGCTGTTGGGCAGGTGGCCGAACAGCTCGCTCTCGATCAGCGTCTCCGGAATCGCCGCGCAGTTCACCGCGACGAAAGGTCCGGCGCGGCGCGCGCTGGCCTGGTGCAGCGCCTTGGCGAAGAACTCCTTGCCGCTGCCGGTTTCGCCCTGGATCAGCAGGTGGATCGGCGAATCGACCAGGCGCGCGGCGCGCTCGAGCTGCTGCGCCAGCGCGGCGTCACCACCGCTGAGCGCCGCCAGCGGCGCCGGCATCGCCACCTGCGCCGGCGCCGCGGGTGCCTGCCAGCCCAGCGCGGGCGGCATCACGCTCAGGTACAGCAGGCCGCCGCTGCGGTTGAGCGCGACCAGGCGCTGCTCGCTGGGACGCGAGTAGACGTAACGGCCCAGGTCTTCCAGCCGGGCGTCGAACAAGGTCTCGAACGGCTGCCCGAGCACGGTCGCGCCCGGCATGCCGGCCAGTTCGGTTTCCAGCATCAGGCGGGCGCGATGGTTGTGGCCGACGATGCGGCCGGCATCGTCCAGCGCCAGCAGGTATTCCGGGTTGACATCGACGAACTCGGGCGCGACGTTCAGCTTCAGGATCCAGTCGCGCCGGTGCGCGCGCAGGAAGTTGGCGTTCTCGATATGCGCAGCGTAGATGCGCACCATCTGCAGCGCCAGGCCCTGGCTGTCCTTGGCCTGCGGCGAGACCAGCGCCGAGATGTCGAGGATGGCGTGCAGCTTGCCATGCGTGTCGAACAGCGGCGCCGCGGTGCAGGTCAGCGGGATATGGGTGGCGTCGAAATGGTCGGCCTGGTGCACCGTCAGCGCCTGCCCGGTGACCAGCGCGGTGCCGACCGCGCAGGTGCCGGCGCCGCTCTCGCTCCATTCCGCGCCAAGGTAGAGGCCGGCGTGGCGCAGCGCGGCATCGCTGTGGGTATCGCCGATATAGTCGACCGTGACGCCTTGCGCATCGGTCAGCAGCACCACATAGCCCAGCGCCGCCACCTGCGCGTGCAGGCTCTGCAGGCCGTGACGGGCGATGCGGGCGAAGTCGTCGATGCGTTCCTGGTGTTCGCGCAGGCGCGTCTGCGGCAGGATGCGCGCCTCCTGCATGCGCGAGGGATCGAGCCCGTACTGGTGCACGCAGCGCCGCCATGAATTCTGGATGATCGCGTCATGCGCGATGCGCTCCGCGAGCAGGGCTGGCGGGGATAGGTAGGCGGTGGCCTGGACCACCGTCTCGATGTGCTCGCGTTGCCGCAGGTCCATCGCTGTCTCCTGTCGTCGCTGCCCACGGCCGCGGGGTTTTGCTTGGGGGCGGCGGATCGGGCGGACTATGCGGGCGCATGCCTGGCTGGCCACGCCTCTGTCTGGTGTCGGCCTTCTAATGTATCCGAGCGCCTCGGCGCTGTGCAAACCAGAACCGGCAGGAAATGAAAGACAGCGGCCGGCGCACGCCGCAAGTGCGGCGCGCGTCATACCGCAAACGACTCAGAGCGCGTCGTTGGCCTTGAGGTTGCGCGCGGCAGCGGCGGCGATCTCGAACGATCGCAGCCGCGCCTGGTGGTCGAAGATCTGGCCGGTAATCATCAGCTCGTCGGGACGCAGGTCATCGACAAAGCGCTGCATGCCGGCACGCACGGCCTCCGGGTCGCCCACCACCGAACAGGCCAGCGAGCGCCGGATATGGTCGGCCTCGCTCTCGTTCCACAGCGCTTCGATATCGTCGACCGGCGGGCGCAGCTGCCCCGGCGTGCCGCGCACCAGCGCCAGGAACTGCTGCTGCAGCGAGCTGAACAGCCGGCGCGCCTGGTCGCCGGTATCGGCCGCGAACACATTGAGGCCGAGCATCACGTAGGGCCGGTCGAGCGTTTCCGACGGGCGGAAGGTGCGCCGGTACAGGTCCAGCGCCTGGCGCATGAAACCCGGCGCAAAGTGCGACGCGAAGGCGAACGGCAGCCCCATCGCCGCGGCCAGCTGCGCGCTGAACAGGCTCGAGCCCAGCAGCCAGATCGGCACCTTCAGCCCGGCCCCGGGCACCGCGCGCAGGCGCTGGCCCGGGCGCACGTCGTCGAAGTAGGCCTGCAGCTCTTCCACGTCCTGCGGGAAGGTGTCGGCGCTGTCGCTGGCAAGATGGCGGCGCAGCGCGCGCGCGGTGGCCTGGTCGGTGCCGGGCGCGCGGCCCAGGCCCAGGTCGATGCGGCCCGGATAGAGCGAGGCCAGCGTGCCGAACTGCTCGGCGATCACCAGCGGCGAATGGTTGGGCAGCATCACGCCGCCCGAGCCCACGCGGATACTGTGCGTGCCGTTGGCGACATAGCCGATCAGCACCGCGGTGGCGGCGCTGGCGATGCCGGGCATGTTGTGGTGCTCGGCCAGCCAGTAGCGGTGGTAGCCCAGCTGCTCGGCATGGCGCGCCAGGTCGAGCGAGTTGCGCATGGCCTGGCCGGCATCGCTGCCTTGCGGGATGGGAGCGAGGTCGAGCACCGAATAGGCGATGCCGTTGCCGGCGGGGAGAGAGTCGCGGTTCATGTCGTGGTCGGGCGGGCGGCGCACGCCACACGGGCGTCGCCCGCTGCAATGCGGATGGTTCGCTATGTTAGTGAGGCTGAGCGGATCGTGCTGGCGGCGGCATTGCGGCCCTGCGGGCGGCGTGGGTATCGGCGCTTGCCCTCACCCTTCGGCCCGATGCGCCAGCAGTGCCTTGCCCACTTCACCGCCCAGCACGCGCTTGCCGATCGCGTGTCCCAGCGCCCGATAGCTTTCCCATTGCGCCTCGTCGAAGAACTGGTCGCCGGTGCCTTCCTGCGGGAAGGCCGGGTGCGTGGCGCCATAGTGCCGCACGTCGGCCGGCGCCCATGACACCAGCCGCGGCTTGATCAGCACGATGCGGCAGACGCGCGCGCGCGGCGCCGCGCAGGCCGGGTCGGTGCGGAACACGTCGAGCAGCACCGCGCATTTGTCGGCGGCGGCGGCGCTGGCCGGCTGACCCGGCGCGAAATCGTCCGGCACGCCGAAGACGCGGCTCAGCACCGGATGCGTGGTGGCGGCCTCGGTATCGACGACGATCTCCAGGCCATGGTCGATGCGCGCGAGCCGGATCAGGTTGGCCAGGTCGCCGAAGCGATAGTCGGGATCGGCGCCGCAGTCGCACAGCACGATCAGCGCGACGTCCCGGCCCGGACGCAGCAGCTCGTAGACACCGGTGTTGTCGAAATGGCCGCCGTCGGACAGGTACTGCCAGCCGCGCCGCGTGCCATGGAAGCGCGCGCTCAGTTCGCATCCCAGGTAATACTGCGTGCGGAAGATGCCGGCGGCCAGCCACGGATGCGTGGCGCGTTCGGGATGGCGCCAGCGCTCGCCCTCGCGCCCGCCGCGGCGCGCGTAGCGGGCCGGGAACGACGGCCACCACGTGCCCAGCCGCAGGTTGGCCAGGCCAAGCAGCAGCGATGTGCCGAGCGTGGTGGCACGGCCCAGCCCGGTGGACACCGCCGCGCCCGAGATCGCGATCCAGTCGCCCACCGTCAGCGCTTGCGCCAGCTTGCCCGACGACGGCCATGACGCATCCGGGCAGCACTGCCAGCCATCGACGGTGAAGCGCGCATAGGCGTCCGGCGCGATCGCGCTGGCCGCGCCCGGCTGCGGCAGGCCGGCACCGGGTGCCAGGCACAGCGGCTTGCCCTTGCGGTCGCGCTGGACCAGCTGCTCGGCCGGATCGACGGTCAGGTTCAGCGTCACGTTGATCAGGTGCAGCGGCGCCAGCACGTGCGGATCGTAGTAGGCGTTGAGGCCGAGCTGGTCGCCGGGCACGGGCTCGGCCACGCTGAAGCGCGCGCGCCGGCGCCGGTCCGCCGCCGGATCGGGATCGGGCGCGGCAAAGCGCTCGCCGTTGGATGCGCCCAGATAGGCGCGCGTCAGGCGCGCCGCGTAGAAGGGTTGCAGCGTGGACAGGTTCAGGAAGCCGGTGAAGCGGCCGGCGACCAGCGCCAGCACCAGCGCCACCACCGTCAGCGTGGCCAGCGCCGGCCCCGTGTAGGCCGTGCCATACACCAGCCAGTCGACCGGCTCGCGGCCATTCCAGCGCACCCACAGCACCAGCCACGACCACAACACGTACAGCAGCAGCGCCAGCACCGCCGCGGCCGCCCCGGCCAGCAGCGAGACCGGCAGGCGTGCCCACAGTGCGCGCCAGGCGGTGCCGGCGCTGCCCTTGCGGCCTTCGTCGAGCCAGCGCGCGCCGTAGCGCACCAGCCAGACCAGCACGCCCAGCGCGCTCGCGGGCAGCGCCACGCCCCACGGATGGCCGGCAGCCTGGGCATACAGGTAGGTGGTGCGCGCGACGGTATCGGCGACGCCCAATGCCGCCAGCCACAGCGTCAGCGTGACCGCCGTGCGCAGCGCACGGGTGGCGCGCACGCGATAGCCGGAGACCGTGCGCGGCTCGCCCTGCAGCATCACCAGGCAGGTCAGTACGCCAAGCCAGGTCAGCACGCCCAGCGCGGCAAACAGCTGCGCCGGCAGCGGCTGCGCACCGATCCGCTCCGACCCGTACGCGGCGGCGAGTAACAGCAGTCCCAACAGCGTGGCGACCATTGGCGCCGGGCTGAAGAAGCGGCCCGGCGCCTGCGGCTCGCTGGCGCGCGGATAGACCAGCCAGTACGCCAACCCGGGCGGCACCGCGCCGAGCACCACCGTGACCAGCGGCAGCCACAACAACGGGCTCCACCAGATCGCGCATTCGCCCTGGTTGAAGGCCTGCCGCGCATCGTGCAGCAGGTCCATCTCATAGCGTCCGAAGCCGTACCAGACGCCCGCCGCGCCGTGCAGCAGCAGCGCCAGCAGCGACAGCAACACCAGCAGCGCGCTGCCGATCACGTAGTGCATCGCCAGCCAGTTGCGCGCCACCAGCGCGGCGGCATAGAGGTTGTCGCCCGCGCCCGTGGGCGACAGGTAGCGGCCGTTCTCGCGCAGCCACGCGACCGCCCCGCGGCCGGGATCGGCGGCATAGGAGACCGAGGTGTGGATGCGGCCCGGCGGCTCGCATTGCAGCGTGTGGTAGGCGTCGGCAGCGGCCTGGACCGGGCCGGTGCCGCGGCGCAGGCGCCCCGGCACGAACAGGCTGACGAAGAAGGCGCCAAGGTAGCCGCCGCCGCTGACGGTCGACAGGTAATCGAACTGGGCCAGCAGCGAAGCCAGCCCGGGCACGGTCTGCGCCGCGGCGGCGGTGCTCGCCGCAGGCGTCTGGGGCGCGTCAGCGGGCGGCGTCGCTGCGGTCGTGTCTGCCGGCATGTCGGTGCCGGCCATCGCCTGCATCACGCCCAGGCAGAAGGTGGCGCTGCGGATGCCCCCGCCGGACAACGCCAGCGCCCAGTTGCGCTGGCCCTCATGCGTGCGCAGCGCGATGCCGAGCAGGCGGCGGCGGTGCGCGATGCGGGCCGCTTCGTCGCCGAAACCGTGGTCTTCCGCAGCCATGGGCGCCTCCCCGTAGCAGTCGGCCTGCGCCAAGTATAGGCAACGGCGCGTGGTCGAAAACGCTGCGCCCCGCGCCTCAGCGTGCCGTCGCCTGCCCCGGTCCGGGATGGGCGGCGGCGGGCGGCACGGTGGCGCCGTGCCGTCGCTTCCATTCGTCGAAGCCCCCGGCCAGCGCCCAGGTCCTGGCATAGCCGGCCACGCGCAGGCGTTCGGCCAGCAGCGCCGCCGACATCTCGTTCGGGCAGGCGCAATAGACCACGATGTCGGCCTCGGCGGGCGCCACGCCCAGCGCGTCGAGGCTGTCGAGCGCGCCCTGCATGTCGAGCACCATCGAGCCGGGAATGCGCTCCATCGGCACGTCGCCATGGGCACGCACGTCGATCACGACCGGCAGCGCGCCGGCCAGCCGGCGCGATTCCAGCTCATCCACGCTCATGCGCGGCACGCGTTTGGTGATGCGCAGCAGGCGGAAGCGGCGCCACGAGCGCCACGCCAGGAACACCAGGAACGCCCCCACCACCGCCACCAGCGCCATATGGCCGTAGGTGCTGAAGCCCTCCAGGATCGCATCGATAAAGTCGCTGAACACCACGCCGATCAGCAGGCCGCTGCCGGCCCACACCAGCGCACCGATCGCGTCATAGAACAGGAATACCGGCAGCGGCGTGCCGGTCATGCCGGCCATCGCGGTCGACAGCGCGCCGGCCCCCGGCAGCAGCTTGGCGACCACCAGCGAGCGCGGCCCCACGCGCAGGTACAGCGACTGGGTCTGGCGGATGCAGGAATCGGGTGAGATCGATACCTTGCAGATGGTGCGCAGCATCGGCTGGCCCAGCCGGCGCCCGGCGAAGTACCAGCCGGTATCGGCAATCAGGCACGCGACGATGACCGCCGCCAGCACCGCGCCGATCGACGGCCCGGTCTCCTGCACGCCCAGCGCGCCGGCGACGAACAGCATCGGATAAGCCGGCACCGGCAGGCCGGCCTGCTCGACCAGTACGTTCAGGAACACCAGCATCAGCCCGTGGTTTTCCAGCAAGGCCTGTAACTCTCCCACCGCCCTCTCCCCTTTTGGCTCAGGACGCCAGTGTGCCAGCCGGCAGTTCGCCGTGGCGCGGAAGCTTTGCATGGTCGATTCAAATTGACTGAGTGGTTCACGCGCCATGTGACTTACGTTGTCAGACAACAACTGCTACTTCATGACTGTCGTTCCCGCGCAGGCGGGAACCCAGTGTTTTTAAAGACGCTGGATTCCGCCTGCGCGGGAATGACGGTAGGTTTTGGTGCCTGATCTGAACGGCGTTGTCGCCCATCGAGGTCCTTGTACCGCTCCCGGTTAACCCGCGGTACGTCCCCCGCCTATTGCCTTCGCCTTTCTGTTGTCGTACGATGACTGATAACTCGACTGACCTGCCAAGCCGCAGTCAGCCGCCTCTGCCACCCCGGGCCCTCGGCCCGCCCTGGACTGCCGCAATGCTCGCACCCAACGAACTCAAGCAAATCGTCTCCGAAGGCCTGCTGTCCTTCCCCATCACCGACTTCGACGCCCAGGGCGACTTCGCGCCGAAGTCCTACGCCGCGCGCCTCGAGTGGCTGGCGCCCTACGGCGCCACCGCGCTGTTCGCTGCCGGCGGCACCGGCGAATTCTTCTCGCTGACGCCGCAGGACTACTCGGCCGTGGTCGACACCGCCGTGCGCACCTGCGCCGGCAAGGTGCCGATCCTGGCCGGCGCCGGCGGCCCGACCCGCACCGCCATCGCCTATGCGCAGGAAGCCCAGCGCCTGGGCGCCGCCGGCGTGCTGCTGCTGCCGCACTACCTGACCGAAGCCAGCCAGGACGGCATTGCCGCCCACGTGGAAGAAGTCTGCAAGGCGGTCGACATCGGCGTGATCGTTTACAACCGCGCCAATTCGAAGCTCAACGCCGACCAGTTGGCCCGCCTGGCCGCGCGCTGCACCAACCTGATCGGCTTCAAGGATGGCGTGGGCGATATCGAGGCGATGGTCAGCATCCGCCGCAAGCTGGGCGACCGCTTCTCCTACCTGGGCGGCCTGCCCACCGCCGAGGTCTATGCCGCGGCCTACAAGGCGCTGGGCGTGCCGGTGTATTCGTCGGCGGTGTTCAACTTCATCCCGAAGACGGCGATGGATTTCTACCGCGCCATCGCCGCGGACGACCACGACACCGTGGGCCGGCTGATCGACGACTTCTTCCTGCCCTACCTGGCCATCCGCAACCGCAAGGCCGGCTATGCGGTCAGCATCGTCAAGGCGGGCGCGCGCCTGGTGGGCCGCGACGGCGGTCCCGTGCGCGCGCCGCTGACCGACCTGACCGGCGAGGAAATGGAGATGCTGGGCGCGCTGATCAACCAGCTCGGCCCGCAGTAACGCGGCACGCAGGCGGCCAGCGCGCCGTCCCCGCATTGCATTCCGACAGCCGGCCGCGGGGCGCATGCCCTCCGGCCGGCTTCCCGTTCCAAACGCTGACAAGGATCCTTCCATGCAAATCACCGGCGACATGCTGATCGGCGCGCAAGCCGTGCGCGGCACCGAAGCGACACTGCAGGCGATCAACCCCGCCACCGGCGCGGCGATCGGCCCCGACTTCCACGGCGGCGGCGAGGCCGAAGTCGAGCGCGCCTGCGCGCTGGCCGAGGCCGCCTTCGACACCTACCGCAACACCACGCCCGAACAGCGCGCGGCCTTCCTCGAGGCCATCGCGGCGGGCATCGAGGCGCTCGGCGACACGCTGGTCGAGCGCACGCACCTGGAAAGCGCTCTTCCGATCGCGCGCCTGCAGGGCGAACGCGGCCGCACCGCCGGCCAGCTGCGCCTGTTCGCCACCGTGCTGCGCGAGGGCCGCTGGCAGCAAGCCACCTTTGACCCCGCGCTGCCCGAGCGCACCCCGCCGCGCCCGGACCTGCGCATGCAGCGCATCGCCATCGGCCCGGTTGCCGTGTTCGGCGCCAGTAACTTCCCGCTGGCCTTCTCCGTGGCCGGCGGCGACACCGCCGCGGCGCTGGCGGCGGGCTGCCCGGTGGTGGTCAAGGCGCACCCGGCGCACCTGGGCACCTCCGAGCTGGTCGGGCGCGTAATCCAGCAGGCGGTGCGCGACGCCGGCCTGCCCGAAGGCGTGTTCTCGCTGCTGGTGGGCGCGGGCAATGCCATCGGCACCGCGCTGGTGTCGCATCCGGCGATCCAGGCGGTCGGCTTCACCGGCTCGCGCGCCGGCGGCATGGCGCTGATGCGCGCCGCCAACGCGCGCCCGCAACCGATCCCGGTGTACGCCGAGATGAGCAGCATCAACCCGGTGTTCCTGCTGCCCGCGGCGCTCGACGCGCGCGGCGAGGAGATCGGCCGCCAGCTGGTCGAGTCCCTGGTGCTCGGGGTCGGCCAGTTCTGCACCAACCCCGGGCTGGTGATCGGCATCGAAGGCCCCGCCCTAGACAAGTTCCGCGCGGCGGCGCTGGGCGCGCTGCAAGGCAAGCCGGCGGCCACGATGCTGACCCCCGGCATCCATGCTGCATATCAGCAGGGCGTGGCCCAGCTGGTATCGCTCGACGGACTGCAACGCATCGGCAATGGCGCCGACGCCGGCGGCGCAAACCAGGCCCGGCCCGAGATGTTCGAAACCACCGCCGCGCAGTTCCTGGCGGACCACCGCATGCAGGCCGAGGTGTTCGGCCCGTCGACGCTGCTGGTGGTGTGCCGCGACATGGAAGAGATGCTGACCGTGGCGCGCCAGCTCGAAGGCCAGCTGACCGCGACGATGCAACTCGACGACGCCGACCTCTCGGCCGCGCAGCGTCTGCTGCCAGTGCTGGAACGCAAGGCCGGGCGCGTGCTGTGCAACGGCTATCCCACCGGCGTCGAGGTGGCGTACGCGATGGTGCATGGCGGACCGTTCCCGGCGACGTCGGATGTGCGGACGACTTCGGTGGGCGCTACGGCGATCGACCGGTTCCTGCGGCCGGTTTGCTATCAGAACCTGCCGCAGGCTTTGTTGCCGGCGGCGCTGCGGAAGTAACGAGAGGTGTTCAGATATGCCCCGCTGGTGCGGGGCTTTTTGTTTTTGGAAGGGGCGCAATCCTGCGGTCACGCAAAACACCGCAAGCATTTCCAGTCCCGACTGGGTACTCCCTCTCCCGCGGGAGAGGGGAGCAAACCATCGCCGCCAGCACAAACAAAAAACGGCCCGCATTCCCATGCGAGCCGTCCTTCCAACACCTACGCATCAAGCCTCCAGCTTGATCCCCGCCTGCTTCACCACCCCGGCCCAGCGCGTTTGCTCGGCGACGAAGAACTTGCCGGTTTCCCCCGGCGTCATCGTCACCACTTCGGCGCCCTGCGCCACCAGCTGGGCGCGCAGGTCCGGCGCGCGGATGATGCGGATCAGCTCGCCGCTGATCCGTGCCACCATCGCGTCGGGCATGCTGGCCGGGGCCATCACGCCCTGCCAGGTGCCCGACTCGAAGTTCGGCACGCCCTGCTCGGCGATGGTCGGCACGTTCTGCAGCAGCGGCATGCGCGTGCGCTTGGATTGCGCGATCAGCTTGAGCTTGCCCGACTGCACATGCGGCAGCGTGGCCAGCATGCCGTTCATCAGCACCTGGGCGCTGCCGCCGACGGTATCGGCAATCGCCTGCGAGCCGCCCTTGTACGGCACGTATTGCCACTTGGCACCGGTGGCCTGTTCCACCGCCACGCCGGCGAGGTGCGGCGCGCTACCGATGGCGGTCACGGCGAAATTGAGCTGGCTGCGCTGCGACAGCGCCACCAGTTCCTTCACGCTGGTCACCTGCACCGACGGATGCACCACCAGCAGGTGCGGCGAATACGCCAGCATCGATACCGGCTTCAGGTCCCTGGCGATATTGAACGTCAGCTTGGTGTAGACCGACGGGCTGATCGCCAGCGCGCCGATATCGCACAGCAGCAGCGTGTGGTTGTCGGTGGCCTGCGCGACCAGCGCCGCGCCGACGTTGCCGTTGGCACCGGGGCGGTTGTCGACCACGACCGACTGGCCCAGCGCCTCGCCCAGCTGCTTGCTGATCAGCCGCGCGATGATGTCGGACGAGCCGCCGGCGGTGTACGGCACCACCAGGCGGATCGGGCGGTTGGGCCAGTCCGCGGCGTGCGCGGATGGGGATAGGCCCGCCAGCGGTCCGGCGGCGAGGCCGGCGGCCAGCGCGGAGGATTGCTTGAGGAAGTTGCGGCGTCCGTAGGTCATGCTGAGGTCTCCTGTCGAGGGCGCACGCCGGCGCGGCACGATGCACGTGCGGGGCCGGCGCGGTCGGTGCGTTGGTATTGGGTGTTATGCGGCGGCGATCAGTCCAGCGAGATCTTGCCCTTCTCGATCACGGTCTTCCAGCGCTGCAGCTCCTGCGCCTCGAACTGGTTGAACTGCTCGGGGGTGTTGGCCACCACCTCGAAGCCGCTCTCGGACAGCTTCTGGCGCATCTTGGGGTCGTTCAGCGACGACACCAGCGCGCCGTGCAGGCGGCTCTTGATCTCGGGCGGCAGGCCGCGCGGCGCTGCCACGCCCTGCCAGGAGTAGACTTCGACATCCTTGATGCCGGCCTCGGCCATGGTCGGCACGTTGGGCAGCACCGGCGAGCGCTTGTCGGAAGTCACCGCCATCGCCTTGAGCTTGCCGGCACGGATGTGCTGCAGCACCGCGTTGACGTTCTGGAACGACACGTCTACCTGTCCGGCCAGCAGGTCCGAGATGGCCGGGCCGCCGCCCTTGTACGGCACATGCAGGCCGTCGGTGGCGCTCTTCTGCCAGAACAGCGCCGCGGTCAGGTGGTCGGACGAGCCCGCGCCGGACGAGGCGAAGCTGACCTTGCCCGGGTTCTTCTTCATGTAGGCCACCAGTTCCGCCAGCGTGTTGGCCGGGAACTGCGGGTTGGCCACCAGCACGTTGGGCGCGCGCACCGCAACGGTCAACAGGTCGAAGTCCTTGGCCGGGTCATAGGCCAGGTTCTTCTGCAAGAACGGATTGACCGCATAGACGCCGATCGACGCCACCATCATGGTGTAGCCGTCGGCCGGCGCGCGCTTGACGTAGGTCGCGCCGATGGCGCCGGTCGCGCCGGGGCGGTTGTCGATCACGAACGGCTGGCCCAGCTTCTCGTTGAGCGGCACCGTCAGCATGCGCGCGATGGCGTCGCTGGAGCCGCCCGGCGGGAACGGCACCACCACCGATACCGGACGTTGCGGCCAGTCCTGCGCCGCGGCGCCGGCCGGGCTGATGAAGGTCAGCGCCGCGACCGCGGCGACCGATCCGAGCGCGAAGGCACGCAGCCAGTGAGGCAGGCGCGTCGCGCCCTGGCGTTGGAAGGTGTACATCGTTGTCTCCTGCAGTGTTTTGATGAGAATGGCTGGCCGCCCCGATGGTCCGCTACGGCCGTTGGCGTCGTCGCCGGTGGCGCGTCAGCGCACCATGCACGGCGCCTTGTTGTTGAATTTCCAGCCGGGAATCAGGAACTGCATCGCCGCGGCATCGTCGCGCGCCCCCAGACCCTTGCGCTGGTACAGCTCGTGCGCGCGCGCCAGCGCGTCCAGGTCGAGCTCGACGCCCAGCCCCGGGGTCCTGGGCACCTGCACCAGCCCGCCTTCGATCTTCAGCGGGTTGCGGGTCAGGTGTTCGCCGTCCTGCCAGATCCAGTGGGTGTCGATCGCGGTGACGCGTCCCGGCGCGGCCGCTGCCACGTGCGTGAACATCGCCAGCGAGATATCGAAGTGGTTGTTCGAGTGCGAGCCCCAGGTCAGGCCCCATTCGGCACACATCTGGGCGACCCGCACCGAGCCCTGCATGGTCCAGAAATGCGGGTCGGCCAGCGGGATGTCGACCGACTGCAGCCGCACCGCATGCCCCATCTGGCGCCAGTCGGTGGCGATCATGTTGGTGGCCGTGGGCAGGCCGGTCGCGGTGCGGAACTCGGCCATGATCTCGCGGCCCGAGTAGCCGTCTTCGGCGCCGCACGGGTCTTCGGCATAGGCCAGCACGCCGCGCTTGTCGCGGCACAGGCGCACGGCGTCCGCCAGCGACCAGGCACCGTTGGGATCGAGCGTGATGCGCGCCCTGGGGAAGCGCTCGGCCAGCGCCACGATCGCTTCCATTTCTTCATCGCCGCGCAGCACGCCGCCCTTGAGCTTGAAGTCATTGAAGCCGTAGCGCTCATACGCCGCTTCGGCCAGGCGCACCACGGCCTCGGGCGTCATCGCCGCTTCATTGCGCAAGCGGAACCACGCGTTGTCCGCGTCGGGCTCGGTGCGGTAATCCAGCGTGGTGCGCTGGCGCTCGCCGATATAGAACAGGTAGCCCAGCATCTCCACCGCGTCGCGCTGCTGGCCTTCGCCCAGCAGCGCGGCCACCGGCACCTCCAGGTGCTGGCCGAGCAGGTCGAGCAGCGCCGCCTCCAGCGCCGTAACGGCGTGGATGGTGATGCGCAGGTCGAAGGTCTGCAGGCCGCGGCCGCCGGCGTCGCGGCCGGCAAAGGCCGCGCGCACGCGGTTGAGCACGGCCTGGTACTGGCCGATGGGCTGGCCCACCAGCAGCGGGCGCGCGTCTTCCAGCGTCTGGCGGATGCCTTCGCCGCCCGGCACTTCGCCGACGCCGGTATGGCCGGCGCTGTCGCGCACGATCACGATATTGCGCGTGAAGTACGGGCCATGGGCGCCGGACAGGTTCATCAGCATGCTGTCATGCCCGGCGACGGGCACCACGGTCAGTTCGGTCACGACCGGGGTATGGGTGGACGCCATCGGGGCGGCGGTAGGGGTCATCTCGGGACTGTCTCCGGCATGGCCGCGGGCGTACGATCCTTCACCCCGGCCTTTGTGTTGCGTATGTTATCTGTCATCGTATGACTGATAACCCAGTATAATTAGGCAATCTCGGGCCGGTCAAGTCCGGGAAAGCCCGCCCGTATCCCCGTATCTTCGTACCGTACGTAGCTGCCATGCCGAACGCCGAGCCCCTCGCTCCGACCCCGAGTTCCGCCCCCGCCCCGTTGCGCCGCCGCGGCCGCACGCTTGCCGAAGAAGTCGTACAAGCCCTTGGCGAAGAGATCCGCCAGGGCCAGCTCAAGCCCGGCGACAAGCTGCCCACCGAATCCGAGATCATGGCCACCATGGGCGTGAGCCGCACCGTGGTGCGCGAAGCGCTGTCGCGGTTGCAGGCCAGCGGCCTGGTGGAGACGCGCCACGGCATCGGCACCTTCGTGCTGGAACGCGCGCCCGAGGCGCCGTCGCCGTTCCGGATCGGGCCGGACGCGCTGGGTACTGCGATGGACGTGATGGCGATGCTGGAATTCCGCGTCAGCGTGGAAGCGGAAGCCGCCGGCCTGGCGGCCGCGCGCCGCACCGACGCGCAACTGGTGGCGATGCGCCAGGCGCTGGACGAGCTCAAGCACGGCGCGGGCGCGGGCAATGACGCCGTGGAAAGCGACTTCGCCTTTCACCTGGCCATCGCACGCGCCACCGGCAACCGCTATTTCACCGACATCATGGCCCACCTGGGCACCATGGTGATCCCGCGCAGCCGGCTGCAGGTCAACACCCCCGAGCGCGTGCAGTACCTGGAGCGGGTTAGCATCGAGCACGAGAACATCTACGACGCGATCGAGCGCCGCGACCCCGACGCTGCCAAGGCCGCCATGCGCATGCACCTGACCAACAGCCGCGAGCGGCTGCGCAAGGCGTCCGGCTCGGCCGGCCCGCAAGGCTGAAGCGGGACGCGCATGCGGCAGGCATGCGCCGACAAGTCATACGATGTCTAATGAATAGTGACGCCCGCGCCCGCCGCTAGGGCGTCAGCCGGCAGCGGCGCGCGAAGTCGACCAGTTCTACCAGCGACGACACCTGCAGCTTGTTCATGATGCGGGCCTTGTAGCTGCTGACGGTCTTGTTGCTGATAAAGAGGCTCTCGCTGATAGCCTTGTACGACATGCCGCGCGCCAGCATCTGCAGCACCACCAGTTCCTTGTCGGACAGCCGCCGCAGCATCTCGTCGTCGGCCGACATCGACTGGCGCGGCGCGCCGCCGCGGCCCAGCACCGGGAACACGGTATAGCCGGCCAGCACCGCCTCGACCGCGCGCAGGATCTCCTTGATGTCCTGGGTCTTGCTGACAAAGCCCTGCGCGCCCGCCTGCCATGAACGGCTGACGAACACGGCCGGGTCCAGCGCCGTCACCACCAGGATGCGCACCTGCGGATGGATCGCACGCAGGCGCGGCGCCACGTCGAGCCCGCTCGAGCGCGGGATGTCGAGGTCCAGCAGCACCAGGTCCGGCATCCGTGCGCGCACCATCTCGATGGCGCATTGCCCGTTGTCCGCCTCGATCACCTCGTCGACGCCAAGCAGTTGCGACAGATGGTGCCGCAGCACCAGCCGCATCGCCGGATGGTCGTCAACGATCAGGATGGTTGTCATGCGCGGGGTCCAGGTTCTAGGCAGGCATCGGCGGAGGCAACATCCCGATGCTGGAACGGGCTGGCAGGAACGGCGCATGCCGGTGCGCGATGCCACGCCAGTATAGGGAGCCGAAGGCGCGTACAGGATGGGAGGAATCCGCTTCAGTTGCAGCGAAAATCCTAGGCCGGCCTCAGACGCGCGGGACCGTCCGCGGGCCGCCGCGAAGCGCGTGTCCCTGCGCGCGACAGGGACAACGGGAAGCGGCAACGGGGAGCGGCCAGTGGTGCTACTCTATTCGGGCGTGTTTCATCCATGGAGAACACTGTGCCCCGCAAGACCCCCATCGAGCGCTACCGCAATATCGGCATCAGCGCGCATATCGACGCCGGCAAGACCACGACGACCGAGCGCATCCTGTTCTACACGGGCGTCAATCACAAGCTGGGCGAAGTGCACGATGGCGCGGCCACCATGGACTGGATGGAGCAGGAGCAGGAGCGCGGCATCACCATCACCTCGGCCGCCACCACCGCCTTCTGGAAAGGCATGGCCGGCAACTACCCCGAGCACCGCATCAACATCATCGATACGCCGGGACACGTCGACTTCACCATCGAAGTCGAGCGCTCCATGCGCGTGCTGGACGGCGCCTGCATGGTTTACGACGCCGTCGGCGGCGTGCAGCCGCAATCCGAAACCGTCTGGCGCCAGGCCAACAAGTACGCAGTGCCGCGCATCGCGTTCGTCAACAAGATGGACCGCGTCGGCGCCGACTTCTTCCGCGTGCAGGCGCAGATCGCCGAGCGCCTGCGCGGCCGCGCCGTGCCGATCCAGATTCCGCTGGGCGCCGAGGACCACTTCCAGGGCGTGGTCGACCTGGTCAAGATGAAGGCCATCGTCTGGGACGACGCCAGCCAGGGCGTGCGCTTCGAATACCAGGACATCCCCGCAGACCTGCTCGCCACCGCGCAGGAATGGCGCGACAAGATGGTCGAGGCCGCCGCCGAGGCCGACGAGGCGCTGCTCAACCAGTACCTGTCGGGCGAGCCGCTGAGCGAGGACCAGATCAAGCAGGGCCTGCGCAAGCGCACCATCGCCAACGAGATCGTGCCGATGCTGTGCGGCAGCGCCTTCAAGAACAAGGGCGTGCAGAGCATGCTGGACGCGGTGATCGACTACCTGCCGTCGCCCGCCGACGTGCCGGCCATCCTCGGCCACACCGAGGACGACCGCGAGGCCGAGCGCCACCCCAGCGACGACGAGCCGTTCGCCGCGCTGGCGTTCAAGATCATGACCGATCCCTTTGTCGGCCAGCTGATCTTCTTCCGCGTGTACTCCGGCGTGGTCAACTCCGGCGACAGCGTCTACAACCCGCTCAAGGGCAAGCGCGAGCGCCTGGGCCGCATCCTGCAGATGCACGCCAACGTGCGCCAGGAGATCAAGGAGGTGCGCGCCGGCGACATCGCCGCGGCGGTGGGCCTGAAGGAGGCCACCACCGGCGACACGCTGTGCGACCCCGACAAGGTCATCATCCTGGAGCGCATGAGCTTCCCGGAACCGGTGATCTCGCAGGCGGTGGAGCCGAAAACCAAGGCCGACCAGGAGAAGATGGGGATCGCGCTGAACCGGCTGGCGCAGGAAGACCCGTCGTTCCGCGTGACCACGGACGAGGAATCGGGACAGACCATCATCTCGGGCATGGGCGAGCTGCACCTGGAAATCCTGGTCGACCGCATGCGGCGTGAATTCGGCGTCGAGGCCTCGGTCGGCAAGCCGCAGGTGGCGTACCGCGAGACCATCCGCCTGCCGGCGCGCGACGTCGAGGGCAAGTTCATCAAGCAGTCTGGCGGGCGCGGACAGTACGGCCACGTGGTGCTGAACCTGGAGCCGATGCCGCACGGCGGCGGCTATGAGTTCGTCGACGCGATCAAGGGCGGCGTGGTGCCACGCGAGTTCATCCCCGCGGTCGACAAGGGCATCCGCGAGACCATGCAGTCGGGCGTGCTGGCCGGCTACCCGGTGGTCGACATCAAGGCCACGCTGGTGTTCGGCTCTTACCACGACGTGGACTCGAACGAAAACGCATTCCGCATGGCCGGCTCGATGGCGTTCAAGGAAGGCATGCGCCGCGCCCGGCCGACGCTGCTCGAGCCGATGATGGCGGTCGAGGTGGAAACGCCCGAGGAATTCACCGGCAACGTGATGGGCGACCTGTCGTCGCGCCGCGGCATGGTGCACGGCATGGAAGACATCGCCGGCGGCGGTGGCAAGATCGTGCGCGCCGAGGTGCCGCTGGCGACCATGTTCGGCTACTCCACCACGCTGCGCTCGCTGACGCAGGGGCGCGCGACCTTCACCATGGAGTTCAAGCACTACGCCGAAGCGCCGGCCAATGTGGCGGAAGCGGTGATCTCGGCGAAGCGGGTGGGCTGAGGCGGTCCGCCCCGGGCCCTCTCCCCGACCGTCTCCCCGACCCCCTCCCTGCCGGAGAGGGAGCACACCAGCGGCCTGTTGCAGGCCCGCAAGCAGCGCTGGACAAAGCACTTTTCGAGGGCGCTGACCCAATACAGGTAAACTAGCGCCCTGTTCGCCGCGCCGGGGTCGACCCGGCATGCGCCTTCCGAGCCCGATCGGCCCTTGCCGAAAAACGCTTGCCGAAGCGGGCGCCGGCGAACCCGATCAATGGCCTTCGGGCCGCTCCCGTGGCGCCGGCAACCGGCGCTGCCCAAGGCTTGCCCGGCAATACTGCCGGCATTCGCCGCCCCTCCAGGCATCGTCGCCCGCTTCGACCCTCGCCCGGGCCGCGCGCATCCGTTGCGCAGGGCCCGATGACGACCCGCGTGCCCCCGCGCGGGACTGGAACCCGCAGGCCATCGGCCTGACGGATCCGCTGCGGCGCGCCACCGCGCCGACCGGATCCGGCCCTCCGGAGGACCCTCCATGAAGAAGACAGCCAGCCACTGGCTGCCGGCGGCCGGGCTGTTGCCCGTCGCTGCCCTTACCACCGCCCTCGCCGCGGGGCGCGCCCATGCGGAGCCGGGCGTCACCGTCTACGGCATCGTCAGCACGGCGGTGCGCTATACCTCGAACCTCGATGGCCATCATCGCGACCAGGCGGCGCTGGTCTCCGGCGGCATGGTCGGCAGCCGCTTCGGCCTGAAGGGCGACGAAGACCTGGGCGGCGGCCAGCACGCCATCTTCCAGCTCGAGGCCGGCATCGGCAGCGACGACGGCCGCGCCAGCTACCAGGCGCTGTTCGGGCGCCAGGCCTATGCCGGCCTGTCCGGCGACTGGGGCAGCCTGACCTTTGGCCGCCAGTACAACGCGCTGAACAATATCGGCTGGGCCTTCAATCCGCTGGACCAGGGCTGGGGCAACTTCTGGTCCGATCCGCTCTACCTGGGCGGCGACATCTTTTTCCAGGACTACCGCATCGACCACAGCGTGGTCTACAAGAAGACCACCGGCCCGCTGACGCTGCAACTGGACTACGGCGCCGGCGGGCAAGCCGGCAGCCTGGCGCGCGGCGCCACGCTGGGCGGCGGGCTGATGCTGCAGCAGGGCGCACTGGCGCTGGGCGCGGCCTATGACCAGCGCCGCAGCGTCGACGGCGGCAGCACGGTACGCAACTACGCCGTGGGCGGCTCGTACGCATCCGGCAAGGCCACCTTCTACGCGGGCCACATGGGCCGGCGCGAATCGGCTCGGGACGCGTCTGCGAGCGGCGCGCGCTTCAACATCGCCTTCGCCGGGCTGGGCTACCAGCTCACGCCCGCGCTGCATCTGTCCGGCGCCTATTACCGCTACTGGCAGCGCGGCCACGTGACCACGCAGTTCCTGCAGGTGCCGGTGGCGCTGGGCAGCGGTCATGCCGACAGCATCGCGGTCGTGGCCGACTACGCCTTGTCCCGGCGCACCACCCTGTACCTGGAAGCCGACGTGGTACGCGCGCGCGGCGGCGCGGTCGGCCGCGAGACCGAGTACTGGGCCGGCACGCCCGCCACCGACGTGGCGCGCAGCACGCGCGTGGGCGTGATGCTTGGCATGCGGCACCACTTCTGAAGCAACTGCCGAATGCCCGCGCCGGGCCCGTGCGGATGCGTTGTTTTTGCAAGCCACGCGAAAGAATTACCTTCCGCCAGAGCGCCGGCGGGCGCCGCAGCGCGGCGATCCGCGTGGAAACCGCGCCAGAGCAGCGCAGGCATGGTCATTGCGCGCGCCAAGCATTCCACCGTCTCGCGACAAGGAGCACAGCATGCAAACCCAACCTCCCAGCAGTCAAGGCGCAGCCATCGTCGGTTCCGGCGTGGGCGAAGGCCCGGGCCCGGAAGTGATGGCGGCTTCCAGCCTGGATGGCACCAAGGCGTATTCGTCCGATGGCGAACATGTCGGCAAGATCTCCGAGATCATGCTGGACGTGCCGCACGGCCGCATTGCCTATGCGGTGCTGACCACCGGTGGCTTCCTCGGCATGGGCGACACGCTGCACGCCATCCCGTGGAACGCGCTGGTCATGGATACCGACGAAAAGTGCTTCCGGATCGCCGTGACGGCGGACCGGATCAAGTCCGCGCCGGGCTTCAACAAGGACAGCTGGCCGAGCATGGCCGACCCGCAGTGGGGCAAGTCGCTGCACGAGTACTACGGGCGCGACCCGTACTGGGTCTCTCCGCCGCTGTAAGCCAATTGCGGCACGCTGCGAACCTGGGCCGCGAGTGCGCCAGCGCAGGCGCCTCGCGGCCCGCTTGCATTGCAGGACAAGGCACACGCCGGCATCGCCAGCTGTTGGCTATCGGTTCACGCGCTCACCCCCGCTCAGCCGGCAAGCAGCCACCCCGCGCCGGCCAGCCCGACGAGCGCCACGCCGGGAAGCAGCCGCTGCACCGCGCGCGGCGCGTAGGACAGGCCCAGCGCCACGGCGATGGCACTGGCCGTCAGCGTGCCCACCCACGACACCGTGCCCATCGGCCCGCCCTGCGCTGCGATATGCAGTGCCCACGCCAGTGCCAGCGCCACCGCACCGACCACGCGCAAACGCGCCACCGCACCGCGCGACGGCATGCTGCCGCGACCGTGGATATCGGCATGGTGGCGCTCCAGCGACAGCGCCAGCGCGGCAAACCCGGCCAGCGACAGCGCGAATGCAGCCAGCGCGTTCATGCGGCCTCCTGCGTGCCGGCGGCGATATTGCGCGGTCGCGCCGCCACGCGTGCGGCAGCGGCTTGCCGGCGGCCCGTGATCCAGGCCGCGGCGCCAAGCGCCAGGCCGAGTGCCAGCGACACCAGGTCAAAACCGGCCACCGCTGCAGGACCACGTCCCTGCAGCAGCGTCACGCCCAGGTGCGAGCCGGTGGTCAGCGCATTGAGCAGCGGCAGGGTGCCGAACAACACCGCGCCCGCCCACAGCTGCGCGCACCACATGGCGCGCGTGGGCCGGCACAGCGCCAGCAGCGCGCACGCGGCCCAGGCGATGAAGAACCAGCGGATCTCGGCCTCGGGCCGCTGCGTCATCGCCACCGGCAACAGCCGGTTGGCCCAGAAGTAGCTGGCGAAGGCCACCGGCAGGCCGGCGATGGCGCCGATGTTGAGCGCCTCGACCAGGCGCAGCCCGAACCCCGGCCGCCCCCGCGCCGCGATCGCCTTGGCCTGCTGCTGGCGCGTGCGCACCGCCCACAGGATGGCGCCGGTGGCGACCATGGCGCAGCCGGCCAGCCCGCACAGGAAGAACAGCGCGCGCAGGCCGGGCGGTGCAAAGCTGCCGATATGCAGGCCGGTCATGACGCTGCGCGTCAGTTCGGCGGCGGACTTGTCTTCGGCATACGCGCCCAGCAGCGCGCCGCTGGCCCCCGCGAATTCGAGCGCGAGCGGATCGTGCGACAGCGTAGCGGGCTCGGCGCGGGAGAGGGTCACGGTCGCGTTGGCATCGCCCGGCAGGTTCACCACGATGCGGCGCACCTGCCCGCCCTGCCACGCGCGCCCGGCCTGCGCCATCATGTCGGGCACGCTCGCCAGCGGCGCGGCCGTGCCGGCGGCCTTGGGCGGCAGCGGGCGCAGCCGGGTCTGCGCCTGGAACGCGCGCAGGTCGCCGCCGTATGCCGCCTCGACGCCCCACGGCATGTACATGAACAGCAGCGTCACCAGCCCGGTGTAGGTGATCATCAGGTGGAATGGCAGCGGCAGCACCGCCAGCGCGTTGTGCGCATCGAGCCAGGAACGCTGGCCCTTGCCGCGCCGGAACGTAAAGAAGTCGGCAAAGATGCGGCGATGGGTGATCACGCCGCTGACGATCGCCACCAGCATGAACATGGCGCAGAAGCCGGCGATCCAGCGCGCCCACTTGGCCGGCATGTAGTGCAGGTCGAAGTGCAGCCGGTAGAGGAATTCGCCGCCGCGGGTCTCGCGCGCGGCCTGCAGCGGGGCGCCGGTGGCCGGATCGAGCAGGCGCGTGTCGAAGCGGCGCGGCTTGCCGTCGGCATCGCGCGGCGCCTGCCCCGGCTTGTAGGTCCACAGCACATTGACCGCATCGCGCCGCGCATCCGGCAGCGTGATGATCCAGCGCGAGGCATCGGGCGCCTCGCGCTCCAGATAGCGCAACGCGTTTTGTGCCATCTGCGGGGCCGGAACCTGCACGGCCGGTATCTGCGCGCTATCGGCGGGCGCGGTGCGATGCAGCTCCGGCCGCATCCACAGCGAGATCTCTTCCTTGTAGTAGCTCGCGGTGCCGCCGCAGAACATCAGGAACAACACCCAGCACACCAGCAGGCCGCTCCAGGTGTGGAGCCAAGCCATCGACTGCCTGAATCCCGCGCGCATCACGCCCCCCGCCCGAGCGCCAGCATGGCTGACAGCAGCGCGGCCGGCAGCGCCAGGCCCGCCCACGCGCGCCAGGCGCTGCGCACCGCGAACACCCAGACCGCCGCGCCGGCATAGATGGCGAACGACAGCAGCGTCGCCGTGGTCACGGCATCGTGCCGCGCCATCGGCAGATAGCGCGCCAGCACCGCGGTGGCCAGCGCGGCCAGCGCATAGCCGCCGCCAATAGCCGCCAGCGCCCGCGCGCCTACGCCCGCGCGATAGCGCCACCCGCCCTGCAGCGCCTTGCTCACGCCGGCACCCGCAGCGCCGCGCGCGCGGCGGCATTACCAGCGCGAGCAGCGTGGCTGAGACGACAAGGATGGCAAGCGGGAGCAGGGGCGGCGGGCATGGCGCGATGCGGGCGGGAAACGACCACAAATGATAACAATTCGCATTTCGAACCTCAAGGCAATCCTGGTCGAGCACACATGAGCGCGCCATCCTTTTATCAATTTTTTTGAATAAGATTGACAATGCATGTCGGAAGAAGGGGTCGCGAGGTTCGCTATAGTTCTCCACATGGCAGCGCGACACAATAAACAGCGCCGCTACAGACAATCAACAATTTTGAATCGTTTAGGAGAACACCATGTCGAACGCCAAGCTCGAAGTCCTGACCCCGCGCAACAGCCAGCTGATCATCATCGACCACCAGCCGCAGATGGCCTTCGGGGTGCAGTCGATGGACCGCCAGACCATGAAGAACAATGTGATCGGGCTGGCCAAGGCGGCGCGGGTGTTCGACGTGCCGACCACCATCACCACCGTCGAGAGCGATTCGTTCTCGGGCTACACCTACCCCGAGTTGCTGGATGTGTTTCCGGGCAAGCAGACCCTCGAGCGCACCTCGATGAATTCGTGGGACGACCAGAAGGTGCGCGACGCACTGCAGGCCGCCGGCCGCAGGAAGGTGGTGGTGGCGGGGCTGTGGACCGAAGTCTGCAACACCACCTTTGCGCTGAGCGCGATGCTCGAAGGCGACTACGAGATCTACATGGTCGCCGACGCCTCGGGCGGCACCAGCAAGGAAGCGCACGACTACGCCATGCAGCGCATGATCCAGGCCGGCGTGGTGCCGGTGACGTGGCAGCAGGTCTTGCTGGAGTGGCAGCGCGACTGGAAGAACCGCGACACCTATGACGCCGTCATCGGCATCGCCAAGGAACACTCGGGCGCCTACGGCATGGGCATCGACTACGCCTACACCATGGTGCACAAGGCCGCGCAACGCACCGCCACGACGCACGCATCGATCGCCCCGGTCCACGCACCGGTGACCGAGCGCTGATCCACGCAGCCAGCATCTGACAGGAGACCACACCATGAACCCCAGCCGAAGCCTCGCCCATGGCGCGCTGCTGCTCGGATGCTGGCTGGCCATCGGCACCTCGAGCCTGGCCGCCGCGGCCATCGTCGCGCAGACGCTGGCCTGAGCGGCGCGTGCGCTGCCGGCAAGACGCCGCTGCCCGGCTAGCGCTGGCGCGCGAACATCGACATATGCCGGCCGATATGGTCGAGCAGTTCCAGCGCAGCCGCGGGCAGGGGCCGCCCGGCCTTCACCAGCAGCCGGGCCTGCGTGCCCAGGAACAAGGGATGGTCCAGCGGCACCACCGCCAGCGTGCCCGCCGCGATCTCGCGGTACGCGGCGAATTCGCCGATCAGCGTCATGTACTGGTCGTAGGCGACGAACTGCTTCAGCGCGGTCAATGAGTTGCTGACCAGCGTCGCGCGGATCGAGACGTTCTCGGCGAACTCGACCATGCGCAAGGCATGGCCGACGCCAAACGACGCCGGCATCATGGCGAGCGGATAGGCCTGCAGGTCGGCGACGCTGGCCGCGCCGCCGCGCAGCGCCAGCGGGTGGTCGGGCCTGACCAGCAGCACCACCGGCTGCGACGCGCTCGCGCGGTATTCGATGCGCGGGTGCGGCGGCGGGTTGTAGGCCAGTCCGATATGCGCGCGGCTTTCCGCCACCTCCTCCAGCACGCCATCGACCGCCAGGATGTCCATGCGGATATCGAGGCGCGGATAGCGCGCACAGAACCGTGCCAGCACCTCGTTGACGAGCAGGTCGACGTAGCCCTCGCTCAGGACCAGCCTGACCTCGCCTTGCTGCAAGCCCTGCAGCGCGTGCAGCTGGTCTTCCAGCTGCTCCTGGTGCGAGCGGTAGCCGCGCCAGAATTCCAGCAGGTGCGCCGCCGCCGCGGTGGGCCGCAGCCCGCGTGGCGCGCGCTCGAACAGCAGCGCGCCCAGTTCTTCCTCCAGCAACCGGATCTGCCGCGTGATCACCGAGGGCGAGGTGTTCAGGCTGTCCGCCGCGCCGCGGATGGTGCCGTGCGCCAGCACTTCACGGAAGTATCGCAGCCGCTGCTGATTGATCTCTCGCATGTCGAACGCCTGTTCCGCCGTTTTTCTGCAGCGGTAACGATACCCGAACGCGCCTTGCCCTGCTTGCCACGGGCAGCGTGGGCCACCTGGACCGGTGCGTTGCCCGGAACAGAACGAAGTGTGTCCCGAGTTGCTGTTTGCCAGCCCGCCCGCGGCTGCCACGATTCAGCACACAAGGGACACGACCAAGCCCTACCGAGCCCACCGGGCCGCAACCACACCGGAGACAGCGAGCATGCTAGCCATCCCTACCGCGGGCGCCATGGAAGGCGCTTCCAGCCTCTACAGCCGCATCAACTGGCGCCTGTTGCCCTTCCTGCTGGTCTGCTATCTGTTCGCCTACCTGGACCGGGTCAACGTTGGCTTTGCCAAGCTGCAGATGCAAAGCGACCTGGGCTTTTCCGACGCGGCCTACGGCGTCGGCGCCGGCATCTTCTTCGTGGGCTATGTGCTGTTCGAACTGCCGAGCAACCTGATGCTGCCGCGGGTCGGGGCGCGCAAGACCTTCAGCCGGATCCTGGTGCTGTGGGGGCTGACCTCGGCCTGCATGGTGTTCGTGCGGGACGTGCCGACGTTCTACGCGTTGCGCTTCCTGCTCGGCGTGTTCGAGGCCGGCTTCGCGCCCGGCATGATCTATTACCTGTCGTGCTGGTACGGGCCGCAACGCATGGCCCGGGCCATCGCCATCGTGTTCCTGGCGGGACCGATCGGCGGCATCGTCGGCGGGCCGGTGTCGGCGTGGCTGATGACCGCGCTGGCGGGCCATGGCGGACTGGCGGGTTGGCAATGGATGTTCCTGGTCGAGGGCCTGCCTTGCGTGCTGCTGGGCGTGCTGGCGCTGTCGCTGGTGCCGGACCGCCCGGCGCAGGCGAACTGGCTCAGCGACGCCGAACGGCGCCTGCTGGAAGCCGAACTGGGGCCGGTCGCCGCGCACAAGCATGGCTTCGGCGCCGTGGCCCGCGACCCGCGCGTCTATGTGCTGGCGCTGGCCTACTTCTGCATCATCGCGGCGATCTACGCCATCAGCTTCTGGCTGCCGACCATGATCAAGGCGCAGGGCGTGGACGATACCGTGCGGCTCGGCTGGTACGCGGCCATCCCATACGTGGCGGCCGCGTTCGGCATGTACTACATGGGCCGCAAATCCGACCGCTCGGGCGAGCGGCGCCTGCACTGCGCGCTGCCGGCACTGGCGGCAGCCATGCTGCTGGCAGCCTCGGTGCTGGCGGACGGCAACCTGGTAGCGACGCTGGTGCTGCTGACGCTCGCCACCATGGGTCTGTGGATGGCCTACACCGTGTTCTGGGCCATGCCGGCCGAATACATCCAGGGCCCGGCGGCAGCGGGCGGCATTGCGCTGATCAACACCATCGGCCTGTCGGGCGGCTTCTGGGGACCGGCCACCATCGGCTGGACCAAGACCGCGACCGGCAACCTCCATCTCGGCATGCTGATGATGGCCGCGCTGCCGCTGCTGGCGGCCGTCATCATCCTGTGCAACAAGCTGCCCGCGCGCCGCTGATGCGGCATCGCGCCGCCGTGACCCCGACCATCACCCACCAAGGAGCTCCCGTGCAACTTCATCTTTCAACCTGGGCGGAGATCGAGCAATACCTGGCCCGCAGCCGTACCATCGTGATTCCCATCGGCTCGAACGAACAACATGGGCCGACCGGGCTGCTCGGCACCGACTGGCTGTGCCCGCAAATCATTGCCGGCGAGGCGGAAAAGCAGGCCGATATCCTGGTGGCGCCGACCTTCAATATCGGCATGGCGCAGCATCACCTGGCATTCGCCGGGACGATTTCGCTGCGTCCGTCGACCTTCATCGCCGCGATCGGCGACTGGGTACGCTCGCTGGCAGGGCATGGCTTCGAAAAGCTGCTGTTCCTGAACGGCCATGGCGGCAACGTTGCCTCGATCGACGCGGCCTTCTCGGAGCTCTACGCCGAAGCCAGCTTCGCCAGGCGCCGCGCCGGCTTTGCGCTGAAGCTGTGCAACTGGTGGGACTTGCCTGGCGTGGGCGAGCTGGCGCGCGAACAGTTCCCGACCGGCCACGGCTCCCACGCCACGCCTTCTGAAATCGCGATCACCCAATGGGCCTTTCCGGATGCGCGCAAGCATGCCGACTACGCACCCCGGATCGCACCCAGCGGCCCCATCCGCGAGGCACTGGACTTCCGCGCGCGCTATCCGGACGGCCGCATCGGCTCGGACCCCGGACTGGCAACGGCCGAGAAGGGCGCCGCACTGGTCCGGCTTGCGGCGCAGAGCCTGGTGCAGGAACTGGACGCGTTCAGCCGCGAACCGATGCCAGAGTGATGTCTCCACGACGTGTATGGCCGCCGCGGCCGGGACTGCGGCCGGGACTGCGGCCGGGACTGATTACGCCATGTATCAATTGCTGTTCCGGTCGATGGCTTTATCGCGTGCCGGCGAGCCCATAGAGTCTGCCGTGTGAGCCACGACGCCTTTGGATAAGGAGCCACCATGTCTGTCCAGCAACGACTCGCGGCGCGCGGCCTGGCGCTGCCGCAACCGCCTCAACCCTTGGGCAGTTATACCGCGGCCAGCCAGGCCGGCGACCTGCTGTTCATTTCCGGGCAGTTGCCGCTGCAGGACGGCAAGGTGATCTGGCAGGGCCAGGTCGGCAAGGACCTGAGCGTCGACCAAGGCAGGCGTGCCGCCGAGCTGGCCGCGCTCAACGTGCTGGCGCAGATCGACGCGCATCTGGGCGGCTTTGCGCGGCTCGACCACATCGTGCGGGTCGACGGCCACATCGCCAGCGCACCTGGCTGGTTCGCACAACCGGCGGTGCTCGACGCGGCGTCGGAGCTGTTCCGCGATGTGCTGGGCGACAAGGCCGGACACGCGCGCACGATCTCTTCGCACTTCCAGCAGCCAGGCAACGCGGCAGTGATCCTGGTGGTCATCGCGCAGGTCCGGCCGGCATGAGGGGAACTGCTAAGCCGAGAACTTCTCGAGCAGGAAGTCGACGAACACCCGCACCCGTCGCGTGACATGGCGCGCGGACGGGTATAGCAGCACGAACGGGCGCGCACTCCCGCCGTATTCGCGCAGCACTTCCACCAGCGTGCCGTCGCGCAGGTCCTGTTCCACCACGAAGCGATAGGTCTGGAACAGGCCGGCGCCGGCGCGCACCAGCGTGGCGCCGCCAAGGATATCCTCCGAGGCCGTGTACGAGCCGGTCGTGACGATATCGGTTTCCGTGCCGTCGACGCGGAGGGTCCAGGGAATCCTGCGTCCGCTGCTGGGGCGCTCGAACTGGATGCATTCATGCCGCAGCAGATCCTCCGGCGCTTGCGGCGTGCCGGCCTGCCGCAGGTAGGCGGGCGTCGCCACCACCACCAGCTCGGCGTCTTCGAGCTTGCGCGCGATCAGGTTCGAGTCATCCGGCGCGCGTCCGCGCACGCACAGGTCATAGGTGTCATCGGCGAAATCAACATTGCGGTTGCTGATGTGCACGTCGATCTGGACCTCCGGGTACCGCGCCCGGAATGCCGGCAGCACCGGCAACACGCGATAGTGGGCATACGGCGTTGGCAGGCTGATACGCAGCCGCCCGGCCGGCGTCGCGTGATGGCCGCCGATCTGCCGTTCGGCATCGACCAGCTGTGCCAGCGCGGCGCGGCTCTGCTCGAAGTACAGGCGGCCTTCGTCGGTCAGGCGGATCTGCCGCGTGGTGCGCACGAACAGCCGCACGCCCAGCCGCTCTTCCAGCCTCTGCACGGTACGGCTGACCGCGGGCGGCGTCACGCCGGCGGCGACCGCGGCCGCGGTAAAGCTGCCCAGTTCAGCGGCCAGGCAAAACAGTTCGATGCTGCCGAGCTGGAGATCATCGAATTGGCGTTTCATGGCTTTCTCCAGCTGGTGACGGAGCTCGCCCGGTCCCGGTAGACGGGGCAGTCGCCATCATAGGTTCGCGCCCCGCCGAAGTCGACTGACGCGCCCGTGCATTAGTACGCGCCGCGCATAACTGTTTGTCCGGCCGGTGCCTTCGAAAGCCCGGCCCGAGCCCATAGATTGGAACCCATCGGCGCCGCGGGCCCGATCGGCACGCTAGCCGGACCAACCTACATCGAGGTGAAAACATGAGTGCAGCACAGAAAGTCGTCGTCATCACTGGCGCATCGCAGGGCATCGGCGCGGAACTGGTCAAGGCCTTCCGCGAACGCGGCGATCGCGTCGTCGCCACGGCGCGCAGCATCCGGCCGTCCGACGACCAGGACTTGCTGGCCGTCGCCGGAGACCTGGCCGACCCGGCCACCGCGCGCCGCGTCATCGCCGAGGGCGTGGCCAGGTTCGGCCGGATCGATACGCTCGTCAACAACGCCGGCATCTTCGTCGCCAAGCCGTTCACCAGCTATACCGACGCGGACTACGCAGCGGTCACCGGCATCAACCTGGCAGGCTTTTTCCATATCACGCAGCTGGCCGTCGCCGAGATGGAAAAACAGCGCAGCGGCCACGTGGTCAGCATCACCACCAGCCTGGTCGACCATGCCCTCAGCGGGGTGCCATCGGTGCTGGCGTCGCTGACCAAGGGCGGCCTCAATGCGGCCACCCGCTCGCTGGCGATCGAATACGCCCGCACCGGCATCCGCGCCAACGCCGTCTCGCCCGGCATCATCAAGTCGCCGATGCATGCCCCCGAGACCCACGCGGCCCTGGGCGCGCTGCACCCCATGGGCCATATGGGCGAGATGCGCGATATCGTCGACGCCGTGCTGTACCTGGATGCGGCGCCCTTCGTGACCGGCGAGATCCTGCACGTCGATGGCGGGCAGAGCGCCGGCCATTGACCACGCGGCAAGCGACCGCGGCAGCCCAGGGCTGCCGCGGTCATGAGATGCAGGATTGGGGCTGCCTCGCGATCAGGCAGCCCCTTGCTTCAGACCAGCCGGGTCTCGACGTGGATATTGCCGCGCAGCGCCTTGGAGTACGGGCAGGTCTGGTGGGCGGTATCGACCAGTGCCTGTGCCAGCTCGCGCTCGATGCCGGGAATGCTGACATTGAGCCGGGCCTGCAGCAGGTAGGCGTCGCCCGCCGTGCCCAGGTCGATTTCGGCATCGACCGACAGGTCCGACGGCAGCTTGATTTGCCGCTTGCCGGCGGCCAGCCCGATCGCGCCGATAAAGCATGCCGACCAGCCCGCCGCCAGCAATTGCTCAGGGTTGGTGCCGGCGCCGGGCGATCCTGGTCGTGACAGCTGCAGGTTGAGGCGGCCGTCGTCGCTGCGCGCCTCGCCATCGCGGCCGCCCGCGGTGATGTGGACCTTGCCGGTGTACAGCACTTTTTCGATACGGGTCATGTCTGGTTCCTGTTGGTTGGTGTTGGTGGTGATGAAGCGGGCCGGCGCGCCGGCCGGCACTGCTTAGGCGTAGGCGCCGTCGAGGTACGGATCGACGCTGCGCGCCGGGTCCGCCGACACGCCGCTGCGGTCGAGCCCGGCGACGGTGCGGGCGCCGTCGGTGTAAGGATCGACGTTGCGCGCACCATCGCTGAACGGATCGACGCTGCGGGCGCCATCGCTATACGGGCTGCGCGGCTCCTGGACCGAACGCGCGCCCTCGCTGTACGGGTCGCGGGCATCCACCGCGCTGCGGGCTCCGTCGGTGAACGGGTCGCGGGCGCCGGCGGAGAAGCTGGCGGCGTTGGCGCCGGCAGCGGCGGCAGCGAGGGCGACGGCGAGGACGAAGCGGCGGGCGATTTGGGTAGTCATGATCGGTTTCCTTAAGTTCACGTTGAGGATTGAGCGGGCCGGCTTTCGCTTTCGGGGTATCCGACGCCGCGGCCACGGAACGTATTTAAGGTGACCGGTGTATCGGCCATGTAGCGGATGCGGGCCGCATTTGTCAGCCGCCGTGTCGCAGCCGAAGCCGGATACAAAGCGGTACAAAGTGGCGGCTAACGCGCGTGGGCGCCTTGCCTTCCCTCGGTCAGAGGCGCTCGCAAACCGAAAGTCACGCCACCCCGAAAATTTTCCTTGTAATGAGATCGATTCCCATTTACTATTCGATCACTGCCTGACGCACGGCGCACCGAAGCAAGCACCGGACGGCGCGGGCAGACCGGCCAGGCTGGCACCGCGCGGCACGCGACGGCGACCAGCGCTGGCAGGCATGACAGATTTCCGGATGCCGCCCCCGCGGCCTTCGATACCGACTTTTGTGGGGACCGCTCCGTCACGCGGAGCGTTTGGTAGTAGCCAGTCTCCGGAAGATCGGGAAAGCAACCAGACCCCGCTTTCCCGATCGCGTCTTCCGGCGGCAAGCCAGGCCACCTTTTTATTCCGCGCGCCGTGCAGGCACGTCGCGCCGCCAGGGACGAGGGCGCCAGCGCCCGGCCGGCCCTGGCGCTTCCCGCCTGAAATCCCGCCAAGCCACTGACGCCGTGCCCGTGCGGCGCCAGGCCGGGCGCCGCCCTGCTGCGGGGCGCCAGCCGCAGCATGCCTATGCCATCCGCCATGTCATCCGAGAGCACCAACCCGATCCATCTGAAGCGCGCCGGCCTGAAGGCGACGTCGCCGCGGATGCGCATCCTCGAAGTGTTCCGCACCAGCGCCAGGCGCCACCTGAGCGCGGAAGATGTCTACCGCATCCTGCTGACGCAGGACGAGGATGCCGGGCTATCGACGGTGTACCGCGTGCTCAACCAGCTGGTGCAGGCCGATATCCTGCTGCGGCACAGCTTCGAGTCAGACCACGCCGTATTTGAACTGAACGAAGGCGGTCACCACGACCACCTGATCTGCGTGGCGTGCGGCCGCGTGGAGGAATTCCGCGACGAGGGGATCGAGCAGCGCCAGCGTCAGGTCGCCGCCGACAACGCCTTTGTGCTGCGCGAGCATATGCTGGTGCTGTACGGCGTGTGCCCGCAATGCCGGGCCGCCGCTGCCGACCCAGAGCCCGTGCCGGAACTGCCGGCCAGCGCCTGACCTCGCCGCCCCCGCCGCATGCTGCGCGCCTGACGGAGCCATCCATGGAGCGCCTGACCAAACCCCTGTCCGAACTGAAGCACCTGATCAACCTGTGCCTGCGCCAGGAGCCCGGCTGTCAGGACTGCCAGCTGCGCGCGGTGTGCGTGCACCGCCCCGACCACACCGGCTGCAACTGGAGCGCCGAAGTCGATTTCCCCGAACGCAGCGAAGCCGACGCCGTGCGTCACTGGCGCCAGGCCCGCCGCGTGGTGATGATGGTGCGCGAGCAGTACAACGTCGGCACCGCGGCGCAGGCCTGAACCGGCCGCTCGGATCAGATATCGAGTTGTGCCGCCGTGATGCCTAGCGCTGCGGCAATCCGCGCGCGCGATGTCTTGCGCAGGCGGGCACTGTTTTCCTGCTGCGCGTAGGCAGACTGCGAGATGCCGAGCCGCGCGGCAACTTCCGCCTGCGTCAGGCCAAGATGTTCGCGCCAGGCGCGCAGCGGCGGAACGTCATCGGTCAGCACGCGCCGGACCACGGCATGCGGGATCAGGTCGGCGGCTTGCGCGAATTGCGTGAGGTAATCTCCGTACGGGATCACGACAAAGGCCGGCTTGCCGTCCGGCCCGACGATCGTCTGGAGGTTACTAGGTGCGTTCATCCCGTTTCTTCACTTCCTGAATTTCCACGATTCGTATCGTACCGTCAGCACCTTCCGGCCAAATTATGAGTTTCTTCTCACGTGGCCCAACTCACCGTTCGGCGGCAGCGCCGGCGGCCTGTCTGGTTCCGGCCTGAGCTGACGCCCCCGGCCGCAACACCAGCCACACCGCCATGCCGATCAGCGCGCCGCCGGCGGCATGCGCCCACGATAGTGCCTCGCCCAGGAACAGCGCGCCCCAGACGATGCCGAACGGCGGGATCAGGAAGGTAACGGTGAGCGAGCGCACCGGGCCCAGGTCGGCGATCAACCGGAAATACAGGATGTAGGCCAGCGCCGTGCACAGCGTGCCCAGGCCCAGCATGGCCGCCCAGACCCCGGCGCCGGCGTCGGGCAGCGTGTTGTGGCGCCACAGCGCAGCGACGCAGAAGGGCAGCAGGAAGGCGCCCGCGCCGACCAGGCTGCCGGCGGCGACCAGCCGGCTGTCGAGCCCGCCGCGCTGCGTGATCCAGCGCCGCGCGAGAAAGCCCGCCAGGCCGTAGCAGGCGGTGGCGACCAGGCAGGCCAGCGCGCCCAGCAGGACCTCCAAGGTGAAAGTGACCGGTCCCGTGCGCGTCAGCACCGCGACGCCTGCCACGCCGAGCAACACCCCCATCGCCTTCGCCCGCGTCAGCGGCTCGGCGAAGGCGATGGCGCCGATCACCACGCCCATCAGCGGCGTCATGGCGTTGAACACCGCCGAGTACCCGGCCGGCAGCCACAGCGCCGCCACGGCGTACATCGCGAACGGAATCCCGGAGTTGACCACGCCCAGCGCCAGCACCGCGGGCCATTTCCCTTGCATGTCCCAGCGCAGGCCCAGCAGCGGCAGGCACGCCGCCAGCGTCAGTGCGCCGATCAGCACGCGCACGAAGGCGGTCGGCACCGGCCCCAGCACTGGCGCGCCGATGCGGATAAACAGGAAGCTGCCACCCCAGAGGGCGGCGAGAGCCAGCAGGCGAAGCAGGTCGATTGGTTTCATCGGGTCGGTCGAGGGGACTCGCCGGCAGCATCAGCGATGCCGCATTGGACGCCGGCGCAGCGCCGGCAGCAAGCCGGATTCGGACATGTGGCCCGGATACCCGCTCCTGCGGGGCCGGCGAAACCCGCGGAATGGCTGGACGTTGACAGATCTACCTGAAATTTGAGCGCCGTTTCCGCCACAATGTCACGTAAAGGCGTCACTTTCTTACTGTGAGCTTTCATTCCCACCCCCCACAGGAGGGGACGCGTCGCCGACGCGTGACAATCCGCATTCGATTAAATTAAAATCTGGTCTGCGCCAGAGTTAATTGACCCCTCCGACGCATTCCCGACAAGCCGCCAGGCCTCCTGGCGGCTTCTTTTTTTGATCCGGTAGAATGCGTACTGTCCGGCACCCCGGCAGGCGACATCCCCGTTGGACGCCCGTCCCGCGGCGCTGCCGGCATCACAGTGCCCGCATGCTGCGTCAACCGGCGCGGCGCCGGCCGCGTTGCCAATCCACATGAAACGACAGTTCCTGGGCCTGCTGGCCCGCGTCTACGTCCTGCAATTCGCGCTGGAAGTCCCCGCCACCGTGGCCATGCTGGCCGACATGCTGCTGGAATACGGCTTCCAGGTCGATATCGGCTCGGTGCGTCCGCTGCTGCGCGCGCTGCAAATGGAAGGCTACCTGGAAAGCGTGCTGCGCGACGGCATCGGCCGGGTCTACCTGCTGACCGAACGCGGCCGCGAAGAACTGCAGGCCAGCCGCGAGCGCATCGACGAACTCTACCGCCGCCTGCACGCCGGCCTGCCCGCCACCGACGACGCGCAACGCCAGGCCTGAATCAGGCCCGGCCCCGCCGGCCGCGGCGCCGCCGGCGTACCCGTTTCTGCGAGCCGGTTTTGTCGCCGTGGCGGCGCCCGGCCGACCAGTCTTACTTCTTCTCCGCCTTCCCTTCGTAGCGCTTGCTCCATTCGGCCAGGATGCGGTCGCGGTTATCGCTGGCCCAGCGGAAGTCGTTCTTGATCAGGCGCTTCTCGTAGTCCGCCGGCAGCAGCGCGTCAGGCTTGGCGATGCCCGGCACGGCCAGCACCGCGAAGTTCTTTTCATACAGCGCCATGGCCTCGCGCGACGCCGAGAAGTCGGCCAGCTTGCGCGCCGCTTCCAGGTTCTTCGTGCCCTTGACGATGGCGGTGGCCTCGATGTCCCAGCCCAGGCCTTCGCTCGGCAGCACGATATCAATCGGCGCGCCTTCCTTCTTCGACTTCATGGCACGGTACTCGAACGCGATACCGATCGGGAACTCGCCCTGCGCGGCCATCTTGCACGGCTTGGAGCCCGAGTGCGTGTACAGGCCGATGTTCTTGTGCAGGGCGTCCATGTACTGCCAGCCCTTCTGCTCGCCCATCATCTGCAGCCAGGCGCTGACATCGAGGAAGCCCGTGCCCGACGAGGCCGGATGCGGCATCACCACCTTGCCGGCATAGATGGGCTTGGTCAGGTCGGCCCACGAGCTGGGCTTGGGCAAGCCCTGCTTCTGCGCCTCCACGGTGTTGAAGCAGATCGCCGCGCCCCACACGTCCATGCCGACCCATGCCGGCGGGTTGGCCGCGCTGCGGTACCGGGCATCGATCGCGGCCAGGTTCTTGGGCGCATACGGGTCGAGCATGCCTTCCTTGTCCAGGATCGCCAGGCTGGAGCCGGCCAGGCCCCATACCGCGTCGGCGCGCGGCGCGGCCTTTTCCGCCAGCAGCTTGGCGGTGACGATGCCGGTGGAATCGCGCACCCACTTGATCTCGATCTCGGGATGCACCTTCTCGAACGCGGCCTTGTAGGCGGCGATCTGGTCGGCCTCGAGCGCGGTGTAGACGGTCAGCACGGTGGCGGCGGCGGCGTTGCCGGCCAGCAGCGGCAGCGTGGCGGCGGCCACGGTGGCCACGGTGGCAATGGCCGCGGAAAGACGGGTGGTGCGGGACATGGTTTCCTCCTTTGGAATCGATCAGTGTGTTGCGCAGTGCAGCGGCATGACTAAACGGAAGGCTCAGCCGGCGCGCCAGCGCTGCGCGCGGCGCAGCCAGCCGGCCGAGAGCGCGTGCAGCAACAGCGCGGCCAGCACGGCGGTGAGCAGGATCAGCGTCGACATCGCCGCGGCGGGCGCGGTATCGCCGGCATCGTCCATGTTCAGCACCGAGATCGCGGCCAGCACGGTGTCGGGGCTGTACAGGAAGATCACCGCCGAGACCGTCGTCATCGACGACACGAACAGGTAGCGGAAGATGTCGAGCAGCGCCGGCAGGCACACCGGCACGGTCACGCGCCAGCACGTCAGCAGCGGCGCCACGCCCAGCGACAGCGCCGCGGCCTCGAACTCGTGGTCGAGCTGGCGCAGGGCGGCGGCCGCGGTCAGGTGGCCGGTGGTGTAGCAGTGCGCGACATTGCACAGCACCAGCAGCGCCATGGTGCCGTACAGCGCGTGCAGCGGATTGCCGGGTGCGTTGAAGAAAAACACGTAGCCCAGCCCCAGCACCAGGCCGGGCACCGCCATCGGCAGCAGGAAGCCCGCGCGCAGCACGCCATGCAGCCAGGCCGGCCCACGCGTGCGCAGCATCAGCCAGGCGCCGAGGAAGATCGCCACGGTGCCCGCCAGCGCGGTCAGTACCGATAGCTTCAGGCTGTTGCGGTAGGCCAGCCAGCCGCCGCCGTCCATGTTGTCGAAGTCGTAGTGCGCCAGCGTCAGGCTCAGGTTGTATGGCCACAGCTTGACCAGCGACGCGCCCACCGCGGTGATGACCACCGCCAGCAGCGCGGCGCTGACGGCCAGCACCAGCAGCAGGCAGGCGCTGTCGCGGCCGCGCTCGGGCGCCGGCACATACACCTGCGCGCGGCTGCCTAGCTGCGTGCGCTGGCGCCGCTGCAGCGCCAGGTCGACGGCAAAGGTCAGCAGCGCCGGCGCCAGCAGCAGCATGCCGATCAGCGCGCCGCGGTCGAACTGCTGCTGCCCCACCACGGCCTTGTACGCCTCGAGCGCGAGCACGGGGTAGCCGCCGCCCACCACCTTGGGCACGCCGAAGTCCGTGATCACCAGTGTCAGCACCAGGCAGGCCGCGGCGAACAGGCCCTGGCGCGCGCCCGGCAGCGTCACGGTGCGGAAGGTGCGCCACGGGCCGGCGCCCATCGCGCGCGCCGCTTCATAGAGGCGCGCATCGGCCAGCGACAGCGTCGCCACCAGCACCATCAGCGCATGCGGGAAGGTGTAGAAGGCCTCGCCCAGCACGATGCCCCAGAAGCCATAGATGCCACCCGGGCCGAAGGCGTCGCTGAAGATGCCCTGGTTGCCGAACAGGTAGACCAGCGCGATCGCCGGCAGCAGCGACGGCGCGAACAGCGGCAGCAGCGCAATGCCGCGCCACAGCGGCCGCAGCGCGATGCAGGAGCGCTGCAGCGCATAGGCAAAGCCGAACGCCAGCGGCACCACCAGCGCCACCACCGTCAGCGACACCGCCACGCTGCGCCCGAGCATCGGCAGGAAGTTGGGGCCGGATACCAGCGCCGCCATGCGCGCGCCCAGCACCCACTGGCTCGCGCCATCGAACCAGGCCTGGCGGAACAGCGCCAGCAACGGCAGCAGCAGGCCCACGGCAAGCCCGGCCAGCCACAGCCACTTCATCGCGGCGGGGGCGCCGTGCGCCAGGCGCGCGGCCAGGCCGGTGCCGCGCTGCCGGGACGCCGGTGCTTGAGCCGGAGGTGCGACAGTGGTGGCGGCGGTGGCGGCGGTGGCGGCGCGCGTCATGCGAACACCCGCAGCGCCGGCGCCGGCAAGGCAATCCAGAATTTGTGGCCGCCCGGCTCCGGCAGCCGGTGCCGGGCCTCGCGCGCCACGTCGGCAAACAGCGTCAGACCGGGCAGGCGATCGGCTTCCAGCGCCAGCCGGTAACGGTTGCCCAGGTAGGTCTGGTCGACTACGCGCGCCAGCAGGCGGTTGGGCTCGGCGGGATCCGGGTCCAGCCGCACGGCCTCGGGCCGGCAGCACAGCCGGCCGGCGCCCGCCAGCGGCGGCGGCGCGTCGACCTGCAACTCGACCGCCTGGCTGCCTTCGCCGATGGTGAAGCGCCCGGCCGGCACGCTGTGCCCGGGCAGCCAGTTGGCCTGGCCGACAAAGCCGGCGACAAAGGCCGACGCCGGCTGTTCGTAGATTTCGGCGGGCGTGCCCGCCTGCACGATGCGCCCGCCATCCATCACGGCGATGCGGTCGGCCATGGTCATGGCCTCTTCCTGGTCGTGCGTGACCATCACGGTGGTGATGTTCAGGCGGCGCTGCAGCTGGCGCAGTTCCGCGCGCAGGTGCTCGCGCACGCGCGCGTCGAGCGCCGACATCGGCTCATCCAGCAACAGCAGCGACGGCGCCGGCGCCAGCGCGCGGGCCATCGCCACGCGCTGCTGCTGGCCGCCGGAAAGCTGCCCCGGGAACTTGCGTTCGCTGCCGGCCAGGCCGACCAGGTCGAGCATCTCGGCCACGCGCGCGTCGCGGTGCGCGCGTCCCATGCCGCGCCCGTGCAGGCCGTAGGCGACGTTCTGCGCCACGGTCAGGTTGGGGAACAGCGCGTAGGACTGGAACAGGATGCCGTAGTCGCGCGCCTGCGGCGGCAGGCCGGTCAGCTCGCGCGCGCCGGCGTGGATGCGGCCGGCGTCCTCGCGCTCCAGGCCGGCGATGATGCGCAGCAGCGTGGTCTTGCCGCAGCCCGACGGGCCCAGCAGGCACAGCAGCTCGCCCTGCCCCACCGACAGCGACACGCCATCCAGAGCGACGAAACTGCCAAAGCGCTTGCTGACCTGCTCCACGGCCAGGAACGCTCTGTCCTGCGTTGGCTTGCCTGCCTGCATCACCGAATCTCCCTGCATCTCGATCGAACCGGCCGCCAGCATAGGCAGCGCAGATGCCAGCCATATGGCAGTTCGGCAAAGGTTTTCGATGGAGGTATCGGGGGATTTGGGATGCGGCGCGCGGTGCGCGCGTCAGGCCTGCTGCGGCGTGGAGGCGATGGAAACGTCCGTGTCCGGCACCGTCAGCGGCTTGCGCAGCACCTCGCGCAGCGCCTGCTGCGGCACGCCCTGGCTGAACAGGAAGCCCTGCAGCCCGTCGCATCCCTGCGCGCGCAGGAAGGCAAACTGCGCCGCGGTTTCCACCCCCTCGGCGATCACCTTGAGATGCAGCTGGTGGCCCAGCGCGATGATCGCCGCGGCCACGGCCTGGTCGTGGCCCGGCGTGGCCACGCCGTCGACGAAGGACTTGTCGATCTTGAGCCGGCTGATCGGCAAGCGGGTCAGGTAATTGAGCCCGGAATAGCCGGTGCCGAAGTCGTCGATCGACAACCCCACGCCCAGTTCGCGCAGGCGGCGGAAGGTCTCGATGGTGGTCTCGCCGCCATCGACCAGGAGGCCCTCGGTGACCTCGATCACCAGCCCTTGCGGCGGCAGGCCGGCCTGCTGCAGGCAGCGCGCCACGGTGTCGGGGAAGTCCGCCTGGCGCAGCTGCAGCGGCGAGATATTGACCGCGACCTCGAGCTCGCGGCCCAGTTCTTCGCGCAAGGCCTGGATCTCGCGGCAGGCGGTGGCCAGCGCCCATTCGCCCAGCGGCACCACCAGCCCGCTCTGCTCGGCAATGGGGATGAACTCGGCCGGCTGCATCACGCCGCGCTCGGCGGTCTCCCAGGTGATCAGCGCCTCGACCGCGGGGATGGTTAGCGTGGCGGTATCCACGATCGGCTGGTAGCGCAGCCGGAATTCGTTGGCGGCCAGCGCGCGCCGCAGCAGCCCTTCGATGGTGAAGCGCGCCAGCGAGGCCTCGGCCATGGCGCTGGCAAAGCGGCACAGGCGCGCGCGCCCGCCCTGCTTGGCGGCGTAGACGGCGGAGTCGGCGGACTTGAGCAGTTCGGTCAGCGTGTCGCCATCGTCGGGGAACACCGCCATGCCGATCGACGGCGTCACGCGCAGCCGCTGGCCGCCGGCCACCAGCTCTTCATTGATGCGCGCCTGGATCTTGGCGGCAATCAGCTCGGCCTCGCTGTCGTGGCGCAGGCCGCCCAGCACCACGCCAAACTCGTCGCCGCCCATGCGCGCCACCAGGTCGCCCTGGCGCACCGTGCCCTTGATGCGGTCGGCCATGGTGCGCAGCACGTCGTCGCCCACCGGGTGGCCGAGAGAATCGTTGATGCGCTTGAAGTGGTCCAGGTCAATCAGCAGCAGCGCCACGCGCTCGCCGCGGGTGCGCGCGTGCAACAGCAAAGCCTGGGCGCGCTCGCTCAGTTCGGCGCGGTTGGGCAGGCCGGTCAGCGGGTCGTGCAGCGCCAGTTGGCGGATGTACTCGTCCACGCGCAGGCGCTCGGTCAGGTCATAGCCGATCGCTTGGTAGCCCGGCGGCTGTGCGGCAGTTGAATTCACCGGTAACGCGGCCATCGGCAACGCCGACACCGCCAGCCGCACCGGCATGCGCGAGCCGCCCTTGCGCACCCAGGTCCATTCGCGTTCATCGGTCAGCCCCAGCCGCGGCTTGGCCAGCAGCGCGGGCAGGCCCGGCGGCACCGGCGCGCCCAGCTCGGCGCTGAGCGCGCGCGCGTGGTCGGCCAGTTCCGTGGCGACATGCAGGCCGGTCATGGGCATGTGGCCGACCAGCTCGGCGCTGCTGTACCAGAGCATGCGCTCGCCGGCCGGGTTGATGCCGGTGATCTGGCCGTGCTCGTCGAAGGTGATGACGCAGAAGGCGGCGTGGTCGAGCAGTCCGGCATAGCGTGCCGCCTGCACCGCCGCGGCATCCTGCGCGCGCCGCTCGGGCGCCAGGTCGGTGACCGCCCACAGCCGGTGCGGCGCGGTGCCGTCGCCGGCGGGCAGGGGCGCGACGCTGACGCGCAGCGCAAAGCGGCCGCCGTCGGCACGCACGCCCGCCAGTTCGCGGTGGATCGCGGAACCCGCCGCGGCGTCGGCGGGCACCACGCCGGCGGCGCCGGGAAGCAGCGCGTCCAGGCTGCGTCCGGCCAGGCGCGTGGCCTCGGCGCCCAGCAATTGCCCGGCGCGCTCGCTGGCGCGCACCACCACGCCGTGCGCATCGGTCACGACGAAGCCGTCGGCGGACTGCGCCAGGCAGGCCTGCAGCATGGCGCTGTCGTCTTCCCAGGCATGCACGGCGCGCGCCTCGCGCTGCCGCGCGGCGCGGCCCTGGCGCGCCAGCGCATAAGTCAGCCAGGCCAGCAGCAGCGTCGCCAGCGCCCCCGCGGCCGGGACCAGAAAGTTTGGCCGCGGCCCATGCGCGGCCTCGAAGGCGGGACGGGTGGCGGCGCGCAGCGTCCAGCTGCCGCCACCGTAGTGGAACTGGCGCTCGCCGTGCAGCAGCGGCGCGCTGCCGTCTTCGCGCACCTCGCCTTCGGTGGGGCCGCCCGACAGCAGCGCGCCGGGGGCGGCGGGCCCGCCCTCGTGCAGCGACAGCTCGAGTTCGTTCGACGCCGAGGCCCCGATCGCGCGCATCAGGTCGCCCAGCCGCAACGACAGATAGACGTAGCCCAGCACGGCCTCGCGCCGCTGCGCCACCGTGCCGAGCGGGGCACCGCCGCCATAGACCGGCAGGAACACCAGCGCGCCGCGCTGGCGCGCCACGGCCTCGGCTTCGGCCTCGCCGATCGGATCCAGGCCGGCGCTCAGGCGCGGCTCGCCGCTGTCGCGGGCGGCTTCGAGCGCGGCGCGGCGGGTGGGCTCGGACAGCATGTCGAAACCCGCGACACGCATGCTGCGCCCGTCCAGCGGATCGATGTAGAGGATGGGCGCGTACAGCGCGCGCGCGCCGGCGGGATGGATAGTGAAATCGGCAAGGCCATCGGCGCGGGCGGCCTGCACCAGTTGCGGCACCTGCTGCGGCGTGGCGAGCGGCGCGTAGCCGATGGCCTGGGTGCCGGCCGGCAGGTCGTCGCGCTGCGCGGTATAGAGGTAGTTGCGCCATTGCGCGCGCGAGCTGCGGGGATTGGCCGTCATCACCGCGGCCACGCCGCGCAGCAGCCGTTCGTTCTCCAGCATGCGTTCGCGCAACGCGGTGCCGGCCTGGGCCAGCAGCGCGTCGAAGTGCTGCTGCGCGGCGCGGCGCTCGAGCCGGTCGGCCTGCAGCCATGCCCCCGCCGTCAGCAGCGCGCCGCCGGCCGCGACCAGCATTGACAACAGGGCGGGGGAAAGCGAAGTCAGTCTCATGGTCGGTGGGTTCCGGCATGCGGCAGGGGCGCCGCCCCTGCGCAGGCATGCCGCCACGCGGCCGGCCTTCGCCTTAGCGGGGGACTATACCGTGGCGCCGGCAGCGCGCACAGCCCCGCCGCGGCATGACAACGGCTGCGGGGAAATGCCGGATGCCCCGCCGGGCGGGGCTATGGTAGGGTTCTACCCGAGACGCGACCTGCAGTTTGCGACAAGCCTGCGCTCCTCCCCGCTGCCCTTGCGCCCCCACTGCCGATATGCCCGTTTACACGCCCACGCTGAAAGCGCGCATCGCGATCATCACCACCGTGCTGGCCGCGGTGTTCGGCACCGGCATCGTGCTGATCGCCCTGTATGACGCGCACAGTGATCTGCACGATGCGCTCGAGGGCCAGCAGGATTCCGTGGTCAAGCTGACCGCCAACCAGCTCGACACGGCCATGAACGACCGTATCCAGCTGCTGTCGCACCAGGCCGACCAGCTCGGCGGCCTGATGGCGCAGGCGCACGGCGCGCACGCCGCCGCGGCGCGGCAGCGCGCGCTGCAGGCGCTGTCCGCCGCGGTCCCGGTGCCGGCGGCGTTCAATGCGCTGCTGGTTGCCGACCAGCACGGCAATGTCCTCAGCGACCAGGGCGCCGGCGCCGAAGTGCGCGACCGCGATTATTTCCGCGAGGCCGCGCGCACGCTGGCTCCGGTGGTATCGCCGCCGATCCGCTCGCGCACCAGCGGCCAGATGGGCGTGCTGGTGGCGGTGCCGGTGCTGTCGCCGCAGCGCAGCTTCCTGGGCCTGGTGGGCGGATGGCTGGACCTGTCCAGCGCCAACTTCCTGGTCGACATCCTGCACAACCGGCTCGGCACCACCGGCTACTACTGCCTGGTATCCGCCGGGCGCGAGCCGGTCTACGTACGTCATCCCGATCCGGCCCAGGCCCGCCAGCCGGCCCGGCCCGTGGGCGACACCTGCGGCGAGGACGACAGCCCCGCACCGCTGGAATTCCTGACGCCGGCGCGGCCGGTAATTGCGCGCCACCTGATGTCGACCACCGGCTGGGAACTGGTGGCGCTGCTGCCGGCGCGCGAGGCCTACGCCCCGCTGCGGCAGATGCAGCAGCGCTTCCTCGGCATGGCGGGGGTGGCGATGGCCGGGGTGGCGCTGCTGATCTGGCTGGCGGTGCGGCGCCAGCTGACGCCGCTGTCGCGCCTGCACCGGGTGGTGCTGGCCAGCGCCAACGACCTGTCCGCGTTCGAGCGGCTGCCCACGCGCCAGCAGCGCGACGAGATCGGCGACCTGACGCGCGCCTTCATCAAGCTGATGCGCGACGTGCGCGAGCGCCGCCAGGCGCTGGACCGCAGCGAGCGGCGGCTGCGCGCGGTGACCGACACGCTGCCGTCGCTGCTGGCCTTTGTCGATACCGACGCGCGCTATGTGTTCAACAACCTGGCCTATGAGCGGGTGTTCGGCCTGAAGCCGGAAGAGCTGCGCGGCAAGCCCATGCGCGAGGTGCTGGGCGAGGCCCGCTTCGCGCACGTGCGGCCGTTCCTGGAACGCGCGCTGGCCGGCAGCGCGGTGACCTTCGAAACCGAGGACGAGGTCCCCGTCTACCACTGCATGGAAACCAGCCTGCGCCCGGAATGGAGCGCCGACGGCAGCGAAGTGGTGGGCGTGCATGTCCACGTGCAGGACATCACCCAGCGCAAGCTCGAGACCCAGCGCCTGGCGCGCATGTCGCGCACCGACCACCTGACGCAGCTGCTCAACCGCAGCGCCTTCGAGGGCCGGCTGCACGCGGCGATGGCGCGCAGCCGCGAGCATGGCACGCTGATGGCGCTGCTGTATCTCGACATGGACCGCTTCAAGGCAGTCAACGATATCCACGGCCACGCCGCCGGCGACCTGCTGCTGCAGGACTTTGCCCAGCGCGTGCGCCGCTGCGTGCGCGACAGCGATACCGTGGCCCGGCTGGGCGGCGACGAATTCGCCGTGGTGCTCGAAGACCTGCCGCAGCCCGCCGCCGCGCGCCGGGTCGCGCAAGCGATCCTGCAGGCGATGGACGTGCCGTTCAGCTTCGAGGGCGTGCGCGCCGACGTCGATGTCAGCATCGGCGTGGCGCTGTACCGCGGCGGCCCGGCGCAGGACCACGAGCTGATGCGGCTTGCCGACGTGCTGCTATACCGCGCCAAGGGCGCGGGCCGCGGCCGCTACGAGATCGGCCCGCCTGAACTGGCCGGCGAACCCAGCCCGCAGCGCGCGGGCCCGCCCGCGGCTCAGTGAAGCGTGCCCGCGGGCTTGTCCGGCACCGCGCCGGCAGCGCCCTCGGGCTCGAACGGCACGTGGCGGCCGTCGCTCGACTGGTAGCCCAGCTGGGCGTCGGCGCCCAGCATCTTTTCCCAGGCGATCATGGCCTGGGCCACGGCTTCGGGCGCGCCCTTGAACACCACCACGTCGTTGCCGCAGTTGGGGCATTCGCCGCCGAACACCGCGTCGATGCCGGGCAGGCCCGGCACGTCGAGCGCGTCGAACTGCGCAAATGCGGTCTTGCAGTGCCCGCACACCAGCTGGGCGGGGCGCAAGGCCTCGATCTTTGCGCGTGCCTGTGCCGCACGCTCCTCGGGAGTACCCCGCCGTTTTGCCTCGCCCATGATGTCCTTCCTTCCCCGTGCTGCCGGTGTGTGTGTGTGTTTGCAGCGGCCGGCCGCTCGGGCCGGTGCCGTGCCTGTTAGATGCGCAATGCGGGCCGGTGGTGCCCGGACCGTGGCGCAGGTGACGGCCGCGCTGCCTGCGGGCCGGCGCCTGCCTGCCGCGCCTACACGGCATTGTAACCAGCGCGGCGCAGCAAGTACCGGGCCGACAGGAAGCGGCAGCGCCTGCTATTGTGGATAACGATGCCCCGTGCGCGCGCGGATGCGCCGCTTGCCGCACCGCGGGCATGCCGGTTCCATCCACCTACCCCCGAAGGAGGACGTTCCATGATCCGACCCACCGTGCAGGAAAACGCCGCCCGCTACGCCGACTGCATTGCCGCCTGCAATGCCGCGGCGGCGGCCGCCCTCAAGTGCGCGGCCGCCTGCCTGGAAGAACAGGACGTGCGCAAGATGGCGCGCTGCATTGCGCTGGACATGGATTGCGCCGGCATCGCCCAGCTCGCCGCGTCCTATATGCTGCGCAACAGCGAATTCGCGCCGCTGGTGTGCGAGGACTGCGCCGAGGTCTGCAAGTGGTGCAAGGAGGAATGCGAGCGCCATGATGCCGAGCACTGCCAGGAATGCGCGCGCGCCTGCGCCGTCTGCATGGAGCAGTGCCTGAAAATGACGGCGTAGCGCGAGCGCGCGCGGGCGCCGCCTCGCTCAGTCGCCGCCGGGCGCCTGCCCCGGGGGCGAATCCGCCAGCGCGACGAAGGCATCGATCAGCCGCGCGCCGCGCCGCTCGCGCAGGCAATACAGGTATTCGTGCAGGCACGGCGCGGCATCGGTGAAGCCCAGCACGCGCAGGTCAGGATGGCTCGGCACCTCGTGCCGGGCGATCACCGATACGCCGAGGTTGCGGATCACCGCTTCGCGGATCGATTCGCGGCTGCCGATCTCCATTTGTGCCGCCGGGCTGACGCGCGCCTGCGCCAGCATGTCCTCGGTGGCGATGCGCGTGGTCGATCCCAGCTCGCGCATCAGCAGCCGGCAGCCCGCCAGCGCGCTCACCGGCACTTCGGTATGGCCGGCCAGCGCATGGGTGCGGTGCACCACCAGCATCAGCGGATCCACCCCCAGCAGCATGCGCGACAGGCGTGCGTCGTCGACGCGCTGCGAAGACGTGGCGAGGTCGACGCGGTATTCCTGCAGCGCCTCCAGCACCTCCTGCGAGTTGCCGGTGACCACGCTGACGTCGATCGCCGGAAAACGGTCGCTGAAGCGGCGGATCAGTTCCAGCACGTAGTACGGGGCGGTGGCGCCGACGCGCAGGCTGCCGGTGCGCAGGTCGCCGGAATGGCGCAGGAAGAAATCGATCTCGGTTTCCTGCTGCACCAGCGCCTCGACCCGCGGCAGCAGCGCCAGCCCGGCGTCGGACAGCGCCAGCCGGCGCCCGCCGCGATGGAACAGCTCGACCCCATAGGCCTCTTCCAGCGCGCGGATCTGCGCGGTGATGGTGGGCTGCGACAGGCCCAGGCGCTTGGCCGCCTGCGTGACGCTGCCGATGCGGGCCACCATGAAGAACGATTTGAGCTGGGCGATGAGCATGCGGCGGAAATTGTCGCGATAGCCGGCAACGCGGCAAGACAGCGGGGCGCAGGCACCCGCCATGGCGAAGCGGTATTCTAATGGACCGCATCACGTCCTCCGGCCCAGCCGTCCGCCGCCTTGCCAAGGAGCCAGTCCATGCCAGACCCGTCCACCGCCACCCGCATCGAAAAAGACAGCCTGGGCGACGTGCCCGTGCCCGCCGACCACCTGTGGGGAGCGCAGACCGAACGCTCGCGCCAGAACTTCCGCATCGGCACCGAAAAGATGCCGCCCGCGCTGATCAAGGCCTTTGCCATCCTGAAGCTGTGCGCGGCACGTGCCAACGGCGAACTGGGCGTGCTGCGGCCTGAACTGGCGCAAGCCATCGAGCAGGCCGCCGCCGAGGTCATCGAAGGCCGCTGGCCCGACGAGTTCCCGCTGTCGGTGTGGCAGACCGGCTCCGGCACGCAGACCAACATGAACCTGAACGAGGTCATCGCCAACCGCGCCATCCAGCTGCTGGGCGGCGAGGTCGGCAGCAAGACCCCGGTGCACCCCAACGACCACGTCAACGCCAGCCAGTCGTCCAACGACAGCTTCCCCACCGCGATGCACATCGCCGCCACGCGCGCGATCCAGCAGCAACTGCTGCCGGCGCTGGAGCAGCTGCAGCAGACCTTCGCGCGCAAGGTCGAGGCCTTTGCCGATATCGTCAAGGTCGGCCGCACCCACCTGCAGGACGCGGTGCCGCTGACGCTGGGGCAGGAGTTCTCCGGCTACATGGCGCAGGTAGCCGATGCTCAGTCACGCCTGCAGCAGGCCATGCTGCGCGCGATGCCGGTGGCGCAGGGCGGCACCGCAGTGGGCACCGGCCTGAACGCGCCGCACGGCTTTGCCGCCGCCTTTGCGCGCGCGCTGGCCGACTACACCGGCCTGCCGTTCGAGCCCGCGCCCAACCGCTATGCGCTGCAGGCCGCGCACGACGCGCTGGCCGACCTGTCGGGCGCGCTCAACACTACCGCGTCGTCATTCCTGAAGATCGCGCGCGACTTCATGCTGCTGGGCTCGGGCCCGCGCGCCGGCTTTGCCGAGCTGGTGCTGCCGGCCAACGAGCCGGGCTCGTCGATCATGCCGGGCAAGGTCAACCCGACCCAGGCCGAGGCGCTGGCGATGGTGTGCTGCCGCGTAATCGGCAACCACACCACGGTAACGCTGGCGAACGGGCTCGGCACGCTGGAGCTGAACGCGTACAAGCCGGTGATCATCTACAGCCTGCTGCAATCGGTGAGCCTGCTGGCGGGCGCGGCCGCGAGCTTTGCCGAGCATATGGTCGAGGGGGTCGAGGCCGACCGCGAACGCATCGCCGAACTGCTGGAGCGCTCGCTGATGCCGGTGACCGCGCTCAACCCGCATATCGGCTACGACCGCGCCGCGGAAATCGCCAAGCTGGCGGTCAAGCGCAACCTGTCGCTGCGCGAGGCGGCGATCGCCTCGGGGCATGTCACCGAGGCGCAGTTTGCGGAGTGGATCGACCTGAAGGGAATGACGCGCGAGGTGTAGCGCGCGCGGGCTTGAAACAGAGGCGCCCGGCGCGGAACCGCGCCGGGGCGGGCCGGCCGAACGGGGCCTCAGCCGACGAAGGCCTTTTCCAGCACGAAATGGCCGGGGTGGCTCATATTGCCTTCGGCAAAGCCGCGCGCTTCGAGGATGGCGCGCACGTCCTTCAGCATGTCCGGGCTGCCGCACAGCATGATGCGGTCGTTCTCGGTCGAGAACGGCGCCATGTCCAGGCGCTCGAACAGCTCGCCCGAGGCGATCAGGTCGGTGATGCGGCCGCGGTTGTCGAACTCTTCGCGGGTCACGGTCGGGAAGTACACCAGCTTCTCGCGCACCAGCTCGCCCAGGTGCTCGTGCTGCGGCAGGTGTTCCTGGATCAGTTCGCGGTAGGCCAGCTCCTCGACGAAGCGGCAGGTGTGGGTCAGCACGACCCGGTCGTAGCGCTCATAGACGTCGGGGTCGCGGATGATCGACAGGAACGGCGCCAGGCCGGTGCCGGTGGCCAGCAGCCACAGGGTCTTGCCGGGCAGCAGGTTGTCGACCAGCAGCGTGCCGGTCGGCTTCTTGCCGACGTAGATCTGGTCGCCTTCGCGCAGGTGCTGCAGGCGCGAGGTCAGCGGGCCGTCGGGCACCTTGATGCTGAAGAATTCCAGCGTCTCTTCGTAGTTGGCGCTGGCAATGCTGTAGGCGCGCAGCAGCGGGCGGCCATTCACTTCCAGGCCGACCATGGCGAACTGGCCGTTTTCAAAGCGGAAACCGGGGTCGCGCGTGCAGGTGAAGCTGAAAAGGGTGTCGGTCCAGTGATGGACGGAAAGGATGGATTGCTGGTTCAGATTGCTCATGGCAAGACGCGGAATGCAGCGCAACGGCGCGCCAAAAAACGGCTGGAAGGAAGCGATCTTAACGCAAGCCCCCGCTCGGCGCAGGCGGAGCCTGCAACGCCAGCAAGGGATTAGCGCCCATCTGGCGCTGGTGAGTCTAAGCCATCACGTCAGCATGTGACGGCTTTGGCGTGGCCCGCGCGCTTGGGGCTTCACCCGCCGGGCGTGAGCGCGCCGGACAGTTCGCAGCGCTGGCGCGCCAGCGCCTCGCGTGAGTAGCCGTGGCGCACGCGCAGCTGGTGCTCGACGGCATCGGCCTGGTCCAGGCACGCGAACACCAGGTCGTCCTTGACGCGTTGCGACACGCCCTTCAGGCGCGGCGCCTCGTACGCGACCTGGCGCGCGCGGCAGCGCAGGAACAGCAGGGTTTCCTGGGAGGCGATGATCAGCTGGTCGTGCTCGATCCGCTTGCATTCGACCAGATCCTGGGCGGAGGCGCTGGCGCCGGCAAAGAACAAAGGCAGGCACAGCCATCGGCGCAACGAGCGGTGCATGGCAGACAGGGGGCGCAGTAGGCCAGTTGAGGGTCCGGCTCGAATCATTGCCCAGTCCCGCGCACAGCGCAAGCCGCAGTGCATGCAACATCGCATTGCGGCATGCGTGGAGCGGTGACAATTCGGTTTTCAGTGTCCATTTAACAGAACAATCGCCCGCAAACCCTGATAACTTCGTCGCTGCAGCCCTCGATGCTGCACCGCAGCATTCCACCGGGGGTGGGCAGGCCGGTCCTGAGCGGCTACGCTGATGTCCAATAGCGCCGCAGTGCGCGCCCGATCACGCCCCAGACCGACGGGCCGGTTGCCCGGCCTGCCCCCGTGTGTTCCCCCATGCCGCGTCACCGCCTCCCGCAGGCGGCCCTGGTTGCGGCATCCCCGTCCCGTACTGCGCAGCGCGACCTCTTCGCGGGCGGCTTGCACCGCCCTGACTGCCAAGGCTCAACATGACCGATCTCACCGCTACCCCCGCCCACACGGCGTCGCCCGACGGTGGCGACGTGCGCAAGCGCGTCTATGCCATCGTCGCCGCTTCGTCGGGCAACCTGGTCGAATGGTTCGACTTCTACGTCTATGCGTTCTGCGCGATCTATTTCGCACCGTCGTTCTTCCCCAAGTCCGACCCCACCGCGCAATTGCTGAACACTGCCGGCGTGTTCGCCGCCGGCTTCCTGATGCGGCCCATCGGCGGCTGGCTGTTCGGCACCATCGCCGACCGCCATGGCCGCAAGAACTCGATGCTGATCTCGGTGGTGATGATGTGCGCCGGCTCGCTGCTGATCGCCTGCCTGCCCACCCATGCCAGCATCGGCAACTGGGCGCCGGCGCTGCTGCTGCTGGCGCGGCTGATCCAGGGCCTGTCGGTCGGCGGCGAATACGGCACCACCGCCACTTATATGAGCGAGGTGGCGCTGCGCGGCCGGCGCGGCTTTTTCTCGTCGTTCCAGTACGTGACGCTGATCGGCGGCCAGTTGCTGGCGGTGCTGGTGGTGGTGGTCCTGCAGCAGCTGCTGGACGAGGCACAACTGAAGGCATGGGGCTGGCGCATCCCGTTCGTGGTCGGCGCCGCCACCGCGGTGGTGGCGCTGTTCCTGCGCCGCTCGCTGCACGAAACCTCGTCCGCGGCCAGCCGCGGCAGCAAGGAGGCCGGCAGCGTGGCGGGGCTGTTCCGCCACCATAAGGCGGCGTTCTTCACGGTGCTGGGCTATACCGCGGGCGGCTCGCTGATCTTCTACACCTTCACCACCTACATGCAGAAGTACCTCGTCAACACCGCCGGCATGTCGATCAAGACCGCCAGCTATGTGATGACCGGCTGCCTGTTCCTGTACATGTGCATGCAGCCGCTGTTCGGCGCGCTGTCCGACCGCATCGGCCGGCGCAGCAACATGCTGCTGTTCGGCGCGCTGGGCGCGCTGTGCACGGTGCCGATCCTGAGCGCGCTGCGCACCGTCACCAGCCCGGGACTGGCCTTCGTGCTGATCGCCGCGGCGCTGGCCATCGTCAGCTTCTACACCTCGATCAGCGGCATCGTGAAGGCCGAGATGTTCCCGCCCGAGGTGCGCGCGCTGGGCGTCGGCCTGGCCTATGCCATCGCCAACGCGATCTTCGGCGGCTCGGCCGAGTATGTCGCGCTCGGCATGAAGACGCTGGGCCACGAGACCGCGTTCTACTGGTATGTGAGCGCGATGATGGTGATTGCCTTCTGCGTCAGCGTGCGCCTGCCGCGCCAGGCCAGGTACCTGCACCACGAGCACTGACGCACGCCATGCCGGCGCCACGCCGCCGGCATGGCAATATACGGGGGCTGTCACCGCCTCCCGTCTTTCCCTGATCACCCCATGGACCTGAACGCCCTGCGCCTGTTCGTCGATATCGTCGACGCTGGCAACCTGAGCGCGGCCGCGCGCAAGCTCAAGATGACGCGCGCCAATGTCAGCTACCGGCTCAAGGCGCTGGAAGAAGAGCTGGGCGTGCAGCTGCTGCGCCGAACCACGCGCCACGTCGAGCCGACCCCGGTCGGCGCCGGGCTATACGAGCACGGCCGCAATATCCTGGGCGAAGTCGCGGCGGCCAATGCGCTGATCAGCAACATGGGCAAGAGCCTGCAGGGCCATGTGCGGCTGTCGGTGCCCACCGGGCTGGGCCATTCGCTGCTGTCGCCGCTGCTGGTACGGTTCAAGCAGCGCTATCCGGACATCACGCTCGATGTCGTGTTCGACAACCGCGTGCACAACCTGGTGTCCGAGGACGTCGAGGTGGCGCTGCGCATCATTTCGACGCCGCCGGATTCGGTGGTCGCCACCGAGATCGGCGCGGTCGACTGGATCGTCTGCGCCGCGCCCGCGTACCTTGCCGGCCACCCGGCGCCGCAGGCGCTGGCCGGGCTGCAGTCGCATGCGATCGTGTGTGCGTCGCCGGCGGGGCAGAAGCTGAAGGCATCGGGCACGCGCGCAGGCGGCAGCGATGGCGAGGTGCGCGAACAAGTGGTGCTCGAACCGACGCTCAGCTCGGAGAATTTCGCCTTCCTGAAAGAAGCGGTGCTGGCCGGCCTGGGCGTCGGCATCTTCCCGATCTATGCGATCGGCGCCGAACTGGACAGCGGCGCGCTGGTGCCGCTGCTGCCCGACTACCGCATCAGCGTGTTCGGCAGCAAGCTCTACATGCTGACCATGCCCAACCGCTACCAGACCCTGGCCACGCGCTACCTGCTGAATTTCCTGAAGACCGAACTGCAGGCGGTGTGGCCGCGGCTGCACCGCTAGCCGCAGGCCATCGCGATGGCGCCGGCGCACTATATTAGGAGCACAAGGATAACCGTCGGCGCATCCGGAACCTAGGAGCAACCATGGCCCTGGCTAGTACGCTCGCTAACTGCCTGAGCAGCAAGAACACCCGCTACGACATCATCCGCCACCCCTACACCCTGAGCAGCATGGCCACGGCAGAGGCCGCGCACGTGCCTGGGGACCGGCTGGCCAAGACGCTGTTGCTGGAGGATGACCGCGGCTACGTTGCCGCTGTGATTCCTTCGAGCCATCACCTGCAGATGGCCGCCATCTGCGAACAGACCGGGCGCAACCTGGTGCTGGCGCACGAGGACGAGATCCGCGAGATATTCAAGGATTGCGACCTCGGCGCGATTCCGCCGGTGGCGATGGCATACGGCATGGAAACCTATGTGGACGACAGCCTGATGCAGCAACCCGAAGTGTATTTCGAGGGCGGCGATCATCAGGACCTGGTGCACATGAGCGGTGACCAGTTCAAGCAACTGATGTCGGATGCCGGGCATGGGCAGTTCTCGCGCCGCATGATGTAAGCGGTGCGATGGCAACGGCCACCACGCGGGTTGCGGCCCGCGCGGTGGCCGTTTTGCATTATCAGCGCAGCTGAGACGGTGCCTCGGCGCTGGCTGAGGGCAACGCCGGCGCGCTGTCGTCCTTCAGGTCCACGCCGGAGCGCCCCAGCGCCGCCGCGCCGCGCAGCAGAAACACCAGCCGCTCGGCGGCCTGCGCATAGGACAGCCCCTCGGGTCGCACATTGGAGATGCAATTGCGCTCGGCATCGGTGCGGCCGACGCGCGGCGCATGGGTCAGGTAGATGCCAAGGCTGTCGGGCGAACTCAGCCCGGGCCGCTCGCCGATCAGCATCACCACCTGGCGCGCGCCCAGGCGCTCGCCGATCTCGTCGCCCAGTGCCACGCGCGACTGCTCGGCAACTACCACGGAACCGATCTGCCAGCCCTGCGGCAGCCGCTCGCGCGCCGCCTGCAGCAGCGGCAGCGCATGGCGCTGCGTGGCCAGCGCGGACAGGCCGTCGGCAATCACGAACACCACATCCGGTGCCTGCGGCGGCCGCGCCGCGTCCAGCCGCGCGCGGCTGGCTTCGTCGAGACGGCGACCCAGGTCGGGGCGACGCAGGTAGTGCTCGCGGTCCGGCGCCGCGCTGTGGACCGCCGTGTGCGCCAGCCCGGCCGCATCCAGCGCCGCGGTGACCGCGCCCACGTCCAGCGCCAGGTGCACCGCATCGCGCGCCTGCGCATGAGCCAGGCCGAAGGCCAGCACGGCGTCGGTGGGCTGGCTGTGGCCGGTGCGGCCCAGCGCGATGCGCGCGCGCGTGAAGCGGCGCAGCCGTTGCCACGGGTCGGCTTCGGCCGCGGGGTCGGGACTGACGGGAGCCTGGCGTTTGGCGGTCATCGCGGCGCCTTACAAGCTGTGGGCCATCTGCAGCAGCGGCTGGCGCGCCGCGGGTTCCAGCAGCCGGCCGGCGCCGTCGGCAATGCCCATGCGCTGCAGCCAGGCCTCGAATTCCGGCGCCGGGCGCAGCCCCAGCACTTCGCGCAGGAACAGCGCGTCGTGGAACGAGGTGCTCTGGTAGTTCAGCATGATGTCGTCGGCGCCCGGCACGCCCATGATGAAGTTGATGCCGGCCACGCCGAACAGCGTCAGCAGCGTGTCCATGTCGTCCTGGTCGGCCTCGGCATGGTTGGTGTAGCAGACGTCGCAGCCCATCGGCACGCCCATCAGCTTGCCGCAGAAGTGGTCTTCCAGCCCGGCGCGGATGATCTGCTTGCCGTCGTACAGGTACTCCGGCCCGATAAAGCCGACCACGGTATTGACCAGCAGCGGCGAGAACGCGCGCGCCACCGCATAGGCGCGCGCCTCCATGGTCTGCTGGTCGACGCCGTGGTGCGCGTCGGCCGACAGCGCGCTGCCCTGCCCGGTCTCGAAGTACATCAGGTTGTCGCCCACGGTGCCGCGCGCCAGCCCCTGCGCGGCGTCGTGCGCCTCGGCCAGCAGCGACAGGCTGATGCCGAACGCCGCATTGGCGCGCTCGCTGCCGGCCACCGACTGGAACACCAGGTCCACCGGCGCGCCCTGGCCGATCGCGCGCAGCGTGTTGGTGACATGGGTCAGCACGCACGACTGCGTGGGGATGTCGAAGCGGCTGCGCAGCTCGTCGATCATGCGCAGCAGCGAAACGATCGCGCCGAGGTTGTCCGAGGCCGGATTGACGCCGATGGTGGCGTCGCCGCAGCCATAGAGCAGCCCGTCGATGATCGAGGCGGCGATGCCCTTGGGGTCGTCGGTCGGGTGGTTGGGCTGCAGCCGCACCGCCAGCCGGCCCGGCAGCCCCACCGTGCTGCGAAAGCGCGTGACCACCTGGCACTTGCGCGCCACCGCGACCAGGTCCTGGTTGCGCATCAGCTTGCTGACCGCCGCCGCCATTTCCGGCGTGATGCCGGGCGCGACCCGCGCCAGCACGGCGCTGTCGGTCTCATGCCGCAGCAGCCAGTTGCGCAGGTCGCCCACGGTGGTGGCATCGATCGCGGCAAAGGCGGCGGCGTCGTGGCGGTCGTGGATCAGGCGCGTGACCTCGTCGTCTTCATAAGGCACCAGCGCCTCGTTGAGGAAGCGCGTCAGCGGCACCTCGGCCAGCGCCAGCCGTGCCGCCATGCGCTCCTGTTCGCTTTGCGCGGCGAGGCCCGCGAGCGCGTCACCGGAGCGCGCCGGGCTGGCCCTGGCCAGCAGCGTGCGCAGGTCGGCAAAGACGTGGCGGTGGTTGCCGATGGTATGGGTGTAGGCCATGCGTTGCGTTCCCGGGCTTGGCGACAACAAGGACTACGCGGCAAACCACGGGCCGCGCGCGATTCCCCCTAATATAGACACCCTTTGCGTGTGCCGATATGCCAACATCGGCGCCAGGTCGCGGCGGCACGCGCAACCGGAGCCGCGGCTGACGCAGCCATTACATCTGGATCGGCGAGAATCCAGGAATTCCTTTCAGCAAATTGCATGCCGGAGACACCGATGAAAGAACCCGAACCGACCGTCACCCCGCGCCTGCCGCCGGCCGCGTGGTACAGCGTCGGCACCGTTGCCTACCTGCTGACCGCGCTGGCGCTGTGGACCGTGCTGCATGCCAACCTGGTGGCGGCGCTGCTGTCCGGGCTGCTGCTGTATTCGCTGGTGGACGTGCTGGCGCCGCGCCTGAAGCGCCTGCACCAGCGCCACGACGCGCTCGCGGTGGCGATCCTGTCGGCGCTGATCCTGCTGGGGCTGACGCTGGCGGGCTGGCTGCTGGTGCGCTTTGTCAGCGGCGAGGGCAATACCCTGGACGGCCTGCTTAACCACGTCGCCGACATCATCGACCGCTCGCGCGGGCAGCTGCCGCCGTGGGTCAGCGACGCGCTGCCCAATGGCGTCGACGAGCTGGCCAACACGCTGATCGACACCCTGCGCGAGCATGCCGCGACGGCGCAGAAGCTGGGCGCCGAGGTGCTGCGCACGCTGGTGCATATCCTGATCGGGCTGGTGATCGGCGCGATGGTGGCGCTGTACCGCGCGGTGGCGCGCCCCAACCGGCGCCCGCTGGCGGCTGCGCTGGTGGCGCGCGCGCGCACGCTGCAGCAGGCGTTCTCGCAATTCATCTTTGCGCAGATCCAGATCTCGGCGATCAATACCGTGCTGACCTCGATCTACCTGTTGCTGGTGCTGCCGCTGTTCGACGTGCATCTGCCTTTGAGCAAGACCCTGGTGGTGATCACCTTCGTCGCGGGGCTGCTGCCGGTGCTGGGCAACCTGATCTCGAACACCGCCATCGTGGTGGCCTCGCTGTCGGTATCGCTGCCGATCGCGGTGGGCTCGCTGGTGTTCCTGGTGGTGATCCACAAGCTCGAGTACTTCCTCAACGCGCGCATCATCGGCGCGCGCATCCAGGCGGCGGCGTGGGAACTGCTGATGGTGATGCTGCTGATGGAAACGCTGTACGGCATCCCGGGCGTGATCGCCGGGCCGATCTTCTACGCGTACCTGAAGCGCGAGCTGGCGGGGGCCGGGCTGATCTGAAGGCAGTGGCCGGCACGCCGGGCCGGTGGTCGGACCAATAGCGTGCCCCTTCCCACTGTATTCAGGCCCCGTCGTGCTCCACCCGGCTGCGCACGAAGTCGATGTGGGTCTGCATCGCCGTGCGCGCCTCTTCCGGACGGCGCGCGCAGATGGCATCGCACAGCGTGCGGTGCTGCAGCAACAGCAGGTCCGAAGCGCCGTCGTCCTGTTCGCGCAGGCCGGTGCCGTTCATGGTGATGTGCTCGCGCAGCATGCCGATCACGCTGGTATGCAGATGCAGGAACATGGTGTTGTGCGAGGCTTGCGCGATGGCGTCATGCAGCTGCGCGTCGGCATCGGCCTCAGCCTGCTTGTCGTCAGTGGCGCGCGCGCGTTCCAGCTCGGCCATCAGCGCGCGGATGCGCCTGACGTCGGCGGCATCCGCGCGCAACGCCGCGAAGTAGGCGGTGGCGCCTTCCAGCACCCGGCGAAATTCCAGGATGTCTTCGCGCAGCGCGGGATGGTCCGCCACCAGCTGGCCCCACGGCGAGGCAATGCCGGCGCGCAGCTGGTCGGTGGCATAGACGCCCGCGCCGCGCCGGCTCTGCAGCAGGCCGCGCGCGGCCAGGCGCTGGATTGCCTCGCGCACGGTGTTGCGCGCCACCGCGTACTGTTCGGCCAGCACGCGCTCGGCCGGCAGCCGCGTGCCGGGCGGCCAGGTGCCGTCGAGCAGCGCGGTTTCCATGCGCCGCATCACCGACTCCACGCGTCCGCGGGTGGTATGCCCGTGCCTGGCTGCCGTCATGCCGTGTTTCCTCGCTCCTGATCTGGCGCGGCCCGCCCCCTGAATTGGTCCAACCAATTTGAAGCGCCGCGCGGAAGCGGGAATTATGCGCCCAAACGTGCGACCCAGCACGTGTGGAGCGAGACATGAAGGATCGTCAGTACCCCAGCGGCCCTGCCCCCACGCAGGCCTACCTCTTTGCCACCTGCCTGGTCGACATGTTCGTGCCGCAGGCCGGCCTCGATGCCGTGCGGCTGCTCGAGCGCGAAGGCCTGACGGTGCATTTCCCGCGCGGCCAGAGCTGCTGCGGCCAGCCCGCCTACAGCAGCGGCAACCCGGACGCGGCGCGTGCGGTCGCGCGCGCCCAGCTCGACCTGTTCGGCCAGCCGTGGCCGGTGATCGTGCCGTCCGGCTCGTGCGCCGGCATGATGCGCCACCACTGGCCGCAGCTCTTTGCCGACGATCCGGTGGCCGGCCCGAAGGCCCGCGAACTGGCCGAACGCGTCTATGAGCTGGGCGAGTTCCTGCTGCATGTGCTGCAGGTGGACTTCGGCGCTGCCGCGCCATCGGCCCAGCCACCGGAGCGCATCGTGCTGCATACCTCATGCGGCGCCCGTCGAGAAATGGGTACGCGCCAGCACGGCGTGGCGCTGGTCGATGCGCTGCCGGGCGTGACCCGCGTCGAGCATGCGCGCGAATCGGAATGCTGCGGGTTCGGCGGCACCTTCTCGCTCAAGCATCCCGATATCTCGGGCGCGATGGTGCGCGACAAGGTGGCCTCGGCCTGCGCCACCGGCTGCGACCGCCTGGTATCGGCCGACTGCGGCTGCCTGCTCAATATCGGCCATACCGCCGCGCACGACCGCGCGCCGCTGCAGGTGGAACACCTCGCCAGCTTCCTGTGGCGCCGTAGCGGAGGTGCCGCATGAGCACGCCCGGCGCCCGCGAACGCATGCTCGGCCGGCTGCGCGCCGCCGCGCCCGTGCCGTCCCCGCAAACCACCGAGCTCGATCGCCGCATCGACGGCCATTTCGAAGCACGCCGCCATGGCACGCCAACGACTGGCGCGCGCGTCGCCGCGATGCAGGCCGCGCTGCAAGGCCTGCATGCCGAAGTCTGGTGCGCCGATGCCAGCGCGTGGCCGGCGATGCTCGCGGCCGAGCTGGCCAGGGCGCGCGTGAAGCGCCTGCTGCTCGATCCGGCCACCGCGGCCGGCGCGGCGCTGGCAGCCGCGCTGCCGGCCGGCATCGAAGCCATCGGCTACGACCGCCCGATCGAGGCGTGGAAGGCTGAGCTGTTCGACACCGTCGACGCCGGTTTCACCGTGGCGCGCTCCGGCATCGCCGCCACCGGCACGCTGGTGCTGGCGCCCGATGCGGGCTCACCGCGCACGGTGTCGCTGGTGCCGCCGCTGCATGTCGCACTGGTGCGCGCATCGACCCTGCATGACGACCTGCATATGGCCGCGCGCGCCGAGCGCTGGGCCGACGGCATGCCGACCAACCTGGTGCTGGTCTCGGGCCCGTCCAAGACCTCGGACATCCAGCAAACCCTGGCCTACGGCGCGCATGGTCCGCGCCGGCTGTGGGTCGTGATCGAGACCGACACCGCGGAGGGCGCGTGATGAGCCAGCAGACACTGCAATTCGTTGCGCCACAGGACTTCAAGGCACGCGCCCGCGAGGCGCTGGACGACCCCAAGCTGCGCCAGAGCTTCCGCGGCGCGATGGACTTCCTGCAAGGCAAGCGCCTGGCGCAGTTTCCCGACGCCGACGAGCTCGAACGCCTGCGCGACCTGGGCGAGGCGGTGCGCCAGCACGCGCTGGCCAACCTGCCGGACCTGCTGGTGCAGCTGGAACAGAAGCTGAGCGCGGCCGGCGTGCAGGTGCACTGGGCCGAGACCGCCGACGAGGCCAACGCCATCATCCACGGCATCGCCAGCGCCAGGCAGGCCACGCGCGTAATCAAGGGCAAGTCGATGGCCAGCGAGGAAATCGAGCTGAACCATTACCTGGCCGAACGCGGCGTCGACTGCATCGAGTCGGACATGGGCGAGTACATCGTCCAGCTGGCTGGCGAGAAGCCCTCGCATATCGTGATGCCGGCGATCCACAAGACCAAGGGCGATATCGCGCAGCTGTTCACCGAGCATATCCCCGACACGCCCTATACCGAGGATGTCGACGCGCTGATCCAGACCGGCCGCCGCGCGCTGCGCCAGGCTTTTGTCGAGGCCGACATCGGCCTGTCCGGCGTGAACTTCGCCGCCGCCGACACCGGCACGCTGTGGCTGGTGGAAAACGAGGGCAACGGCCGGCTGTCCACCACCGTGCCCGACGTGCATATCGCCATCATGGGCATGGAGAAGGTGGTGGCCCGGCTCGAGCACATCGTGCCGCTGTCGACGCTGCTGACGCGCTCGGCCACGGGCCAGGCCATCACCACCTACTTCAACCTGATCTCGGGCCCGCGCCGCGCGGGCGAACGCGACGGCCCGCGCGAAGTGCACCTGGTGCTGCTCGACAACGGCCGCACGCAAGCGTATGCCGACGCGCAATTGCGCGCGACGCTGCAATGCATCCGCTGCGGCGCGTGCATGAACCACTGCCCGGTCTACACCCGCATCGGCGGCCACGCCTACGGCACCACCTACCCCGGCCCGATCGGCAAGATCATCTCGCCGCACCTGCTGGGACTGGACGCCACCGCCGACCTGGCCACCGCCTCGAGCCTGTGCGGCGCCTGCGGCGAGGTCTGCCCGGTGCGCATCCCGATCCCGCAGCTGCTGGTGCGCCTGCGCACTGAGGCCAACCGTGATCCCGCAGAACCGGCGGCCAACCCGCTGCGCGGCCAGGGCGCCAAGTACAGCCGCGGCGAACACCTGGTGTGGCGCTTCTGGAGCGGCGCCTATTCGCACCCGGCGGCCTACCGGCTGTTCCGCTGGGCCGCCACGCGGCTGCGCGCGCTGACGCCGGCGCGGCAGCTGGGATGGACGTCGCATCGCACGCCGCTGAAGCCGGCGGCGAAGAGCCTGGCGGATCTGCTGAAGGAAAAGGGGCAGCCCGAGTAGGCGGCGCCAGGCTCGGCGCAGTAGAGCGCAGCGTCGACGCTTCCCACACCCGCATGTTTGCTCCCCTCTCCCGCTTGCGGGAGAGGGGCAGGGGGTGAGGGCAGGCGGTGGCATACCGACGGCCTGGACTTCGTCGACACACCGGCCCTCACCCCAACCCTCTCCCGCAAGCGGGAGAGGGAGTACACAAGCGCGCGGATCGATGCTGCGAAGCGTCACGGAAGAACAAAAATTTTCCCGAACCACCACCAAATCAGGAGACCAACCTTGCAACCCTGGACCCAACTCTACACACCGCTAGGCAGCCTGTGGCTGTCCTCGCTGGCGGCAGCGATCCCCATCGTGTTCTTCTTTATCGCGCTCGCGGTCTGGCGCATGAAGGGCCATGTGGCCGCAGCGGTGACGCTGCTGCTGGCGCTGGCGGTGGCGATCTTCGCCTACGGCATGCCCGCGCAGCAGGCGCTGGCGTCGGCTGGTTTCGGCTTTGCCTATGGCCTGTGGCCAATTGCGTGGATCATCGTGACCGCGGTGTTCCTCTACAAGATCGTGGTCAGGACCGGCCAGTTCGACGTGATCCGCGCCTCGGTGCTGTCGATCACCGACGACCAGCGCCTGCAGATGCTGCTGATCGGCTTTGCCTTCGGCGCCTTCCTGGAGGGTGCGGCGGGCTTCGGCGCGCCGGTGGCGATCACCGCGGCGCTGCTGGTGGGGTTGGGCTTCAACCCGCTGTACGCCGCGGGCTTGTGCCTGATCGCCAATACCGCGCCGGTGGCGTTCGGCGCGATGGGCATTCCCATCATCGTGGCCGGGCAGGTGACGGGCCTGGACCCGTTCCATATCGGCGCCATGGCCGGGCGCCAGCTGCCGCTGCTGTCGCTGCTGGTGCCGTTCTGGCTGGTGTTCATGATGGACGGCGCCAAGGGCGTGCGCGAGACCTGGCCGGCGGCGCTGGTGTGCGGCGGCAGCTTTGCCGTGACGCAGTACTTCACCTCCAACCATATCGGGCCGGAACTGCCGGACATCACCTCGGCACTGGTGAGCCTGGTGTCGCTGGCGGCGTTCCTGAAGGTGTGGCAGCCGCGCAGCGCGTCGCAGCGCGCCGGCGGCCGCGCCGGCAACGTCAGTGGCGGCACGGTCGCGCTGGCGGGCTTTGGCGGAGGTATCGGTGGCGGTATCGGTGGCGCAATGCAGAGCCGCAAGGCATCGCCCTACACGCTGGCGCAGACGCTGCGCGCGTGGGCGCCGTTCGGCATCCTGACCGCCATCGTCACGGTATGGAGCCTGCAGCCGTTCAAGGCGCTGTTCGCCGCCAACGGCCCGCTCGCCGGCACGGTGCTGAAGTTCAAGATCCCGGCGCTGGACCAGCTGGTGATCAAGGCCGCGCCGATCGTGGCCACGCCCAAGGCCTATGACGCGGTGCTGAAGATCGACCTGCTCTCCGCCGTCGGCACCGCGATCCTGCTGACCGCGCTGATCTCGGCCGTGCTGCTGCGCATGAAGCCGCGCGACCTGCTGGCCACGTTCGGCGAAACGCTGGTGGAACTGGCGCGCCCGGTGCTGTCGATCGGGCTGGTGCTGGCCTTCGCCTTTGTCGCCAACTACTCCGGCATGTCGTCGACGCTGGCGCTGCTGCTGGCCGGCACCGGTGCGGCGTTCCCGTTCTTCTCGCCGTTCCTGGGCTGGCTGGGCGTGTTCCTGACCGGCTCCGACACCTCGTCGAATGCGCTGTTCTGCGCGCTGCAGAACACCACCGCGCACCAGATCGGCGTGTCCGACACGCTGATGGTCGCGGCCAACACCACCGGCGGCGTCACCGCCAAGATGATCTCGCCGCAATCGATCGCGGTGGCCTGCGCGGCCACCGGGCTGGTGGGCAAGGAGTCGGAGCTGTTCCGCTTCACCGTCAAGCACAGCCTGCTGTTCGCCGTGATCATCGGCGTGATGACGATGGTGCAGGCTTACTGGCTGCCCGGAATGATTCCAGGCTGAGCGTGGCTGGGGCCGGCCCGGCGATGCCTATTCGAGGAAATCGTTGCCCGGCGTCAGCGGCGCATACCTGTACGTCGCCGGCGTCCGGCTCAGCTTCACCGGCGCGCCCAGCCCCTGGTAGCCCCCTTCCATCTCCACCACCATCTCGCGATGGCGCGTATGCGGATGCTGCAGGGCATCGGCCACCGACAGCACCGGCGCGCACGGCACGCCCGCGGCCACCAGCGCGTCGGCCAGCGCCTTGCCGTCGAGCGCGCGCATGCGCGCTTCGAGCTCGGCCTTCAGCGCCACGCGGTTGACCGAGCGCGCGCCCGCGCTGGCGTAGCGCTCGTCGTCGGCCAGCGCCGGCACCTGCAGGTGTTCGCACAGGATGCGGAACTGGCGGTCATTGCCGACTGCCAGGAACACCGGGTCGGTGGCAGTGGCCACGGTGTCGTACGGGTAGATGTTGGGATGCGCGTTGCCGGTGCGCTGCGGCGTCTTGCCGCTCATGAACCAGTTGGCCGCGTGCGGATGCAGCAGCGACAGCCCTGAGTCATAGAGCGCCGCCTCGACGAACTGCCCGCGCCCGCTGCGCATGCGTTCCTGCAGCGCCAGCAACACGCCGATGGCCGCATTCAGGCCGGTAACCATGTCGACCACCGGCAGGCCGACGCGCAGCGCATCGCCATCGGCGTCGCCGTTGATGCTCATGATGCCGGACATGGCCTGGATCGCCGCGTCATAGCCCGGCAAGCCGCCGAGCGGGCCGTCGGCGCCATAGCCGGACACGCGGCAATGCACCAGCCGCGGAAAGCGCGCGGACAGCGCCTCGTAGCCCAGCCCCCACTTCTCCATGGTGCCGGTCTTGAAGTTCTCGACCAGCACGTCAGCCTCGGCCAGCAGCGCGAGCAGGACTTCGCGCCCGGCGGGCGCGGCCAGGTCCAGATGCATCACGCGCTTGTTGCGGTTCAGCCCGAAGTAGTACGAGGCCACGCCGTCCCTGAACGGCGGGCCCCAGGTACGGGTGTCGTCGCCCTGCGGCGGTTCGATCTTGAGCACGTCGGCGCCGTGGTCGCCCAGGATCTGCCCGCAATACGGGCCGCCCAGGATGCGCGACAGGTCGACCACGCGGATGCCGGCAAGCGCGCCGGGGCTGGATGGCGTCATGGCGATTCCCTCCCTCAGTCGAGCTGCGCGCCCGATTTCTGCACCACGGCGCGCCACTTGCCGACCTCCGCCTTGACGAAGCTGCCCAGCTGCTCCGGGGTGGTCGACGGCGCGAACTCCAGCCCTTGCGCCTGCAGTGTCTTGCGTACGTCGGGCTGCTTGAGCGCGTCGGCAAAGGCGCGGTTGAGCTTGCCGACCACTTCCGCCGGCGTGCCGGCGGGCGCGACCACGCCGAAGAACACCGACACGTCAAACCCCGGCACGCCCTGCTCGGCCACCGTCGGCACGTCGGGCAGCGCCTGCGAGCGCGCCTTGGTGGTCACGCCCAGCGCGCGCACCTTGCCGCTCTTGATGAAGGGCATCGCCGTCAGCACGTCGGTAAAGGTCATGCTGACCTGGCCGCCCAGCAGGTCGTTCAGCGCCGGGCCGGTTCCCTTGTACGGGATGTGCTGGAAATCGGTGCCGGTGACGTTGTTGAACAGCACGCCGGCCAGGTGCGACGAGGCGCCATTGCCGGACGAGGCATAGGTCAGCTTGCCCGGGTTGGCCTTGCCATAGGCGATCAGCTCGTTGACGTTCTTTGCAGGCACCGACGGATTGACCACCAGCACGTTGGGCAGTTGGCCGATCTGGATCACCGGGGTGAAGCTCTTGACCGGGTCGTAGTTGATCTTGCGGTACAGGCTGACGTTGATCGCCAGCGGCGCCGAGGTGCCGAACATCAGCGTGTAGCCGTCGGGCTCGGCGCGCGCGACTACCTCGGCGCCGATATTGCCGCCGGCGCCGGCACGGTTCTCGACCACCACCGGCTGGCCCAGGCTGGTCTTGAGCGCGGCGGCGAGCGTGCGCGCCATGGCATCGGTGGGACCGCCCGGCGGATAGGTCACCACCATCATGATCGGCTTGGACGGAAAGTCCTTCTGCGCGAAGGCGGGGGCGATAAACAGCGAGCACGCGGCGATGGCCGCGACGCGGTGCCAGAGTTTCATGGCATTGTCTCCTGGTGTAGGACGTCTCCCGCGGGGTATGCGGGATGGTTGGGGCGTCTTCGGGGCGGGGTGCTCCCTCTCCCGCTTGCGGGAGAGCGGAGCGAACAATGGGTTCAGGTTGCGGCGTCAGAACACGTTGACCGCATCGACCGCGCCGGCCGCACGCACCGCGCCATCGTTGGCGGGCGCCACGGTTTCGGCCAGCCATGCCGGCTCGTCGCTTGCCGCCAGCGGATCCTGCGGCAGCACGCGGTGGCGCAGCACCAGCTGCGCCAGCCGCATGCGGCGCACCGAGCCGATGCGCCCGGCTTCCCAGGCCATCGCCACCGCGCTGGTCACGTGGTACAGCGCCGAGGCTGCCTGGCGCGCCAGCAGTTCGCCGTCGGCACCGGCCACGGCGGCCTGGCCGGCGAGTTGGGCAGCGCTGGCGATGGCGCCTTCGAATACGGCGCGGGCGTCGGCGTGCATCGGGGTATCGGCCAGCAGCCCGGCCAGATGCGCCTGCAGTACCGGCAATGCGCCCTCGCGCCGGACCGCGCGCAGCACGTCGAGCGCGACGATATTGCTGGTGCCTTCCCAGATCGAGCCGAGATGGGCGTCGCGCACCAGGCGCGGGTCGCTCCATTCCTCGATATAACCGCAGCCGCCGCGAATCTCCATGGCGTCGCCGGTAACCTTGCGCGCGTCGCGGCAGGCGCGGAACTTGATCAGCGGGGTCAGGATGCGCATCAGCGCGTAGGCGTCGGGCTCGCCGGCGTCGGCGCGGCGCAGCGCCTCGGCGGTCTGGAACACCATGGTGCGCGCCTGCTCGGTGGGCAGCGTCAGCTTGAGCAGCTGGCGGCGCATCAGCGGCATGTCCTGCAGGCGCTTGCCGAAGGCCTGGCGCTCGCGCGCGATAAACAGGCCCTCGGTCAGGGCGCGGCGCATCAGCCCGGCGGCGCGCACGCCGTTGGACAGGCGCGAGTTGTTGATCATGTCGGCCATCTGCACGAAGCCGCGGCCGGGTTCGCCGACCAGGTAGGCGTGCGCGCCCTCCAGACGGATCTCGCCGCTGGCCATCGAGCGCGTGCCGAGCTTGTCCTTGAGCCGGATGATGCGGTAGTGGTTGGCGCTGCCGTCTTCCAGCTGGCGCGGCAGCAGGAACAGCGACACGCCCTTGTGGCCGGGCACGGCGTTGCCGGCCTCGTCTTCCACGCGCGCCAGCACCATCGCCAGCGCGGCATCGGGGTTGGAGCAGAACCACTTGTCGCCATGCAGGCGCCAGCCGCCTTCGGCCGAGGCATCGCGCACCGCGCGGGTGGCGGTGGCGGCGACGTCGGAGCCGGCGCCCTGCTCGGTCATGAACATCGCGCCCTGGTACAGGTCGTCAAAGACCTGGGTGGTCAGGTTGGGCAGGAAGCGCTCGACCAGCGCCGGGTCGCCGAACTTGCGCAGCGTGCGCGTCAGCGAATCGGTCATCGACAGCGGGCAGCACAGGCCGAACTCCGCCTGCACGAACAGATAGGTAAGCGCGTACTTGGCCGCCGGCGGCATGGGCTTGTCCCAGCCCAGCACGCCGCCGCGGTGCGAGGCCGCGGCCAGACCGAATTCGGCAAAGGCCACGCGCTCCATCTCGACATAGGACGGGTGCTTGTCGATGCGCTGCGCGTCGACGCCGGCGCGGGTGCGATAGGTCAGTTCCGGCGGGTTGCGGTCGGCGACGCCGGCCAGCTCGTCGAGCACGCCGCCGGCCAGCGCGCCCATGCGCTCGAGGTGCGGCAGCAGGTGGTTGAACAGGTCGGGCGGCAGGTACAGCGGCAGCAGCGCACGCAGGTCCGGGTCGGCGGCAAGCAGGCTGCCGCCCTGGCGGTCAGGCACCGGATGCACGGCGGCCGCCGCTTGCGTGGAATGGGGTTGCTGGGGGATGTCGCGCACGGCGCTGGATGGCATGGCAAGTCTCCTGGTATGACGGTGCCGGCTGGCGGCCCCTTTGGCCTCCATTATTCAAACCCCAAGGATTTGCGTCTAATTCTAAAATTGGCTTGATCCATATAATTTCTGTATCGCCATGGAATTCCGCCACCTGCGTTACTTCCTCGTGCTGGCCGAGGAACTGCACTACGGCCGCGCCGCGCGCCGGCTCGCCATCTCTCAGCCGCCGCTGTCGCTCAATATCCAGCAGCTCGAGGCCTCGGTCGGGGCGCGGCTGTTCGACCGCGACAGCCGCGGCGTGCGGCTGACCGCCGCCGGCCGGGCCTTCCGCGAATCGGCCACGGCGCTGCTGGCGCAGGCCGAGGCCGCGCGGGTGCTGGCGCGCGAGATCGAAGCCGGCGCCATCGGCCGCCTGCGCGTGGGCTTTGTCGGCTCGATGCTGTACCGCGGGCTGCCGCAGACGCTGCGCGAGTTCGAGGCGGGCTATCCCGGCATCCATGTGGCGCTGACCGAACTGAATTCGCAGGAACAGATCGACGCGCTGCTGCATGACGAGCTCGACGCCGCCTTCATCCACACCGGACGGGTGCCTGACACGCTGCAGGCCACGCTGGTGCATTCCGAGCCCTTCGTCTGCTGCCTGCCCGCGGACCATGCCCTGGCCGCACTGACGGAGTTGCCGCTGACATCGCTGCGCGGCGAGCCGTTCGTGCTGTTCTCGCGCAAGGCCTCGCCGGACTATTACAGCCGGATCTTCGACATGTGCGCCGCACAGGGCTTCTTCCCGCAGATCCGGCATGAGGTGCGGCACTGGCTGTCGGTGGTGTCGCTGGTGTCGCAGGGCATGGGCGTGGCGGTGGTGCCGGCGGCGCTGGCGCGCTCGGGCATGGCCGGCGCGGCGTTCCGGCCGCTGGCGGACGCGGCGGTGCGCTCGGAGGTCTATTGCGCCTGGAAGACGGCGCCCGACCATCCGGCGCGCGACCACTTCGTCACTATGGTGGCGGCCAAGGCGGCGCAGCCGAAAACACAGCCATAAAGAAAAAGCCACCGGTCCAGGGACCGATGGCTTGTGAAGTACGCGTGGAACGGGGTGTTCAGCGTGCTGTGAGCTTAACGCCGCTGGCTTACGGCAGCCATAACGCAAATGCAGTAATTGCACGCGATGACAGGAATCGCGCGGATTCGTGTCTCATTGCCGAACCGCGGTTCTTGCATCGCTTGAATAACGGGCACGTCGGGCCCGTATGCCACCGCCTGCGCTCAGCCATTCATCCCCTTAGCGGTTATCATTCGCCTCCTGCCGTGCCCGCCGCGGCAAGGCTGGCGTGCCCGCCCTTTGAGGGGGCAACGTAAAGCCTTATTTGCGATACAATGAAAACGATTTTCATTTACACACCCCGGCGCGGTCGCACCGACCGCTTGGCGGCAGGCCGCGCCACGGACTGGAAGCATGATGCGGTTGTCTGAACTTCCACGGCGCACGCCCGCCGTAGTGCAATCGGTGGACGACGCCACCCCAGGGGATCCGGTTGCGCGCCGCCTGCGCGAACTCGGCTTCGTTGCCGGCGAGCCCGTGCAGGTCATTGCCTACGGGCCGTTCGGCATGGATCCGCTGGTGGCGCAGGTAGGCTTCACGCGCTTTGCGCTGCGCCGCTCGGAGGCGGCGCGCATCAGCGTGGAAATCGCCAGCGCCTCGGTCACCCGCATCGCCCCCGCCACGCAGGGCGACGAGACTGCCCCACCGTCCGCCAAGCGGACCGCCTGAGCCTTTCCCCGGATTATGTCTGCAGCTGCTTCCCCTTCTGCCCTGCGCATTGCGCTGGTCGGCAATCCCAATTGCGGCAAGACCGCACTGTTCAACCGCCTGACCGGCAGCCGCCAGAAGGTGGCCAACTACGCCGGCGTCACCGTCGAGCGCAAGGAAGGCTACTTCGTGTCGCCGGCCGGGCGCCAGGTGCGCATCCTTGACCTGCCCGGCGCCTACAGCCTGCATGCGGCCAGCCTGGATGAAGCCATCACGCGCGATGTCTGCCTGGGCCAGCGCGCCGGTGAGGCGCGCCCGGACCTGCTGGTGTCGGTGGTCGATGCCACCAACCTGCGCCTGCACCTGCGCTTCGTGCTGGAACTGCGCCAGCTGGGGCTGCCGATGGTGGTGGTGCTCAATATGAGCGACGCGGCTGCGCGCCGCGGCATCCAGATCGACCGCGACAAGCTGTCGGCCGCGCTCGGCGTGCCGGTGGTCAGCACCGTGGCGGTCCGGCGCGACGGCGCCGCGGCGCTGGTCAGCCTGCTCGATGCCACGCTGCCGCCGGCCCCGCCCGCTGGCACTGCATCGGGCCCGGACTTCGACGTGCATGCCGAAGTCAACCGCCTGCTGTCGGCCGCGGTGAGCATGCCGGCGCGCACCGCCGCGCTGGACGACCGCATCGACCGCATCGTGCTGCACCCGGTGTTCGGCCTGCTGCTGCTGGCGGTGCTGCTGTTCCTGATGTTCCAGGCGGTGTTCTCGTGGGCCGAGCCGCTGATGGACGGCATCGAGGGCGGCGTGCACTGGGCCGGCGAGATGCTGGGCGCCTGGCTGCCCGACGGCATGCTCAAGAGCCTGCTGGTCGATGGCCTGGTCGCCGGGCTGGGCAGCGTGGTGGTGTTCCTGCCGCAGATCCTGATCCTGTTTCTGTTCATCCTGACGCTGGAAGAATCCGGCTACCTGCCGCGCGCGGCGTTCCTGCTCGATCGCCTGATGATGGGCGCGGGGCTGTCGGGGCGCTCGTTCATCCCGCTGCTGTCGAGCTTTGCCTGCGCCATCCCCGGCATCATGGCCACGCGCACCATCCAGGACCCGCGCGACCGGCTCACCACCATCCTGGTGGCGCCGCTGATGACCTGTTCGGCGCGGCTGCCGGTCTATGCGCTGCTGATCGGCGCGTTCATCCCCGAGCGCACCGTGATGGGCCTGCTCAACCTGCAGGGGCTGGTGCTGTTCGCGCTGTACGTGGCGGGCATCGTCAGCGCGCTGGTGGTGGCCTATGCGCTCAAGTTCCTGCGCCGCGACCGCACCGACCATCCGCTGCTGATGGAGCTGCCGTCGTACCGTATCCCCAATCCGCGCGACATCGCCATCGGCCTGTGGGAGCGTGCCCGCATCTTCCTGTCGCGCGTGGGCAAGGTGATCCTGGCGCTGACGGTGCTGCTGTGGTTCCTGTCGACCTTCCCGTCCGCGCCTGAGGGCGCGACTGCGCCGGCGATCGACTACAGCTTTGCCGGCATGATCGGCCATGCGCTGCAGAAGGTGTTCGCGCCGGTGGGCTTCAACTGGCAGATCTGCATTGCGCTGGTGCCGGGCCTGGCCGCGCGCGAAGTCGCGGTGGGCGCGCTGGCCACCGTGTACGCGCTGTCGGGCAGCGAAGAGACCGTGGCCACGCAGCTGGCGCCCATGATCGCCGCGCAATGGTCGCTGGCCACCGCGCTGTCGCTGCTGGCGTGGTACGTGTTCGCGCCGCAGTGCATCTCCACGCTGGCGGTGATCCGGCGCGAGACCGACTCGTGGAAGGTGATGGCGCTGTCGGCCGCCTACCTGACCGGGCTGGCCTACCTGGCCGCGTTCGTGACCTACCGCGTCGCGCTGCTGTTCAGCTGAGGCCACCCGCCGCCATGAGCCTCTACCACGCCATCGAAACCCTGCTGGTCCCGCTGATCGTGCTGGCGTGCGCGGTATCGGTGGTGGCCCGCTACGCGCCGCGCACGCGCGAGCGCGTCAAGGCGGCGCTGGCGGCGCGCCTGGGCGGCCCTGCCGCCGCCGGCTGGCGCGGCCGCCTGGCCCGCTGGCTGGCCCCGCAGGCCGCCGCCGGCTGTGCCAGCGGCTGCGACGACGGCGGCTGCAATACCTGCGACGCCAATACCAGCAACTCCACCAGCCAGGACAAGCCTGCCGAGCAGGTGGTGCGCTTCGTGCGCAAGCGCTGAGGCGCGCTTTTCCTCCCTTATCCTCCACGCAGAAACGGGTACGCCCGCTGCTGCCGCATGGTCGCGGCAGGCGGCGGATGGCGCGCGTCCGGCCGTCTTTGCAGGCGGCGGCGTGGGCCTTTTTGCTGGTCAATCGGGCCCGTTCCGATGCACGCAGAATTGGGTACGCTTTACGCGCTCGCCTGCCGGGCAGGCACGCAGAAACGGGTACGCTCGACCGGTTATCCCTGCCGCTTGTGTACTCCCTCTCCCGCTTGCGTCTTCGCAAAGCAAAACGTGCAAAACAAAACGCCCTCCATCCGGAGGGCGTCTCGCCAGTTGCGGGATACCGGCGCTTACTTGACCGTACCGTAGAAGACCAGCTTCAGCGGCGTATTGTCGGCGACTGCGGTGCAGGTCGCGGTGATGGTGAAGTCGCCGGGACCGGTGCCGCTGGCGCGCACCTGGTTGGGCAGCATCACCATGCTCGGGCTCAGCGACACCGGCCCGGTGCTGGACCATGCCCAGTCCCTGCACGCGGTGAACTGCGCATCCTCGCCCAGGTGCTTCATGCGCGCGGTCACCTCGACCGGCGTCGGCGCCAGCAGCAACAGCGTGATCGGATCCTGGTTGTCGCCCACCAGTGCCCACAGCGGGTTTTCCGTCACCGTCAGGGTGGCGCTGCGCCGCTCGCCCAGCTTGCTGCTGACTGCGGTCACAGTCAGGCTGCCCTGCACCGGGCCGGTGTCGCCGGCCAGGCTGGTTCGCACCGTGGCGTCATGCGTACCCGCAGCTTCCGTTGCCGACAGCGTTGCCGAGCTTGCCGTATAGCTCCAGCTGCCGTCGAAATCCGCGGTCACGTCCTGGCCGTCGTGGCGCAGCACGCGCGCGCTGAAGGTGTCGGGACGATTGCTGAACACCTGCAGCGCGTTGACCTCGCGCCCGCCCTTGGTGGTCACCACGCGATAGGCCGCGGCGCCGTTCTTTTGCACCGTCACCGCGATGACGCCGCTGAGGGCATGTCCGTCAGGCGCGGTCACCGACACCGAGACACTGGCCGTGGCCGCGGTCGTCGGCGAGCCGTTGCTGGCCTTCAGCGTGGCGCTGTTCTGGCTGGCCGTGACCTGGACCGCGGTACCGCTGCTGGACCAGGCCCAGTTCGAGACGCTGGCCGACACATCGCTGCCGTTGCTGTCGAGCAGCGTCACCTTGACCGGCAGCTCCTGGCCGTCGCTCATCGACAGGCTGGTGGCAGGCATCGACAGCGTGTAGCTCAGCGCCGACGCCGGCACCACGGTGATGGTGGCCGATTGCGGGGGCAGCTGTACGGTGGTGTTGTCGCTCCCCCGCACCGTGGCCGCCACCTGCACGGTGGTAGTGCCCGGCGCCACGCCCCTGACCACGGCGCTGCCCGGCGTGCCCGAGCTCGGCGTTACGGTGGCGACGGCGCTGTCGGTGCTGGTCCAGTCGAAGGTGGTGTTGCCCGATACGTCGACGCCGTTGCTGTCGACCGCCAGCGCGCTGATGGTCAGCGTGCGGCCGACACCGACCTCGCCCGAGGTCACGCTCATCTTCGCGCTATAGGTCAGCGGCGTGGTGGTGCCGCCCGATGCCGGCGCGGCGGGCGCGCTGCCGCCACCACCGCCGCCGCATGCCGCCAGCAACAGGGCCGCGGCCGAGCCCGCCAGCCAGGATGCCCACATTCTCAGTCTCATGATGTTCCCCCCAGTCGTGTTTTTCCCGCGCTATCAGCCTAGGCACAAAGTGGCCCGCGCAATACCAGCCAGACGACTGAGGTGCAGCGCACAGAACATCGCGGGGAGTCATCCATTCAGCGCAGGACATCGCCATTCGGACGAGGAAAACCGCGGCCGAACGGCACGCACTGCAGCCGGCCCCAACCGTTTGGCGCAGCCCGTTTCCACCATCCCCTGAGCGGGCCACGACGGTTTGCCGCGCTCGACGGCACGTGCGCAACGCTTGACCAGTCCCGGACTTGTCGACTAACCTTGCCCGTTCCTATGGACCTGCGCGGCATGCGCACCCACGTGGAGCGGCCCCGGCCCCTCCGACTCCCGCCACGATGAACCGTTACACCAGCACTCCCTGCCAGGCTGCCGATGCGTCCCGCATCGCTGCCCGCGCGCGCGTGCTGGCTGCCCTGGCATCGGGCCGCGCCCTGCGCGCTTCCTCGCTACTGCTAAGCCTACCGATCGGTTGCCGGGCCTAGGGCCCCGTGGCAGTTCGGCAGCCTTGCGCCACCCTTTTCCCGTTTTTCCGTTTTTATCTTCCCTTGCGAGGAAGGAGACCCCGTATGCTCGTCAATCCCGCCACCAAGTACCGCCCTGCCGCCACCGTCGACCTGGCTGACCGCAGCTGGCCCGGCCGCACCATCACGCGCGCACCGCGCTGGATGAGCACCGACCTGCGCGACGGCAACCAGGCCCTGATCGAGCCGATGAACCCGGCGCGCAAGCTGCGCTTGTTCGAACAGCTGGTGAAGATCGGTCTGAAGGAAATCGAAGTGGCGTTCCCCGCCGCGTCGCAGACCGACTTCGACTTCGTGCGCATGCTGATCGAAGAACGGCGCATCCCCGACGACGTCACCATCGTCGTGCTGACGCAGTCGCGCGAAGACCTGATCCGCCGCACCGTCGAATCCGTGCGCGGCGCGGCCCGCGCCATCGTGCACCTGTACAACCCGATCGCACCGGCCTGGCGGCGCATCGTCTTCAATGCCTCGCGCGACGAGATCAAGGAAGTCGCGGTCTCGGGCACGCGCCTGATCAAGGCGCTGACCGATGCCATGCCCGAAACCGCGTGGACCTACGAGTATTCGCCCGAGACCTTCAGCCTGGCCGAACTCGATTTCTCGCTGGAAGTCAGCGACGCGGTGTCGGCCGCGTGGCAGGCCGGCCCGGGCCGTCCGATGATCCTGAACCTGCCGACCACGGTCGAATGCAGCACGCCCAACGTGTTCGCCGACCAGATCGAATGGATGCACCGGCGCCTCGCGCGGCGCGAGCATATTGCGCTGTCGGTGCATCCGCACAACGACCGCGGCACCGCGGTGGCGGCGGCCGAGCTGGCGCTGATGGCAGGCGCCGACCGCGTCGAGGGCTGCCTGTTCGGCAACGGCGAGCGCACCGGCAACGTCGACCTGGTAACGCTGGCGCTGAACCTCTACACGCAGGGCGTGGCGCCGCAGCTGGACTTCTCCGACATCGATGCGGTGCGCCAGTGCGTCGAGCACTGCAACCAGCTGCCGGTGCATCCGCGCCATCCGTATGTGGGCGACCTGGTCTTCACCGCGTTCTCGGGCTCGCACCAGGATGCGATCCGCAAGGGCTTCGCGCAGCAGCAGCCGGACGCGATCTGGGAAGTGCCCTACCTGCCGATCGACCCGGCCGACCTGGGCCGCAGCTACGACGCGGTGATCCGCGTCAACAGCCAGTCTGGCAAAGGCGGCATGGCCTACCTGCTGGAACAGGTGCACGGCCTCTACCTGCCGCGCCGCCTGCAGATCGAGTTCAGCCGCGCGGTGCAGGCCATGACCGACGACACCGGACTGGAAGCGAGCGCGGACGACCTGTATGGCCTGTTCCAGCGCGAGTACCTGGCGCGCGAGGCGCCGCTGCGCTATGTCTCGCACCAGCTGGCAAGCGACAGTACCGGCGCCACCGCGATCACGGTGCAGATGGAGCGCGACGGCCAGCCCTGCAGCGTGCGCGGCAGCGGCAACGGTCCCATCGACGCCTTCATCGATGCGCTGGATTTGCCGGTACGCGTGATGGACTACCACGAGCATGCGATGAACGCCGGCGCCGACGCGCGCGCAGCGTGCTATGTCGAAGTCCGCGTGGGCGATTCGCCGACCGGGTTCGGCGCGGGCATCGACGCCAACCTCGTCACGGCTTCATTGCGTGCGGTGCTGTCGGGCGTGAACCGGCACCTGCAGGCGGGCTTTGCTGCCGCCGCTCACAACACGGCCAGCGCCGCCGTGGCCTGATGCCTGGCGTGTAGCGTTGCGCAAGAAAACCGGTGTGCCCCGCCCCCACGGGGCACACCCGGAAAGACGCCCTTGCGGACGCCCACGACATGCCTGGTGCGATCCGGACACGTATTGCGCGTGCTCGGATCTTTCGCACAGCGTAAGCGGCAGCATCGGGCCGCGCTACGAATCATTTCGCATGTGGTTAGAAGCGATGTCCGAGGGCGCGTTGGTTGTGCCGCGTTGTAGCGCGATCGCGACGCCGCGCGCGCCATTTGGTTCCGCTTGTTTTGTGTCAAGGCCCTCGCCGGCCCGCTCGGCCACACTGGGCGCGGCTTCGATAACAAACCAAGCAGACCTCATGAAAACACTGTCTCTTCGCACCGCCACCTGTTCGGCCATCGCCGCCTGCGCCATGCTCGGCGCCTTCGCCACGCCCGCGGCCGCCGCGGACGACGCCCAGGGCAACTGGATGGTGCGTCTGCGCGGCACCTACCTCGACATGGCCCACAGCTCGGATCCCGTTGGCGGCGTCGGCCGCTCAGACCGCATCACGGTCAACAACAAGTGGATTCCGGAACTCGACGTCACCTACTTCTTCACGCCGAACTTTGCCGCCGAACTGGTGCTGACTGTGCCGCAGAAGCAGAACGTCTATCTCGACGGCAACAAGATCGGCACCTTCAAGCACCTGCCGCCGACGCTGCTGATGCAGTACCACCTCATTCCCAACGGCACCTTCCGCCCGTATATCGGCGCGGGCCTGAACTTCACCCACATCTGGGGCGAAAACCTCGCCAACAACTCGCTGCAACTGGATAGCTGGAGCGTGGGCCCGGCGCTGCAGATCGGCATGGACTACAAGCTGACCAGGAACTGGTTCCTCAACGCCGACATCAAGAAGATCTGGCTGAAGAGCGACGTGAAGGCGGGGGACGTCAAGGTCTCCAAGGTGAGCCTGGATCCGTGGCTGTTCAGCGTCGGGGTGGGATATCGGTTCTGAGTTGCCGCCTGCGTGCAAGAAACCGGCGCCATCAGGCGCCGGTTTTTTCGACGACATGCCGATGCGGCGACCAGCCAGCTTCAATGCCTGACCAGACTCGCCACGTCCTCTGCCGGCACGCCGGCCTGTTCTTTGTATTGGCGGCCGGCACGTCATGCCGTCCCCAGCGTGCGCCGGGCTGCCGCGACCGCTGCCGTGCGTGTTTCCACGCCGAGCTTTTCGTAGATGTGTTCCAGGTGCTTGTTTACCGTGCGCGGACTCATCCCCAGGATCTCGGCGATATCGCGATTGGTCTTGCCTCGCGCCACCCAGGCCATCACCTCGGCCTCGCGCGGCGTCAGCACCGGCACGGCGGCAGACGCACCGAGGTCCTGCCCCGGCGCGGACAACTCCACCACCACCACCTCGGCGGCCTCGCTTGTCAGGCGGCGCAGGCAAAGTCCGTCGGCACTGGTTTCCGCTGCGATGCACAGGCGTAGCACGGCTGCATGCAGCCCGGATGCCAACCCTTCGCCAGGACCCGGCACCGGCCATCCCCGCGCATGCAGCAATGCCATCGCGCTGTCGTTGATCCACAGGATCTTGCCGCCACGGCCGGCCGCGAACATCGGCACCGAGCTGCCCAGTACTGCCTGCCGCGCGCTGCGTGCCAGCCGCGCCTTGCCTGCGTGCGACCGCAGCCGCGCCACCACCTCGGCAATTGCTACCGGCTTGGTCACGTAGTCGCAGGCGCCGATCTCGAAGCCGCGCACGATATGGCCGATATCACCCAGCCCGGTCATGAAGATGACCGGCAGGTCGGCGTGCCGGTCCAGCAGCCGCACACAGGTGGCAAAGCCGTCCATGCCGGGCATGTCCACGTCCAGCAGCACCGCGTCGGGCGTGAAATGCATAAGCACGTCCAGCGCGGCGTTGCCGCTCGCGGCGGTGTGCACCAGCATGGCTTCGTCAGCCAGCGCACGGGTCATGAAGCTACGCGCATCGGCATTGTCGTCGACCACCAGTACGCGGGTCTCAGGCGCGGGCGGCGCCTGCGGGCGATCAGCTTCGGGATGCATGGAGGGCCTCGCCAAGTGATGTGGTCAGCGCGGCGGCATCGGTGCGCGCGAGCGCCAGCATCTGCAGCGCCCAGGCGGCCACGGCGCCGCCTTCTTGCGCCAGTTCTGAAAGTTGCGCCTCTACCGCGCGCAGCCTGCCGGTGGCGCCCAGCTGCAGCAGCTCACGCAGGGTGTCCGGCGCCGGCGCTGCCGCAGGCTGGGGCTGGGGCTGAGCCAGCGCGCGCCGCACCATCTCCACCAGTTCGCGCTCGCGCACCGGTTTGCTGACAAAACCCAGGTAGCCGTGCAGCGCCCGCGTCTCGTCGGTGTTCTCATGCGCATTGGCAGAGACGATCACCACCTGTGGCGCCGGGTCCAGCGCGCGGATCTGGCGGCACAGGTCCCAGCCGGACGCATCGGGCAGGTTCAGGTCGAGCAGCACCAGTTGCGGTTGCCAGCGGCACAGTTCGGCCTGCAAGCCGGCGCCATCGCCCGCTTCGCGCACGGTCAGGCCAAGCGGCGCGAGGAAGCCGCGCAGCACCGCGCGATGCGCGGCGCGGTCATCGACAACCAGCACGCGCGCGCCCGCTGGCAACGGCTGCGCGGGTACGGCCGGCGGGCGCGCGAGCGGCGCCTGCACGCTTGGCAGGTACAGCCGTACCGAGAACTCGCTGCCCTTGCCCGGCGCGCTGCGCACGCGGATGTCCCCGCCCATCAGGTCCGCCAGCAGGCGCACGATGGCGAGCCCCAGGCCAATGCCCTCCTGTTCGTCGTGCGGCGTGGCGCGTTCGAACGGATCGAAAATGCGCGCCTGGTCATGCGCGGCGATGCCGGGCCCGGTGTCGCTGACGGCGATGGTGGCCAGCTCGCGCTGGTGCTGCACCGTCAGCACGACCTCGCCCTGCTCGGTGAACTTGATCGCATTGGTGACAAGGTTGATGAGGATCTGGCGCAAGCGCTTGGCGTCGCCACGTACGTGCGCCGGCAGCGTGCCGGCCACACGATAGTGGAACGCCAGGCCGCGCGCGGTGGCCAGGGGCCGGAACATGCGGACGAGCTCGTCCAGCAGCTCTGGCAGCGCCACCGCTTCCTGCTCCAGGCGCAGCTTGCCGGCCTCGATGCGCGACAGCTCCAGCAGTCCGTCGACCAGGCTGGACAGGTGCTCGCCGGCCCGCCCGATGGTGCGCACATCCTCGCGGCAGGGGGCGGGCAGCGCAGGTGCGCGCAGCAGCAACTGCGAATATCCGAGGATTGCGTTGAGGCCGGCGCGCATCTCATGGCTCATGCCGGTGATAAAGCGGCTCTTGGCCTGGTTTGCGTGTTCCGCGGCTTCCTTGGCTCCCTGCAGCAGCGCATCGGTGCGGCGGTGGGCATCGATCTCCTTCTGCAGCAACTGGTTCTGGCGCTCGGATTCTTCCTGCGCCACGGCACGGCTTTCATTGGCCAGCGCCAGCCACCAGGCGGCCACGGCAGCGAACAGCACCAGGCCGGCGCCGAGCTTGAGGAACAGGCTGGCGCGCGGCGCGGCCAGCGGACCGGACAGCTGCTCCTGCGTATAGAGCAGCCACAGCAGGGTGCCGAACATAAACATCATCCCCGCCAGCAGCATTCCGAATTGTCCGATGCGACGCACCATGTCCGGCGGCGTGCCCGCCGGCAACACACGCGTCAGCGCCGTGGCGACCTGCGCATGGGCGCTGGCTCCCGGCTTGCAGCGGTCGCCGCAGCGCGCGTCGAGCGTGCAGCAGAGCGAGCAGATCGGGCCGCGATAGGCTGGGCACGCGGCCACGTCTTCCTGCTCGAAGGGATTGCGGCAGATGGCGCAGCGGATCACGGCATGGCGACGGCCGAAGTCGGCGGGCGCGCGCGCGATGAAATAGCGGCTGCGCGTGGCCAGGGCGATCAGCGGCGACAGCAGGATCGCGAGCGCGAGGCCGACACCGACCGAAGCCGGGCGCAGGCCCTCGCCCAACACCCCCAGGTGGGCCACCATCGACGCCGCAGATGCCAGCAGCATCGCGCCGAAGCCGGCAGGGTTGATATCGAACAGGTAGGCGCGCCGGAATTCGATATGCCGCGGCGAAAGCCCGAGCGGCTTGCTGATGACGAGGTCGCCGAAGAGCGCGCCAACCCACGCGACGGCGAGGTGGGCGTAGAGCGCCAGCACCTGCTCCAGCGCCTCGAACACGCCCATGGCCATCAGCATGACCGCGATCAGCACATTGAAGGCGAGCCACACCACGCGGCCCGGGTGGCTGTGCGTCAGCCGCGCAAACACATTCGACCATGCCAGCGAGCCGGCATAGGCGTTGGTGATATTGATCTTGGTCTGCGAGACCAGTACGAACAATCCCGTCAGCGCCACGGCGACCCAGCCGGGCCAGGCCGGCCCCAGCCCGCGTGCAAAGCCCGCCAGGTACATCTGCGTGGGTTCGAGCGCATGCGTGAGCGGCTGCCCGGCCTGCAGCACCACAAAGGCCAGGAACGCCCCGCCCGCCATCTTTGCCGCACCCAGGATGATCCAGCCGGGGCCGGCCACGATCAGCGCGCTCCACCAGCGCACGCGGTTGCGCCGCGTCAGCGGTGGCATGAAGCGCAGGAAGTCGACCTGCTCGCCGATCTGCGCGATCAGCGCGGCCGCCACGGTGGCGGCCGCGCCGAATGCCGGCCAGGAGAAGCCATCGCCATCGGCCAGGCGCCCGTTGAGCGACAGGAAGTCGCCATAGCGCTGGGGCTCGCGCCAGAGGATCAGCGCGTAGGGCAGCACCAGCAGGACCAGCCACACCGGCTGCGACCAGAGCTGGATGCGCGACAGCAGCGTGACGCCATGCGTAACAAGCGGGATGACCACCATGGCCGACAGCAGGTAGCCGACCGGCCGCGGCAGGTCGAACAGCAGCTCGAAGGCCTGGGCCATGATCGCGGCCTCAAGCGCGAAGAAGATGAAGGTGAAGCTGGCGTAGATCAGCGAGGTGATGGTCGACCCCAGGTAGCCGAAGCCGGCGCCGCGCGCCAGCAGGTCGATGTCCAGGCCATGGCGCGCCGCGTAGTAAGCGATCGGCAGGCCGGTCAGGAAGATCACCAGGCTGACCACGCCGATCGCCCACATCGCGTTGGTAAAGCCATAGCTCAGCGTGATGGCGGCGCCGATGGCCTCCAGCGCCAGGAAGGCGACTGCACCAAAAGCGGTATTGGCCACCCGGAACGCGCTCCACTTGCGGAACGACCTTGGTGCAAAACGCAGCGCGTAGTCCTCGAGAGTCTCGTCTGCCACCCAGCGGTTGTAGTCGCGGCGGATCTTGCTGATGCGCTGGACTGGCTGGCTGGCGCTCGACATGGTTCGGTCCGGAGGAAAGGTCGGAAAACGTGGCAACGGCGGCAGGGCGCTGGCGTCGAGCCGCGCTGATGCAAGAGCTGTGCCGCCGTGCCGATGCGCCTGGCGATCCTGCCGCGAACGGCGCGTACGTTGAATGACGTATGGCCGCCCTTGCCGCAGCCCAGCATGATCGTCTCGCAAGCTGCATTGCCGCCACGGCTCAGCCCACTCACCTCGTCCCCAAGGAGCGTCGATCATGCGTGACACAGACAGCAACGGATCCCCAACCACCCATGGCGACGGCGCGCCATCGCTGCCGCGTCGGCGCCTGATGCAAGGCCTGGCCGCCCTGCCGGCACTGCCGCTGGCGGGCCTGGCGGCGCGCGCGCAGGGCGCCAGCCTGCCTACCGCTACGGTCAACACCACCAGGCTGGCCGTGACCGATACCGAAGTCACCGTCGGCCAGCTGCACTCGGCCACCGGCACCATGGCAATCTCTGAAACGGGCTCGATCCAGGCCGAGCAGCTCGCCATCGACCAGATCAATGCAGCCGGTGGCATCCTTGGCCGCAAGATCCGGGTGGTCAAGGAGGACGGCGCCTCCGACTGGCCCACCTTTGCCGAGAAATCACGCAAGCTGCTGGTCAACGACCGTGCTGCCGCGGTGTTCGGCTGCTGGACCTCGGCCTCGCGCAAGGCGGTGCTGCCGGTGTTCGAGAAGGAGAACGGCCTGCTCTACTACCCCACCTTCTACGAGGGCCTCGAACAATCGAAGAACGTGATCTACACCGGCCAGGAGGCCACCCAGCAGATCATCTGGGGACTGGACTGGGCCGCCAGGCAGAAGCAGGCCAAGAGCTTCTTCCTGATCGGCTCGGACTACATCTGGCCGCGCACGTCGAACAAGATCGCGCGCAAGCACATTGAGAATTTCTTGAAGCTGAAGGTGGTCGGCGAAGAGTACTACCCGCTGGGCCATACCAACTTCAACTCGCTGATCAACAAGATCAAGGTGGCCAGGCCGGACTGCATCTACGCGATCGTGGTGGGCGGCTCCAACGTGGCCTTCTACAAGCAGCTGAAGGCAGCCGGCATCACCGCGGACAAGCAGTTCCTGCTGACCATCTCGGTCACCGAGGATGAAGTGCTGGGCATCGGCGGCGAGAACATCGCCGGCTTCTATGCCGCGATGAAGTACTTCCAGTCACTGGACAACGCCAACAACAGGCAGTTCGTCGATGCCTTCAAGGCCAGGTACGGCGGCAAGGCCGTGATCGGCGATGTCACCCAGGCGGCCTACCTGGGCCCGTGGCTATGGAAGGCCGCGGTCGAGAAAGCGGGCAGCTTCGATGTCGACAAGGTGGTGGCGGCTTCTCCCGGCATCGAGCTGAAGACCGCGCCCGAAGGCTACGTCAAGGTGGATGCGAACCATCACCTGTGGAGCAAGACGCGGGTCGGCCTGGCGCAGCCCGACGGCCAGTTCAGGGTGGTGGCCGAATCGCCGCAGCTGATTGCGCCCAACCCGTTCCCGAAAGGCTACCAGTAATACCGCGCCGGGCTGGCAATGGCTGCCATGCCGGCCGTGATCCCCTGACCTCACGGAGCCGTCTTCATGAGCCTCTCCGACATGCTGAACATTGCCCTGATGCAGGGCTTTGCCGGGCTGAGCCTGTTCTCGGTGCTGCTGCTGATGGCGCTTGGCCTGGCCATCATCTTCGGCCAGATGGGCGTCATCAACATGGCCCATGGCGAGTTCATGACCATCGGCGCCTATACGGTCTTCCTGGCATCGGCCACGGCCGAACGCCTGGCGCCCGCGTGGATGCCGTACTACTTCCCCATGGCCATCTGCGGCGCGTTCGCGCTTGCCTTCAGCGCGGGCTGGCTGAGCGAGTGGGCGCTGATCCGGCATCTCTACAAACGTCCGCTCGATACCCTGCTGGCCACCTGGGGGCTGTCGCTCGGCATGCAGCAGGCGTTCCGATCCAGCTTCGGGCCCAAGGAAGTCAGCCCGACGCTGCCGGACTGGCTGATGGGCTCATGGACGCCCGCCCCCGGCCTGGATATTCCCATCAACGGCCTGTTCGTGATGGCGCTGACGCTGGGCGTGGCCGGGCTGGTCTGGCTGGCACTGTACCGCTCACGCTGGGGCCTGCGCGTGCGCGCCACCACGGCCAACCGGGCCATGGCCAATGCCGCGGGTATCAACACGCGCCGCACCGACCGGCTCACCTTCGCGATCGGCTGCGGCATCGCCGGCGTGGCCGGCGCCGCGTTCACCACCATCGGCTCGACCGGGCCGACCAGCGGCTCGCTCTACATCGTCGACGCGTTCCTGGTGGTCACGTTCGGCGGCGCGGCCAGCCTCGCTGGCACGGTGGCTTCGGCCTTCGGCATCGCGCAGATGCAATCGGTCTCCGAGTTTTTCATGACGGGGTCGATGGCGCGCGTGCTGACGCTGTTGCTGATCGTGACCATCCTGATGATCCGCCCGCAAGGCTTGTTCGCGCCGGCGGCGCGCCGCTGAATTCCTTTCCAGGGAGCCTGTGATGTCGTCCTCGAAACCCCTTGCGTTGAACCTGCGGCGGCTGCGGCAGCATGCCGGCGCCGAATGGTCCGGCTACGCGCTGCTGGCACTGGTGCTGCTGGTGGCACTGCCGCTCGCGCTGGATGTGTTCCGGCTGAACCTGGCCGGCAAGTACCTCAGCTATGCCTTCGTCGCCGTGGGGCTGGTGATGCTGTGGGGCTATGGCGGTGTGCTGAGCCTGGGGCAAGGCGTGTTCTTCGGCCTTGGCGGCTATGCCATGGCGATGTTCCTGAAGCTCGAGGCCTCTGACCCGAAGAGCACGGCGATCCAGTCCACGCCCGGCATTCCCGACTTCATGGACTGGAACCAGCTGAGCGCGCTGCCCTGGTGGTGGGAGCCGTTCCGCCACCTGCCGCTCGCGCTGGCCGGCGTCGTCGTCATCCCGGTGCTGCTGGCCTTCGTGGTCAGCTTCGCGATGTTCCGCCGCCGTGTCGGCGGGGTCTACTTTGCCATCATCACGCAGGCGGTGGCGCTGATCCTATCGGTGCTGATCATCGGCCAGCAAGGCTATACCGGCGGCGTCAACGGCATTACCGACCTCAAGACCTTGCTCGGCTGGGATATCCGCACCGACAGCGCCAGGCTCATCCTCTACTTCGTCAACGTCGCGCTGCTGTTCGGCGCGATCGCGCTGTGCCGCTGGATCCAGCGCAGCAAGCTCGGCGTGCTGCTGCTGGCCATGCGCGACAAGGAAGACCGGGTGCGCTTCTCCGGCTACGACGTGTCGATGTTCAAGGTGTTCGTGTTCTGCCTGGCGGCGGGCTTGTCCGCCATCGGCGGTGCCATGTTCACGCTGCAGGTGGGATTTATGTCGCCCTCGTTCGTCGGCATCGTGCCGTCGATCGAGATGGTCATCTTCGCCGCCGTGGGCGGGCGCATGAGCCTGGTCGGCGCGGTGTGGGGCACGTTGCTGGTCAATGCCGGCAAGACCTATTTCTCGGAGAGTTTCCCGGATCTCTGGCTGTTCCTGATGGCGGCGCTGTTCATCGGCGTGGTGGTGGCGTTCCCGGACGGGCTGGCCGGCCTCTACCGCAAGTACCTGGCGCGCCGCCGTGCCGACGATCCGCCCGCGCCGGCCGAGGGCATCCCGGCCACGACGGCCTGACGCGCGAGGCAGACACCATGAGCAATACCGACTTCATGCTGGCCGTGGAAGACCTGACGGTTTCGTTCGACGGCTTCAAGGCCATCGACGGGCTCACGCTCTATGTCGACCGCGACGAGCTGCGCGTGATCATCGGCCCCAATGGCGCCGGCAAGACCACGCTGCTGGACCTGGTGTGCGGCAAGACCCGTGCCGGCGGCGGCAGCATCAAGTTTGCCAACCGCGAGATGACGGGGCTGCCCGAGTACCAGATCGTGCGCGCCGGCATCGGCCGCAAGTTCCAGACCCCATCGATCTACGAGAACCTGAGCGTGTTCCAGAACCTGGCGGTGTCGTTTCCGCGCGGGCGCGGCGTGCTGGGCGCGCTGACCTTCCGCACCAGCACGGAGGTGCGCGGGCGCGTGGCCGAGGTGGCGGCGCAGATCGGCCTGGCCGATGCGCTGGAGCGCGAGGCGGCACAGCTGTCGCACGGCCAGAAGCAGTGGCTGGAGATCGGCATGCTGCTGATGCAGGCGCCGCAGCTGTTGCTGCTCGACGAGCCCATCGCCGGCATGAGCGTGCGCGAGCGTGAGCAGACCGCCGCGCTGCTCAGGCGCATCAGCAAGGGCCGCGCCGTGATCGTGATCGAGCACGACATGGATTTCGTCAGGCAGATCGCCGACAAGGTCACCGTGATGCACCAGGGCCGGATCCTGGCCGAAGGGTCGATGGACCAGGTGCAGCAAGACCCGCGCGTGATCGACGTTTACCTGGGCCACTGATGCAGCCATCCCTACGTACGGAGAATCCCCATGCTCACAGTCGATAACGTGGTCGTCAACTATGGCCAGAGCGAGGTGCTGCACGGCGTGTCGTTTGCCGCCGCCCAGGGCGAGACGGTGGCGATCATGGGCCGCAACGGCATGGGCAAGACCACGCTGTTCAAGGCCATGATCGGCATGCTGCCGGTGCGCTCGGGCCAGGTCCGCGTGGACGGCAGGGACGTCGCGCGCGACGAGAGCTATCGCCGCGTGCGCGCCGGCCTTGGCTACGTGCCGCAGGGACGCATGATCTTCTCGCACCTGAGCGTCGAGGAGAACATCCTCACCGGCATGGAGCAAGGCAAGAGCCGCCGCATCCCCGACGAGATTTTCGCGATGTTCCCGGTGCTGTTCGATATGCGCCGGCGCAAGGGTGGCAACCTCTCTGGCGGGCAGCAGCAGCAACTGGCGCTTGCGCGTGCCCTGGTGGCCAACCCCAGGGTGCTGCTGCTGGACGAGCCTACCGAGGGCATCCAGCCGTCGATCATCAAGGACATCGCCCGCGCGCTGAACCAGATCCGCCGCACGCGCGACATCACCATCGTGTTTTCCGAGCAAGTGCTGAGCTTTGCGCTGGAGGTGGCGGACCGCCTGCTGGTCATCGAGGGCGGCCGCTTCGTGCACGAGACCCAGCGCCACAGCACCGATGTGGACCATATCCGGCGACTGCTATCGGTCTGAGCCGGATTCCATTCCTTACCACGCGATCCAACCACGCCACCCAAGGAGGCAACGTCATGACGGACACCCTGATCAAGGTCGACCTGGCCGAATCGCCGTACCAGAACCCCAATGTGCACAACCGCTGGCACCCGGACATCCCGATGGCCTGCTGGGTCAGGCCCGGCGACGACTTTATCCTCGAGACCTACGACTGGACCGGCGGCTTTATCCGCAACAACGATTCGGCCGACGATGTGCGTGACATCGACCTGTCGATCGTGCACTTCCTGTCCGGGCCGGTGGGCGTGCATGGCGCCGAGCCCGGCGACCTGCTGGTGGTGGACCTGCTCGACATCGGCGCCAAGCCGGACTGCCAGTGGGGCTTCAACGGCTTCTTCTCAAAGCAGAACGGCGGTGGCTTCCTGACCGACCACTTCCCGCAGGCGCAGAAATCGATCTGGGATTTCCACGGACTCTATACCTCGTCGCGCCACGTTCCCGGCGTGAATTTTGCCGGCCTGATCCACCCGGGCCTGATCGGCTGCCTGCCGGACCATGCCATGCTGGAGACCTGGAACCGGCGCGAGCTGGATTTCATCGCCACCGATCCGGCGCGCGTGCCACCGCTGGCCAACCCGCCCTTTGCCGCCACCGCGCACATGGGCCGGCTGCAGGGGGAGGCGCGCGACCGTGCCGCCGCTGCCGGCGCGCGTACGGTGCCGCCGCGCGAACACGGCGGCAACTGCGACATCAAGGACCTGTCGCGCGGCGCCAAGGTCTACTTTCCGGTCTATGTCGACGGCGCGGGCCTGTCGGTGGGCGACCTGCACTTCTCGCAGGGCGACGGCGAAATCACGTTCTGCGGCGCCATCGAAATGGCCGGCTGGGTGCATATGCGCGTATCGCTGATCAAGGACGGCATGGCCAAGTACGGCATCCGCAATCCGATCTTCAAGCCCAGCCCGATCACCCCCGGCTACAACGACTACCTGATCTTCGAAGGGATCTCGGTCGACGAGGCCGGCACGCAGCACTACCTGGACGTGCACGTGGCCTACCGGCAGGCGTGCCTGAACGCGATCGAATACCTGACTCGGTTCGGCTACTCGCGCGCGCAGGCGTACTCGATCCTTGGCACCGCGCCGGTCCAGGGGCATATCAGCGGCGTGGTCGACATTCCCAATGCCTGCGCCACGCTGTGGCTGCCGACGCAGATTTTTGACTTCGATATCCGGCCCAACGCCAACGGGCCGGTAAAGATGATCCAGGGCGGCGTGGACCTGCCGCTCGCGCCCGACCTGACCTGAAAACCCAGCGGTGCCCCCCTGGCGGAGATGCAATGCCCACCTACGACTATCGGTGTGAAGATTGTGGCGATTTCGCGGTGATGCGGCCAATGTCGCGGCGCGACGAAGCCGCGGCCTGCCCGCACTGCGGCGCGCTGGCGGCGCGCGCGCTGGTGGCCGCACCGGCGCTGGCCAGCCTGGCGGCGCCGGTGCGCGCGGCGCATGCGATCAATGAGCGCAGCGCGGCCGAGCCCAGGTCATCGTCGGCGCATGGCGCCGGGTGTGGCTGCTGCGGCCCGGTCCGGCTGGCCGGTCGCACGGACGCGGCCAAGGCTTCCGGAGGGCGGCCCTGGATGATCAGCCACTGAGCGCAAGTACCGCCCCGGCGCCGGCGGAAGCGGGCCGCTCAGCGACTACCGGAACGCCGGCTCGTCAAAGCTGCGCAGCTTGCGCGAATGCAGTTGCTCGACGCCGTTCTCGCGCAGGATTCGGATCGCTTCCAGGCCGATGGTCATGTGCTGGCTGACGCGCTGGCGATAGAACGCGTTGGCCATGCCGCGCAGCTTGAGTTCGCCGTGCAGCGGCTTGTCCGATACGCACAGCAGCGTGCCATACGGCACCCGCAGCCGGAAGCCGTTGGCGGCCACCGCCGCGCTTTCCATGTCGATGGCGATCGCGCGCGACTGGTTGAAGCGCGCGTACAGCGCCTTGGACTTCAGCTCCCAGTTGCGGTCGTCGGTCGACACCACCGTGCCGGTGCGCATGCGCGTCTTCATCTCGTTGCCGGACAAACCCGTCACGCGAGCCACGGCTTCCTGCAGCGCCACCTGGATCTCGGCGATCGGCGGCACCGGCACCCACGGCGGCAGGTCGTGGTCAAGCACGTGGTCGTCGCGCACATAGGCGTGCGCCAGCACGTAGTCGCCCAGCTGCTGCGAGCGGCGCAGGCCGCCGCAGTGGCCCACCATCAGCCAGCAATGCGGGCGCAGCACGGCGAGGTGGTCGGTCATGGTCTTGGCGTTGGACGGCCCCACGCCGATATTGACCAGCGTCACGCCCAGCTTGTCGCCGCGCACCAGGTGGTAGGCCGGCATCTGCGGCAGCACGCGCGGGCGCGTGGCGTCGTCGGGTTCGGGTGCGCCCAGGTCCTGCACCACGTCGCCAGGCTCGACGAAGCGCGTGTAGCCGCCGCCGTCGCCATTGCCGTTGCCGCTGCCGTCGCCATTCCCCATCAGCGCGCGCCCCAGCGCGACGAACTCGTCGACATAGCGCTGGTAGTTGGTGAACAGCACGAAGCGCTGGAAGTGCTGCGGCGCCGTGCCGGTGTAGTGGTAGAGCCGCTGCAGCGCCAGGTCCACGCGCTCGGCGGGGAACAGCGACAGTGGCCAGGCTTCGCCCGGCACCGGCTCGTAGGTGCCGTTGGCAATGCCGTCGTCGATGCGGTTCAGCTCCGGCAGCACGAACGACGCTTCCAGCTCGCGCGCCTGGGTGTAGCTGATGTCGGTGGTCGAGGCCTCGATCACGAACGGCAGCGGGATCGGGCGCCGGCTCAGGCCTACCACCACCGGCACGCGGTGATAGCGCATCAGCCGCTCGATCTGGTCGCGGTAGTAGTCGGCCAGCAGGTCGGGGCGCGTCACCGTGGTGCCGTAGACGCCGGGGTACGCCACCGTGCCCCAGGACGGGCGGCTGTCGGTGACCATGGTCTCGATGTTGACCGAGATGCCCAGGTACGGATAGCACGCATGCGCGGCCGAGGGCAACGGCTTGCCGTCGGCGAAGGCATCGAAGCGCGCGCGCACGGCGCCGACCGATGCCTCGTAGATCTCGCGGATGCGGGCAACCGCCGCATCCGCGTCGGTGAACTCGGCGAGCTGGTCGGCCGGATGCGCGGAGGAAAAGACGGGGGCGTTCATGGAGGCCATGATACCGCGCCAGAGCGCCGCGGTGAGCAACGCCCCGGCCCGCCGGCCGCCAAATTGACGCGCCCGCGCCCGCTCGCTACACTCCGCCAATTGCGCGGCACGGCTTGCCGTGCCGTTCTCGACTCGCGGCGCCCCTGGTGGCAAGGGGCGGCGAGGGGCCGTACATGCTTTGCTGGGAGAGCCGCCAATGGAAATCCGTAACCTGTTGCCCGACGACCTCGAGGCAGCCAGACAACTACTGATCGCCAATGGCTGGGCCCACCGGGTCGGCGGCCCCGACAAGTTCGCGCGGCTGGTGGCCAATTCGCAGCGCGTCGCCGTGGCGGTCGAGAAGGGCGAGGTGGTCGGCTTTGCCCGCGCGCTGTGCGACGACGTCTGCGACGGTTTCTTGTCGATGGTAGTGGTGGCGCCCGGCCACCGCCGTCACGGCATCGGCCGCGCGCTGGTGCGGCATATCGTCGGCAGCGATCCCGATATCAGCTGGATGCTGCGCGCGGCGCGCTCGTCCGAAGCCGCCTTCTTCGGCCAGCTCGGCTTTACGCCCTCGATGGTCGCGATGGAGCGGCGCCGGCCCTGAACCTGTCCTGGTCCTGTCCTGACTCTGCCCTGAACCCGCCCGGGCCGGCACCTGCCGCGCTAGCGGTCGTTGCGGATCGGGCCATATTCGGCCGGCACCCAGGTATAGCCGGCGCTGTCGCGGCGCACGTGGCCCAGGCCCGGGAACGGCATGTGCGCGCCCCCCACCCACAGTTTCCCCCTGGCGGCCTGCTCGAGGATGCGCTTGCGCGTGATCACGGCCTGGTTGCTGTCGACGTCGAACTCCATCGCCACCTGCGGGCGGCGCAGCTGCACCGCGTGGTTGTGCACGATATCGCCCCACAGCAGCAGGCTGTCGTTGCCCGAGGTGAACAGGTAGCCGCTATGGCCCGGGGTATGCCCGTTGGCCGGCACCACGCGCACGCCCGGAACCGGCTCGGGAATGGAGCCGCTGCCGGCGCCGCCGTTGAAGGTGCGCAGGCGCTGCGCCGCCTGGTACGGCGCGACCGCGGCCCGCGCCATCGCGAACAGGCCTTGCGCCTCCTTCGGCGCGGCGGCGGCGTTGGCATCGCTCAGCCAGTAATCGAGGTCGGCCTTGTCGACATAGACCGTGGCGTTCGGAAACGCGGCCTTGCCGTCGATGGCCAGGCCGCAGGCATGGTCGCCATGCAGGTGCGTCAGCAGCACGGTATCGACCTGCTCGGGCGCATAGCCCGCGGCGCGCAGGTTCTCGCCGATGCGTCCCAGCGTCGGCCCGAAGCAGCCGGCCGCGCCGGTGTCGACCAGCACCAGGCGGCTGCCGGTATGGACCAGGTAGGCATTGACCGCGGTCTGCATGCCGGGCGTCGACGCCACGAACATGCGCGCCAGCAGGCTCTGCACTTCGCGCGCGCTGGTGTACTTGAACAGCTTGGTGTCCAGGTCGATGTAGCCGTCATAGAGCGCGGTGACTTCGAGCTGGCCGACCATCATGCGGTAGTAGCCCGGCACCTGGGTCTTCTGCTGCGCCGGCGGCGTGGCGGTCTGCGCGCTGGCCACGCCCGCGGCCAGTACGGCGCTGCCCATGGCGATGGCGACGATGGCGCTCGATACTGCCTGGCGCAACGTGAGGCGCGCGCGCCGGCTGAGGGTGGCATGGCCCACCATGGACTGCAGCTTCATATCCTGATCCTGTTCTGGTTGGTGTTATCGAGGAGCAGGCCGGCGCATGGGGGCGCGCGGCCAGCGCATATCTTAGCCGCGCCTTGTCCGACAAGGCCGAAAGGGTCAAAGCGTACCTACTTCTGCGTAAAAAACGGGGCCATGTGCACGCCCATGGGCCCCGTTTTCCATGCATGGGAGCTTGCGCCGCCCGGTTTTTACTCTGGCTGGATATTCGCCGCCTTGATGATGCGGCCCCATTTGCCGGACTCCTGCGACTGGAACTTCGCCAGTTCCGCGGGCGTGCTGGTGAAGATCTCGGTGCCGGTCGACTTGTAGAAGCCGGCGGCAGTCTCGCTGCGCGCGGCCTTCACCATCATTGCGTTGAGCTTGGCCACCACCGGCTGCGGCGTCCCCGCGGGCGCGTAGGCGGCGAACCAGTAGCTCATCTCATAGCCCTTGACGCCGGCTTCATCGATGGTCGGCACCTCCGGCGCCAGCGGCGAGCGGGCCTTGCCCGACACGCCCAGCGCGCGCAGCTTGCCGCTCTTGACCTGCGGCAGGCCGGTGGCGGTATCGGTGATCATCATCTGGATCTGGTTGCCGAGCAGGTCGGTGATCGCGAGCGGGTTGCTCTTGTACGGCACGTGCAGCAGCTGCACCTGCGCCATCTGCTGGAACAGCTCGCCGGCAATGCGCGACGACGAGCTGCCGCTGCCGAAGCTGAGCTTGCCCGGCTGCTGCCGCGCCAGCGCGATGAACTCGCCCACGGTCCTGGCCGGCACCTGCGGATTCACGACCATGATCTGGCCGCCGCGGCCCAGCGCGGTGATGGGCGTGTAGTCCTTGACCGGGTCGTAGGGCAGCTTCTTGAACAGGTGCTCGTTGGCCGCATGCGTGGTGTTGGTGCTGATCAGCACGGTGTAGCCGTCCGGCGCCGCCTTGGCCACGTCGGACGCGGCGATAAAGCCATTGGCGCCGGGCTTGTTGTCGACCACCACGGTGACCTTGCTGTCCACGGTGATGGCTTGGCCGACGGCGCGCGCGAGCTGGTCGGTGGCGCTGCCCGCGGCAAACGGCACCACGAAGCGGATCGGCTTGTCGGGAAACTCGGCCCAGGCCTGGCCCGCGGGCAGGACCAGCGCGAGCGCGGCAACGGCCAGTGGCTTGAAGAGCGGATGCATGTGAGGTCTCCTGTTGAAATCGTTATCGGTGAAGGCAAGGGTTCAAGGGTGGTCCGAAGCCCCCGGCGCGAGCCGCGGCGGCAGCGGGATCTCAAGCTGCAGCAGGCGGAACGACAGCGCCTTGCCGTGGGTGTCGAGGTTGAGCGCATCGTTGACGCCGCCATCGAGCACGCCGTCGAGCACGAAGTTCATCGCCTGCAGCGACGGCACCAGGTAGCGCGTGACCGCCGCAGGCCGGCGCTCGCGAAACAGCGCGCGCACCGCGTCTTCGGTCACGTGCGCGACCAGGTGCTCGAAGTCGCGCGGGTCATAGGCGATCACGCTGATGTTGGAACGGTCGCCCTTGTCGCCGGTGCGGCCATGGGCGAACTGGTAGAGCGCGGCGGTGGCGGGCATGGCGGGCTCCTCAGTCGATGAAGGTAAAGGTGGGCGTGACCGCGGCGCGCGGCACCAGACACGACACCGCGTTCAGCCGCGCGCGCTGCGCCGTGCGCACGCCGCCGCCGCCGGCGGGGCCGCAGGTATAGAGCGCGTTGACCTCGCGCTGCAGCGCCTGCGCCACCGCCAGGTCGTCATGCGCCAGCGCGGCACGCAGGCGCACGTCCTGCGCCTGCGCCTCGTGCGGCTGGGGCTGCGCCAGCATGGCGCCGGCATCGTCGGCGAGCACGCTGAGCACGCCGATCAGGTCGAAGCGGATCGGCGCGTCGTGGCCCAGCATGCGCATGCGCCGGCGCAAGATGTCGGCGGCCAGCCGCGCGCGCGCCGCGGCGTTGGGGCCGGCGTAAGAGATCTCGCCCTCGGCCAGCCAGCCGCCGTGGCTGAACACATTGGCCTTGAGCTGCGCCGGGCGCGGGTGGCCGCGCACGTTGCGCACGGACACGCGGTCCGGGCCCAGCTGCGCCACGGTGACGGCGCCGATGTCGGCCACCACGTCCGGCGTCAGGTAGGCGCATGGGTCGTGGACTTCGTACAGCAGCTGCTCCTTGACCGTGCGCAGGTCGACGCAGCCGCCGGTGTCGGCGGCCTTGAAGAGTTCGATGCCGCCGCCGGCATCGAGCTGCGCGATCGGAAAGCCCAGCGCGTGCACGTCCGGCACCTCCTTGCGGCCCGGATCGGCAAAGTAGCCGCCGGTGACCTGCGCCCCGCATTCGAGCAGGTGCCCGGCCATGGTCGCGGCGGCAAGCCGGTCCCAGTCGTCCCAGGCCCAGCCGAAGTGCGCCATCGCCGGCCCCAACGCCAGCGCCGGGTCGGCCACGCGCCCGCACACCACCACCTGGGCGCCGGCGGCGAGGGCATCGGCAATGCCTTGCGCGCCGATATAGGCGTTGGCGCAGACAAAGCGCTCGGCGTCGAAGGCGTCGCCGAGGATCCCGTGCAGGCGCGCGCGCCCGGGCGCGTCGGACAGGTCGTCGCCCTCGACCACGGCGACGCGCGGCGCGGCCAGGCCCAGTTCGCTGGCCAGCTGCAGCACGCGCCGCGCGGCAGCGCGCGGATTGGCGGCACCGAAATTGCCGACGATGGCAATGCGGTGCTGCAGGCACAGCCCCAGCACCGGCGCCAGCAGCGCATCGAGCAGCGGCTCGTAGCCTTGCGCGGGATCGTTGCGCCGCGCCAGTTGCGCCAGCGCCAGGGTGCGCTCGGCCAGGGTCTCGAAGATCAGCGCGGCCGGCTGCGCCGCGGCGATCAGCGTGCGCACCACCGGCAGCGCGGCATCGGTACGGTCGCCGGAGAAGCCGGCGCCGGAGCCGATCAGCAAGGGAGCAGTCATGGTCGAGTGAGAAATCGGGAGCCAGGAATCGGGCAGGTCGGTCCCATTCTAGGGTGCGCAGGCTCAGCCAAAAAACGGATTATTTGGATTAATCTATCGACTTCCTGGATAGATACGCTGGCCCCATGAACCTGTCGGTCAAGCACCTGCGCGCCTTCGTGGCGCTGGCCACCTACCGCAATTTCACGCGCGCGGCGCGTGCCTGCCACCTGTCGCAGTCGGCCTTCAGCGCGCTGGTGCAGACGCTGGAAGAGCAGGCCGGCAGCCGGCTGTTCGAACGCACCACGCGGCATGTGGAGCTGAGCACCGACGGCGTGCGCTTCGAGCAGGCCGCGCGCCGGCTGCTGGCCGACTTCGAGACCGCGTTCGAAGACCTGCGCGCGCACGCCGAGCGGCGCAAGGGGCGGGTGTCGATCGCGGCGCTGCCCTCGCTCGCGGGGGGCGATTTGCCGCCACTGCTGGCGCAGTTCCGCGCGCGCTATCCGGGCATCGTGCTGGAACTGTTCGACCAGCTTGCCGACGGCTGCATCGAGCTGGTGCGGCAGGGCCGCGCCGACTTTGCGCTGGCGCCCGCGCCGGCGCAGGACGACGACCTGCGCGTCGAGCCGCTGGTGCGCGACACCTTCCACCTGGTGTGCCCGGCGGACCATGCGCTGGCGCGCAAGCGGCGCATCACGCCGGAGATGCTGACGGGGCTGCCGTTCATCCAGCTGTCGCGCACGACCAGCGTGCGCCAGCACCTGGACGCGGCGCTGCATCCGTTGCGGCTGGCCAGCGTGATGGAGGTGGAGCACCTGGCGACGGTGGCGGCGCTGGTGCAGGCAGGCCCGGGCATCAGCGCGGTGCCGTCACTGGCGCTGTTCCAGTTCCGCCGCGAAGGGCTGGCGATCCGGCCGCTGCAGCTGCCGTCGCTGGTGCGCGATATCTGCCTGGTGCGGCTCAAGGACCGCGGCGATTCGGCCGCGGCCGCCGCGATGATCGAGGCCCTGCAGGCGTTCTACCGCGGCGGCAAGGCGCCCGCGCGGCGCTGAATCGCGTGCGCGAGCGGTACGCAGAATTGGGTACGCTTTGAAGAAAAAGCAGCGCGCGATGCGCCAGCAGTGCCTGGGTCAGAAGTGCCCGAGATAGCCGCCGTCGACCGCCAGCACCTGCCCGGTGACATACGACGCCGCCGGCGATGCCAGGAACACCACCGCGCCCGCCACCTCCTGCGGCTGGCCCCAGCGGCCCAGCGAGGTGCGCTGGCGCAGCCACTCGGCCACGCTCTCGTCCTCGACCATGGGCTGGTTCGGCTCGGTGGCGAAGTAGCCGGGGGCGATCGCATTGACGGTGACGCCGTGGCGGCCCAGGTCGGCGGCCATGGCGCGCGTGAGCGCGTCCAGTCCGCCCTTGGTGGCGGGATAGAGCACGTCGCCGGCGCGCGCCACCTGGCCTGCGATCGAGCTGACATTGACGATGCGTCCGTAGCCGCCCTGGCGCATGCGCTGCGCGGCCAGCCGGCACAGCGCGTAGGGCGCCACCAGGTTGGTCTCGAGCATGGCGCGCAGGTCGCCGGCATCGAGCTGCGCCATGTTGCTGCGGTTGCGCGCGCCGGCGTTGTTCACCAGGATGTCGAGCCGGCCGTGGTCGGCATCGATGCGCTCGAAGGCTGCTGCCACGGCGGCCTCGTCGGTGATGTCGAGCACCAGTGCCTCGGCGCTGCCGCCGCGCGCCGCCAGCGTGGCGACGGCCTCGTGCACGCGCGGCGCATTGCGGGCCACCACCAGCACATGGGCACCGGCATCGGCCAGCCCGGCGGCGATCGCCAGGCCCAGGCCCTGCGCGCCGCCGGTCACCAGCGCCACGCGGCCATGCAGCGCGAACGGGGTACGGGAATCGGGGGAAGGGATAGGAGTAGCCATGCGGGCGACTATACCGCAGCGGCCGGCTCCGGGCCCGCACCCACGCGCGCTAGCGGATCAGCTTGCCGGTGGACGACACGATCGACATCTCAACGAACGACGAGCCGGTGTGGCGTGCCGCGCTGTAGCTGATCAGGATGCCGCCGAGGTCATAGTCGCGCATGCCCTCCAGCGCCGCGACCAGCCGCTCGCGGGTCAGCTCGGGGCCGGCGCGGCGCAGGCCTTCGACCAGCACCTTGGCCGACATGAAGCCTTCCATGCCGGCGTTGGACGGCTCCACGCCCTGCTGCTTGGCCAGGCTGCGGTATTCGCTGGCCAGCGTCATCTGGCTGGAGTTGGTGCCCGGCACCACCTGCGTGATGATCAGCCCGCGCGCGTCGTCGCCGAGTTCGCGGATAAAGGCATCGGCGGCGTTGTTGGACAGCGTGACGAACTGCGCCTCGCTGCCGGCGCGGCGCAACTCGCGGATGATGCGCGCCGCCTCCGAGCCCGAGCCGATCACCAGCACCGCCTGCGGATTGGCCTTGTGCATGGCCGCCACGCCCTGGCTGATGTCGCCCATGGGACGGGCGAAGTTGACCGTCGCCGCCGGCTGCACGCCGCGCGCTTGCAGCGCGGTGCTGTAGCCTTCGAGCACGTCCTGGCCGAAGCCGTCGTTGGCGTAGAAGATGCCGATGCGGCTCATGCCCGACGTGGCCAGGTGGTTGATCGCGCGCGCCACTTCGTCCTGGTACTTGGCGCGCACGTTGAAGACGTAGCGGTTCACCGGCCGGTGCAGCGTGATGGCGCCGGTCAGCGGCGCGATCAGCGGCACCTTCTGCGCGGCGATGAGGGGCAGGATGCTTTCGTTCTGCGGCGTGCCGCGTACCATGAACAGCGCGAACACCTTGTCTTCGTCGAGCAGCTTGCGCACGTTGTCGGGGGTGCGTTTGGCATCGAACCCGTCATCGTAGGTGACCAGTTCGATGCGCCGGCCGGCAACGCCGCCGCTGGCGTTGACCGTGCGCAGGTAGACCTGCGCGCCGGCGATCTGCTCCTTGACCGAGCCCGCCACCGGCCCGGTGACGCCGGCCGACTGGCCGATGCGGATAGTGTTGCGGGTCACGCCCGGTTCCGCCTGGGCCATCTGCGCGGCCCACCCCAGCGTGGCGGCCAGCACGCCGCACGCGATCCATTTCGCCTTCATTGTCTCGCCCCCTCCGCCTGGACGGCTGCTTTCGTTATTTTGTGGCGACGCCGCGGACAGGCCCGCGCGCCGTCACGCAAGGTACCGCATGCGTCCGACGCGGGCAAACCGGGAAAACAGGGGGTGTTGCAGCGGCATCACACCGGAACCGGGGGCGGTTCCGGTGCGGACCGGGCGCGCGGCAGGTGGCGCGCGCAGAGAGACATGCGGCGCCACGTGGCGCCAGTCGCCGGCAGGTGCCGGATCAGGGGAACGCCGGCACGGCCGGATCGACGCCGGCGAAGCTGGCTTCCGGATGCGCGTTGCGCAGCAGGGTTTCGATTTCTTCCACGCGGGTGCGCGGCACGTCGACCATCAGCAGGATCTTGCCCGCCTCGATGTCTTTCTCGAACGCGCGCAGCCGGCTGTTGGGCGCCGAACTGCCGATCATGCTTGCGGCCCAGGCCCCGAACACCGCGCCCAGCACCGCCAGCACGCCGACCAGCCCCCACTGCGGAGTGTCGCTGACGATGGGGAACATCGCCACCACCACGCCGGCCACCACGCCCACGCCGCCGCCGACCATCAGGCCCATTTCGGCCGCGTGGACGATGTCGGAAGTCTGGAACAGGTTGGCTTCATGCAGGCCGGTCATGTCGGCACCGTCGCGCGCCACGAAGTGGATGTGGCGGTTCTCGACGCGGGCCAGCAGCAGGTCATCCATGGTGCGTTTGGCACTCGCCAGGTCGGGCAACAACCAGAAGATGCGTTTGCGCATGTCTCTCTCCTTGTACAGGCCGCACCACCGGTGAGGTTTAGGCTGGTCGGAAAGTACCGCTGGCGGCGCGGGGTTATTTCTTTGTACGCCGTTCATGGGGCCAGCGCAAGGCGCGTTTCGGCGCTGGCGTACGGTCCCGGCACACTATCGCTGACATGTGATGCGCACGCGTGTCCCGCCCGGGCGGGGCACGCGTCACGTCTGCATCATGGGCTTCAGAAAGTGATCGGCAGGCGCACATTGACCTGCAGGTCGGGCGTGTCGCGCGTCAGCCCCGCGCCCACCGACAGGTTGAGCGTATAGCGGTTGTTGAAGCGGTACGAATACCCCACCAGCAAGGTGCCCTGGGTAATGCGCACCGAGCCCGGCACGGTCATGCCGTTCTGCTTGGTCGGCCAGATGATGGCCTGGTCATAGCCGATACTGAACGACGCCTTTTCGTTGAGCGACAGCCCCATGCCGAAGCTGAACTCGAAGATGTCGCCCGGCGCGATCTTGCCCAGGTTCTCCTTCTCGCCGTTCAGCACGGTGCGGCTGACGTTGTTGCGCGCAAAGTTGTGCAGGTAGCTGAAGGTGCCGAAGAACACCGCCGGATCGGTCGGCAGCAGCCAGGTGATGCCTGGCTGGATCGCCTGGAAGCCGGTGCCGGTGGGCAGCCCGAGCGGCAGGCCGGTGCCGGTGGTATTGCCCACGCAGCGGGTCACGCAATCGGTCACCACTTCGAACGGATCCTTGCCGGTAGCGGACTTGTAGCGCAGCCAGCCGACAAAGTACGGGATGCGCTCGTTGCCGTAGTTGAGCTGGTAGCGCACCGTCGCCTCGACATCGCCCAGCCCCTTGCCGCTGGAATTGAACACGTTGTCGACCGCAGTGCCGGTGAACACCTCGCGGCTGATGGTCGAGCCCGAAGTCTGCACGTACGGCACCTTGGCCTCGATCTCGAGCCGCTTGGTCACGCCATAGCGCAGCGCGATCGATTCGATATAGGTCGAGGTCTTGACCTCGCGCACATCGATCAGGCCGATCAGGATGGCCGGGATGATCGAGTAGCCGACCAGCGCGACGCGGTTGTTCGACGAATAGCCGTACTGGAAGCCCGGCTCGACCACGAACTTGCCTTCGCCGGTCAGCACCCCGGGCTGGTCGATCAGCGGTGCCACCTCGGGCGGGCGCTGGTCGCTCTCGGGCGGACGGCCCACGGGCTCGTCCACGGCCACCGTCTGCGGGCTGGCGGACTCACCCTGCTGCGCCCCGGGCTGCGGCCCCTGGGCTATGACTTGCTGCGGACTGCTGGCCAGGCCCGGCGCGCCCTGCGTGGCACTGGCGGCCGCTGCCGCGGTGGCGGCATTGGTGGCATTGTCGGCCGGCATCACGCCGGGCCCTGAGCGTTGCCCGCCGCGCTTGGTGGCCAGCACGTCAGTGCCGATCACGCTGCGCAGTTCGCGGATCACTGCCTCCTGCTCGGCCAGCGCCCGCTTCATGGCATCGAGCTGGCTGGCCTGGTCGGCGAGTTCCCTCTGCAGGGTTTCCAGTCCGGCCGCGGGTGGCCCCGCCTCCGGCGGCGTCTGGGCTTGCGCCAGCCCGCCGAGCAACAGCAACGTCGAGCATCCCGCATTGCGGATGCCCTGCATCGACCGCTTCTTCATCACGTCTTCCTCCCCCGGACTGCAGGCTGTTCTGCAGGAGCCTGCGACCTGTACTAACCGCTACCTCGCTAACGGCTATCTCATGCTTGCGGCCCGCAGCAGCGCGTTGTTCAGCGCCGTGTTGGCCAGTTGCGACCGGAAGGCCTGCAGCGTATTGACGCTTGCGTCGATTGTCATCAGGCTCCGGATGCTCTGGTTGTTCAGCGTGTTCTGGATCACGGTCACCGGCGTTCCCGCCAGCGCCCCCACCGATGCGGCATTGCCCGGGCCGTTCTGGATCACGTTCAGCAGCCCGTTGGTCACGACCTGGCCCGTGGCGGTGCTGACGGCTGTCGCCGGCGGGCCAGCGCTCGCTGCCCCCCCGGCACCCGCGGCACCGGCATTTGCAGAAGCAGAAGCAGAAGCACCACCATTGGCCGCTGCCGCACCGCCCGCCTCCGCACCACCCGCAGCCGATGCCGCCGCGCCATTGGTATTGGCATTCATCGCCGCGGCGGCGTCGGCCGTGACCGGATTGCCTGCCAGCGCGTTGGCCACCGCGGCATTGGTGCTGGCCACAATGGCGGGCCCCAGCGTCGCAGCGAGCCGCGCGGCCTGGTCGGCAGTGATGCGGCTGACGTCTGGGATGTTAATGCTGGTAGCGACCACCAGGTCGCCGTTGATGTACACCGCGCGTTCGATACCGAACGAAACTTGCAGCCCGGGCATCTCGAAGCCGCCGCGCATGTCGTCGAGCTTTTCATGTGCCACCGGTTTCCAGCCGGCCATGCTGCCGCGCGCGGCAGCCACAGGGTGGGAGTCGCCGCGCTCGCGCGCGGCCATGGCAGCCTGCGCCGGCGGCGCCGCGGCATCGGCTGTCCCGGGCTGCGGCGGCATGCCGGCCTGTGCCGTGCCGGCGCACGCCAGGCCGGCGCCCAGCACCATCGCCGCGGCCGCCGAGGCGGCGCTGCGTGGCACGGTCGGGGGCGGCAAGGAAGTCTGCAGCATGATGCGTTCCTCAAAAATCTCCGGCGCCATGGCGGGGCATGACCGTGAAGAACAGGTTGTCCCGGTTGACGCCCATCCAGTAAGGACCGCTGGGCGCGACGCGCCAGTCCGCGGCGACATTGAAGCGCGCGCGGTCGGTGCGGTTGTGGATCACGAACAGCAGCTGGCTGTCCCAGATGCGCTCGAACTGTTCGCGCGACATGGCACGCGTGCCGCGCGCCGGATCGCCGACCAGCACGCGGTTGCCCTTCACGCCCTTGACCACCACGAAATGGTGGTAGCCGTTTTCGACGATCAGCACGATCGCCGGCACCTGCGTTTCTTCCAGCTTGGACAGCGGCACCTCGAAGCCATCGGCCTCATAGCCCAGCGCGGCCAGGAAGCGCTTCATGTCCAGCAGCGAGAACCCTTCGGCGCGGATCTTCTGCTGGTCGCCGTTGAGGTACATGTTCTGGAACACCGTGGCCTCGTTGATCGGATGGCCGTACTGGTACGTCAGCAGCGTGGCCACCGCGGCCGAGCCGCAGCTGAAGTCATACTGCTGGCGGATGGTGGACTTGAAGCGCGCCTCGCGGATGCTGGTGACCCTGACGCTGTAGGGTTCGCCGACCGGGCCATACATCGCAGCGTCGGCGGCCTGCGCTTGGGGCACATGCGCCGTGGCCAGCAGCCACGGCACGCACGCCAGCAGGATTCGCAGCGGCTTCATCATTTGAACTGGACGTTGACGATAGTGGCGTTCTGGATCAGCACGTTCGATCCGGAGTTCTGGATCGCGGTGGGAATCCCCGCCGCATTCGAGAACGCGCCTTCCGTGATGTGGTTGGTGCCTGACAAGGTATTGACCGCGGCGTTGTCGGCCACGGTGCCGTGCAGGCGCATATCGTTGACGGTGACCTCCGCACCGCCGCGGACATCGTCCAGCCGCGACACGGATACGGCCCTGGCCGCGCCCGCAAACAGCGCAGCCGGCGTTGGTGCCGGTGCGGCTTCAGCTGGCGCCGCGGTAAGCGCGGCAGCGTCCGCGCGCGCCGCGGCCATCGCGGCCTCCAGCCCTGGCGGCTCCGCGTGGGCCTGCAATGCTGGCCAGGCGAGTAATGCCGCGGCACAGGCGCCGACGGCGAAGCGGACCGGTTGCATGGTGTTCCCCCCCTGCCGGTGCGCCGACTCTCTCCAGTCGGCTGCATGGCAACTTGGCTTGCGTAGGCATGACAGGGCCCGGGCGCCCGCACACAGGATGCGGGCGCCGGTCCTGCCGGCATGACTGCGAAACCGCCGGCCGGTCCCGGGCAAACCCGGGATCCGGCCGCGTTGCGCGTCTTACCTGCCGCCCACGTTGAGGTTGGCCTGCACGTTCACGCTTTGCTGCACCAGCGAGGCCACGCCGCTGTTCTGGCTGGCCATCATGATGCCCGCCGCCGTCTGACCCACGCTGGTCATGGTGTTGGACATGTTGAAGGTGCCTGCGTCGACCAGGTTGTAGCCGCCGTTGCCGCCGGTACCGCCGGCGCCGCCGTTGCCTACGCCGCCCATGCCACCGGTACCGCCAGTGGCTGCGCCGCCGCTGCCGCCGTTGCCGCCGTTGCCGCCGTCGCCGCCGTCACCGGCGGTGGCGCTGCCGTTCGACGCCATCGCCGTGGCCGCGCCCGAGGTCGCCGCCGCGCCGTTGCCGCCGGCACCGCCGGTACTGCTCTGCGCGCCGCCGGCACCGCCGGTGGCCGTGCCGTTGCCAGCCGTCGCGGTCGCGCCCGCGCCGCTCGAGCCGCCCGCGCCGCCAGTGCCGCTGCCGGCGCCGCCGGTCGCGGCCGAGCCGGAGCTGCCGGAGCCGCCCGCACCGCCGGTGGCACCCGCGCCGCCGCCCGTGCCGGTGCCCGCGCCCGCCGTGTTGGTACCGGTCGCGCCGGAACCGCCACCCGCGCCGCCCGCACCGCCGGCATCCATGCCGCGGCCATTGGCATCACCGCCGCTGCCGCCCGCACCGCCGGCCGAACCGGCCAGCCCGCCGAGGGCACCGCTGGCACCCAGTCCGCCGCCGCCGATCGCGCCGGCGCTACCGCCACGGCCGCCCGCGCCAAGCGAGGCGCTCAGCGCACCGCCGCCCTTGCCGTAGGCGTCACCACCGCTGCCGCCCTGGCTGCCCGCGGCGCTGAGCGCGCTGCCGCCCTTGCCATAGGCGCTGCCGCCATCGCCGCCCCAGCCGATCGCGGCGCCGCCATCGCCACCGTCGCCACCCACGGCCCTGCCCGTGGTGGCATCGCCGGCGCGCGCGCCGCCGTTATAGGCAAAGGCCTTGGCGCCCACCGCACCGACCGCGCCGGCAGCACCCGCGCCGCCCACGCCGCCGGCACCGGCGCCGCCGTTGCCGCCGGTGCCGCCCTTGCCGCCGAAGCCGGTGCCGCCGTTGGCATTACCCGTGTTCGAGGCATAGTTGCCGATGTTGTGGACGTTGTTGCCGGTCACCGCGCCGTTGAGCTTGCTGACCGCGATCGCCTTGCTGGTGTTGAAGGAATTGGCGATGCTCGACGAGGCATTGCCGGCGTTGGCGGCGGCATTGCCCAGCCCGCCCTGGTCCAGCGTCAGGCGGGTGCGGTTGTCGGAGTTCGTCTTGCTCTTGTTGTTGGAGTTGGTGCGGTTGTTGGAGTCGTTGGTCGACTTGTCGATCGCTACGTCGACCGCGGTGTTGCGGGTGCTGGTGCGGGTAGTGGTGCTGTGATCGGAGTTGTCCTGGTTGGACGTCGAGTACTCATTGGCCATGGCCCCGGCGCCGCGTTGGTTGGAATTGGCGGTGGCTGACTGATGGCTCCAGCCGTCCGTGTTGTTATTGGTCGGGTTACCCCACGCCGAACCAGCAAAGGCGAGGGCAATCGCCGACGCCAGAATTGTCTTGTTCATACGATGCTCCCAGGAGGATTTCACAGTCACAGCGGCTCTGCTCCTGGCCGGCGCTAATGGAAGAGCGCAACGGCCGGAGGTTCTGGTCAGGCTTGCTGCCAAACCAGCCTGCCCTGCGCATAATCGGTGCCAGCTTCGTCACCCGCGGACGCAAGTCCTTGTATTACAAGGGCCACACGGCGTGCCGGCAGGGTTTTGCCGGATGTTTTGCCGGATCAACATGGGCCCGCGCCGATGTGCCGCCGGGGACATGTCACATTGCTGTGACAGCGGGGTCCCATCGGGTTGTGGCGGTGTTTCGAGGCCAGTCCGGAAAGCCTTGATTTTCAAGGACTTGCAGCGCGCCCTCGGGACTTGCCCTGAGTCCGCCGCCGCGTATCGGCGCTGAAACACGCGCCCGGCGATGCCGCTGCCGCCGCCCGTGTGGGCCGTCCCACATTGCCGGCTTGACGCGACGTTGGCGGCATGGGCAAGCGCAAGCCGCTGCCAGGCCGCCGCGGCGCCCCCGCAACGGGGCGAATCCGGCACAATGCTCGGCGGCCCTGCGGCGGCGCGGCGCGGCGTGACATCCGTGCCGCCCCTTGTCGCGAAAACCCCTCAGCGTTTATCCTCGCTAGGCCCTATGTCTGATTTACAGTACATTAGAGGCATTACAGACTTGTCATCTCTCCACAAGGGAAACCATGAGTGAAGCCGTCGTTCCCCTGTATCACCAGATTTACGTGGTGCTGCGCCAGCAGATCGTCGAAGGCCGCTTCGGCCAGGGCCCCTTGCCCGGGGAGATCGACCTCGCCAAGCAGTTCCACGCCTCGCGCGTGACCATGCGGCGCGTGTTCGACCGGCTGGTGCAGGAAGGGCTGGTGCGCCGCCACCGCGGCCTCGGCACCTTCGTCAACCCGCATCCGGTGCGCCCGGCTGCGGCCGCCGGCGAGGAACGCGGCACCAGCCTGCTCGACAACATCATCGACATGGGCCAGAAGACCTCGGTCAAGGTGATCTCGATCGATGAAGTCCATGCCACGCCCGATGTCGCCGACTCGCTGCAGATCGAGCCGGGCGACCCGGTGGTGAAGATCGTGCGCGTGCGCCACTACCGCAACCGCCCGCTGTCGCACATCACGGTCTACCTGCCGGCGGCGCTGGGCCGCCCGATCACGCGCCAGGCGCTGGAAGAAACCCCGGTGCTGCGGCTGCTCGAAGCGGGCGGAGTCAAGCTCGGCCGCGCCAGCCAGGTGCTGTCGGCCCGGCTGGCCGACGTGGTGGTGGCGCCGCTGCTGGACGTGCCGGTCGGCGGCGCGCTGCTGGCGGTGCGGCGCGTGGTCAAGGACCAGTCCGGGCGCCCGGTGCAGCTGCTGCTGGGCCAGTACCGCCCGGACCGCTACGAATACCGGATGGAACTGTCGCCGGCCGGCGTCGACAGCGCCAACGTCTGGGTCGAGAGCGAAACCCGCCCGGGCTTGCGCGATTGACCTCCGACTGACCCACGACTGACGCACGACTGACGCCACGCGAAATGCCCCGGGCTTGCGTAGCCGGGGGGCGCCGGACCCCGTTCCGCGCCATACTGCGCATCCCTGATCACATCGAGCGAGGACCGCCGCCATGCCTGAATTCCGTCCGTCCAGCCTGACCCGTCTGCCTTCGATTGCGCGCCGCGCCACGATGCGGCGCCTTGCCACGCTCGGCACACTGGCCGCGTGCGCGCTGGCGCTGCCGCTGACGGCGGCCGCGCAGACGCACGGCCAGCCGCAGGCGCCGCTTGCCGGCGGCAAGCCGATCCGGATCCTGGTGGGCGCGCCGGCCGGCGGCACCACCGACACGCTGGCGCGCACCATCGCCCAGGAGATGTCGCAGGAGCTGGGCCAGCCGGTGGTGGTCGAGAACCGCCCCGGCGCCGGCGGCAATATCGCCGCGGACCTGGTCGCCAAGAGCGCGCCGGACGGCAGCACGCTGCTGATGAGCTTCACCAGCCATACCATCAACGCCACGCTGTACAAGAAGCTGCCGTTCGACCCGGTGCAGGACTTCACGCCGATCACGCTGGTCGCCACCGTGCCGAGCGTGCTGGTGGCCACGCCCCGGCTGGCGGCCAACAACGTGCCTGAATTGATCCGCCTGGCGCGCGCGGAGCCGGGCAAGCTGAACTTCGCCATCGGCTCGGTCGGCTCGTCGCTGCACATGGCCGGCGACATGTTCAAGATGATGACCGGCACCTACATCGTCAACATTCCGTACAAGGGCACCACCCCGGCGCTGACCGACGTGCTGGCGGGCCAGTGCGACCTGATGTTCGCCAGCACCATCAACGTGCTGCCGCACGTGCGCGCGGGCAAGCTCAAGGTGCTGGGCGTGACCAGCCCGGCGCCGCTGCCGCAGTTCCCGGGCGCGGCGCCGATCGGCAATACCGTCAAGGGCTTCGAATCGAGCGCGTGGTTCGGGCTGTTCGGCCCGGCCGGCATGCCAAACGAGACCACGCAGTCGCTGTACCAGGCCGCGCGCAAGGGGCTGGAATCTCCCGCCGTGCGCAAGCGCCTGGAGAACGACGGCGCGCAGCCGATGGGCACGCCGCCCGACGCCTTCGCCGCGTTCGTGAAGCAGGACGTCAAGCGCTGGGCGGGCGTGGTCAAGTACTCGGGAGCTTCGCCGGAATGAGCACGCTGCCCGCCACGCTGGCGCAGAAGCTGGTGGCACGCGCCGCCGGGCTGGCGCATGCCGAGCCCGGCACCGTGGTGATCTGCCGGGTCGACCTGGCGATGTCGCATGACTCGAGCGGCCCGCGCCGCGTGGCGCCGCTGCTGCAGGAGCTTGGCACCGGGGTCTGGGACCCGTCGCGCTATGTCGTGGTGACCGACCATTTCGTGCCCGGCGGCGACGCCCAGGCCGAATCGATCCTGCGCTTCACGCGCGACTGGACGCGCCAGGCCGGCGCGCACTTCATCGACGCCGAGGGCATCTGCCACGTGGTGCTGCCCGAGCGCGGCCATGTGCTGCCGGGCCGCCTGATCGTCGGCGGCGACAGCCACAGCCCCACCGGCGGCGCCTTCGGCGCGTACATGTTCGGCGTGGGCGCAACCGAGATGGCCGGCGTGCTCGCCACCGGCGAGATCTGGCTGCGGGTGCCGGACACCATCCGGCTGCAATGGGACGGGCAGCTCGCGCCCGGCGTGTGCGCCAAGGACGTGATGCTGTTCCTGTGCGCGACGCTGGGCATGGGCGGCGGGCGCTACCAGGCGCTCGAATACACCGGCAGCGCCGTCACCGCGCTGCCGATGCAGGAGCGCATGACCCTCACCAACATGAGCACCGAACTCGGCGCGCAGACCGGGCTGGTGGCACCCGACGCGGTCACGCTGGACTGGCTGGCGCAGGCCGGCGTGCCGGCGCAGACGCTGGCCGCGATCGACCTTGAACACTGGCGCAGCGATGCCGGCGCGCCGGTGCTGGCCACGCACCGCTTCGACGCCGCCGCGCTGGCGCCGCAGGTGGCGGCACCGCACTCGCCCGCCAACAGCGCGCCGGTCGGGCAGGCCGCCGGCGAGCCGGTGCAGATCGCCTACCTGGGCGCCTGCACCGGCGCCAAGCTGGAAGACCTGCGCATGGCTGCGCGCGTGCTGCGCGGGCGTCGCGTTGCCGCCGGTGTAACGCTGCAGGTGGCGCCGGCCTCGCGCCGCGACCAGCTGCAGGCCGAGCGGGAAGGCACGCTCGGCATCCTCGCCGATGCCGGCGCGATGCTGCTGCCCAATGCCTGCGGCGCCTGCGCAGGCTACGGCGCGGCGCGCTTCCCGGCTGGCAGCCGCGCGATTGCCTCGACCGCGCGCAATTTCTCGGGCCGCATGGGCGACGCCGGCAGCGCGGTGTGGCTGGGCTCGCCGATGACGGTGGCCGCCAGCGCCGTCACCGGCCGCATCACTGATCCGCGCACGCTGCTGGAGTAACGCGCGGCCCCACCTCGTGCCCGCCGCCGGCGGGACAGTCTTCCCGCATGACCTCTGCTCCCACCCCCTCCCATCCCGTCCCTGCCGGCCGCCTCTGGCGCTTCGGCGACAACATCGACACCGATGCCATGGCCCCCGCCGTGCTGATGAAGGCGCCGCTGCCGGTGCTGGCCCGGCATTGCCTGGCCTCGGTGCGCCCCGAGTTTCCCGGCAGCGTGCGTCCCGGCGACGTGCTGGTAGCCGGCGCCAACTTCGGCATCGGCTCGTCGCGCGAGCAGGCGCCGCAGGCGCTGCGCGAACTGGGCGTGGGCGCGGTGGTGGCGCAATCGTTCGGCGGGCTGTTCTATCGCAACGCCATCAACCTGGGCCTGCCGGTGCTGGTCTGCGCCGACACCAGCCGGCTGATCGACGGCGCGCACGCAGTGCTGGACCTGGATACCGCGCAGTTGCGGCTCGACGACGGCAGCGTGGCGGCGTGCGAGCCGATCCCGGCGTTCCTGCGCGCGATCCTGGCCGCCGGGGGGCTGGTGCCGCACCTGAAGGCGCGCCTGGCGCGCGAACGCAGCGCGCGGGACTGAGCCCGGCGGCGCCGGTCAGGCCGCGGGCGGTGGCGCGGTGCGCAGCAGCGCCAGCGCCTCTTCGTCGCTGGTCTGGCTGAAATCGAGATAGAACGCGCCCACCGCGCCGAAGCTGGGCGGCGTGTTCAGGCAAATCACCTCGTCGGCGGCCGCGGCCAGGCTGGCCAGCCCGTCCTGCGAGCCCACCGGGGTGGCCGCGATCACGCGCGCCGCGCCGGCCATGCGCACGCCTTCTAGCGCGGCGCGCATGGTGGCACCGGTGGCCACGCCGTCATCGACCACGATCACCACGCGTCCGGCGCGGGCCGGCACCGGCTTGCCGCCGCGGTAGCGCTGCTGGCGCCGGGCGATCTCGTCGAGCTGGCGCCCGCGCTCGGCATCGAAGCTGCCGCTGTCGACGGCGCGCCGTGCCCAGGGATCGTCATTGACCACCGTGTGCGGTCCGCCGCCGCCGGCATCGCCCTCCACCACCGCGCCCAGCGCCAGTTCCGGGTAGCCCAGCGCGCCGATCTTGCGCACCAGCAGCACGTCCAGCTGGCCGTCCAGCGCGCGCGCCACCTCGAACGCCACCGGCACGCCGCCGCGCGGCAGCGCCAGCACCAGTGGCGGCTGGCCCAGCTGTGCGGCGCCAAAGCCCAGTCCGGCCAGGTGGCGGCCGAGGTATTGGCCCGCCTCGCGGCGGTCGGCAAAGCACGGGGGCAGGGACATGGCGGTTTCCATGGCAAGGGGACGGCCAGCGCCGGCGGTCCCTCCGCCAAATATAGACCCTGGCGCCGGCCGCGGCGGCGGCCAGCGGGCCACTTTCAGGCGCGCGCGCCAGCGCGAGCGGGCGCGCCCGCCGCCATCACTGTCTCGCACAGCGCGGCCGGCCGCGCCGCCATGTCGCGCGCCGCGGCCGGCAGGTCCGGCTGCGCGTGCAGGCTCAGCTCGACATCCGGCACCGCGGCGGGCCAGCCCTGCTCCAGCACGGTGTGATGCGGCGTGGCCAGCCGCCGCGGCAGCAGCGTCACGCCAAGGCCGTCGGCCACCGCCGCCAGGATGCTGGCCAGGCTGGCGCTGACAAAGGCCACGCGCCAGCGCCGCCCGCCGGCGTCAAGCGCGTGCGTCATCTCGCCGCGGTACAGGCCACCCACCGGGAACGCCACCAGCGGCACCGGGTCGCGCGCCACCGCCGGACGGCTGCGGCTGTCGATCCAGCACAGCGGCTCGGGCCAGCTGGCCAGCCCCTGCGCCTGGCCGGTGCGCTGCTTGACCAGCACCAGGTCCAGCTCGCGGTCCTGGAAGCGTTGCCACAGCTCGTGGCTCATGCCGCTGGTCACCTCCAGCCGCATCCCCGGCCAGTCATCGGCAAACCCGGCCAGCACCGGCGTCAGCGGCCGCGCGGCAAAGTCCTCGGGCACGCCCAGCCGGATCTCGCCCTGGCCGGCGCTCTGGCGCAGTTGCCCGATGGCCTCCGCCATCAGCTGCTGCAGCCGGCGCGCATAGCCCAGCAGGCGCTCGCCTTCCGGCGTGGTGGAGACATAGCGCCCGCCGCGGTCCAGCAGCACGCAACCCAGCTGCTCCTCCAGCCGCCGCACCTGCTGGCTGACGGTCGACTGGGTCAGGTGCACGCGCTGCGCGGCACGGGTAAAGCTGCCGCTCTCGGCGACGGCGACAAAGCTCTGCAGCAGCACGGGGTCGAGGCGAGGGTCCTGCATGATGACGTATCCATTGGCTTTTCCACTGCCGGTGATTTCATCATTTAATTTCCCAATTACCAAGCGCCGGCGTAGAGTTTCGGCACGATGCCCCGGCCTGCGTCCTGGCGCCATCGCCCCGACTCCACACGCCATGCCGCGTTGCACGCGAGCATGTACCCACTTTTCTGCCAACCATGACCACTCACCAGGAATTCATGCGCGAGGCGGTGCGCCTCGCGGTGGCCAACCGCGACCGCGGCGCGCGCCCGTTCGGCGCGGTGCTGGTACTCGACGGCGAAGCCGTCGCCACCGGCGTCAACGACATCGTCCACAGCCACGACCCCACCACCCATGCCGAGATGGAGGCGGTGCGCGCCGCCGCGCGCAAGCTGGGCCGGCCCGACCTGCGCGGCAGTGTGGTCTATGCCAGCGGCCACCCGTGCCCGATGTGCCTGGCGGCGATGACCATGGCCGGGGTGCAGGCGGTCTACTACGCCTTCGACAACCACGATGCCGCGCCCTACGGCATGTCGAGCGAGGCCGCCTACCAGGCGCTGCGCCTGCCGCTCGACCCGCCGCCGCTGCCGCTGACGCGGGTGCCGGTCGACCTCTCCGCCGCGCAGCTGTACGGCATGCGCCCGCGCCGTGGCTGAAGGCGCGCGCCCGGTCCAGCCCCGGCCGCCGCGCTGGCTGGTGCTGGCGGCCGTGGCCGGCATCGGCCTGAACCTGCGGCCGTTCCTGACCGCGGTCGGGCCGCTGGCGCCGGCCATCCGCGGCGGCACCGGCCTGAGCTACCAGGGCATGGCGTGGCTGACGCTGCTGCCGATGCTGCTGATGGGCGTGGGGGCGTTCTTCGGCCCGGCCATCCGCGCGCGGCTGGGCGCGCGCACCGCGGTGCTGGGCGCGCTGGCGCTGCTGGGCGCCGGCTGCGCGCTGCGGCTGGGGGTCACCGGCGGGACCTGGCTGATCGCGTCGGCGGCGCTGTGCGGGCTGGGCGTGGCGGTGGTGCAGGCAGCGTGCCCGGGACTGGTCAAGCAGGAATTCCCGGCGCGCGTGGCGCCGGTGATGGGGCTGTATTCGGCGGCGCTGATGGGTGGCGGCGCGCTCGGCGCGCAGCTGTCGCCCTATGTGACCGGGCTGGCCGGCAGCTGGCGCGAGGCGCTGGCGCTGTGGGCCGTGCCTGCGCTGGCGGCACTGGCACTGGCGTGGGTGGCGCTGCCGCGCGGCCCGGCCCGCCAGCCGGCATCGGCGCCGGCCGCGCCGTGTGGCCGCTCGCCCATCGCCGCCGGCAAGACCCGCGCGCTGCTGCGGCGCCCGCGCACCTGGCTGCTGATGATCAGCTTCGGCGTGATGAACGGCGGCTATGCCTCGCTGGTGGCGTGGCTGGCGCCGTTCTACCAGAGCCGTGGCTGGAGCGCGCCGGCCAGCGGCTCGCTGGTGGCGCTGATGGCGGTGGCGCAGGCCGCCGCGGCGCTGCTGCTGCCAGCGCTGGCGGCGCGCAACACGGACCGGCGCGCGTGGATGGCGCTGGCGCTGGCGATGCAGGTCGCCGGCTTCGCCGGGCTGGCGCTGTGGCCGGACGCGGCGCCGCACGCCTGGGCCGTGATCGGCGGCGCCGGCCTGGGCGGCTGCTTTGCGTTGTACCTGGTGGTGGCGCTGGACCACCTGCCCGACGCCGACAGCGCCGGCGCGCTGAGCGCGGTGATGCAGGGCGGCGGCTTCCTGCTGGCGTCGCTGGCGCCATGGATCACCGCCATGCTGCAGGCGCGCACCGGCAGCTTCACCGCGGGCTGGTGGTATCACCTGGCGTGCGCGGCGGTGGTCGGCGTGCTGACCATGCGGCTGGACCCGGCGCGCTACGGCGCGTCGTTTGCGTTGGCGGCGCCCGCCGGCTGCGCGCGGCAGGCGGGATGACACCGGCCCGGCCGCGCCGACGGCGCGCGGCGGTAACAGCCTGGGCCGTCAGCCAGCGCTGGCTTCGGCGTCAGCGGGCCGGCGCGGCCTCCACCATGGCCGTGGCATCCGCAGGCGCCGGCGCCTGCGGCAGTGCGAACAAGGCCGCCGCGGGCGGCGACAGGCCCTGCAGCCATTGCAGGGCAAGCACGATAAGCATGACCGGCATGGCGCCTCCTTCCCGCATACGTGGTCACTTCTCACTGGTATAGCCCATCGCGCCGCGGTAGCGTCGCCTGCCGACGCCCGGGCTCGTCCATGCGTACCCGTTTCTGCGCGCTTGCCGGTCGTGACAGGACACGACAGCGGCGGCGCCAGGCCTGCCCGTCTTGCTAGATTTATTTCGCATGTAACGTCACATTACCTTCCCGGTTCCGGCCGCACGGCGTCCGCCGGTGCCGCGGCGATGCCCGCGACGCCTTGCCAGACAAGGGTTTCCGGCCAGGCCTGCAGGCGCGGCAGGCGCCCGCCTAAGCCGGCGCCGCATGTGAGACAGGCTTACAAGTGCAAGCGCGCAGCGCGCCAGCCGGCCGCTACATTCGAGCCATGTCCAACGCGATCCCGCCAGGAGCCAACATGAAACGCGCCCTCTCGCTGGTGGTGCTGCTGTCCACCACCGCCGCACTGCTTTCCGCCTGCATCGTGGTGCCCCCGCGCGGCGGCCCGCCGCCGCGCCACCACCACCATTACCACTACTGATTCCGCCACCGCCCAAAGGAGCCCTCCCATGAAACGCCAACTCCTGCTTGCTGCAGCCGTCCTTGCCACGGGCGGCGCCTTCGGACTGAGCGCCCCTGCCGAAGCCCACCAGGCGCCGGTCGCCCGCGGCTACGGCCATCCGCCGCCGCCGCCGCGCTATGAGCCGCACCCGGCCGCGCGCCGCGGCCAGGTCTGGGTGCCTGGCCACTGGGAAGCGCGCGGCGGACGCTACGCCTGGCGCGGTGGCTACTGGCAGCCGCAGCGCGTCGGCTACCGCTATGTGCCCGAGCGCTGGGTGCGCGGCCCGCATGGCTGGGTCATGCGCCCGGGCCGCTGGGTACGCTGAGCCGGCCGGCGTCGCCATCCTTCCCGCAGCCCGGCCGGCCCCCACCGATGGGTGGTGGCAAGGCCGGCGCGGCCGGTGGCGCCGGCGCCGCAGAGCTCATCCATGGTGGTAACCGCGCCTCATCCAGAAGCACTAGACCATGTGCGCGAGCAGCCGTTAAATCTGCCGCATTGATTTCACAACCAGCATTTCCGGGGCGCGTTTCATAATTGGAGCAACACCATTGAGGATGCATTTCGGACATCCCTCAATAGGGTTATAAAATCGTCATATCGGACTATGGATAATAGAATCTGTTTCAGATTTGCAACCAATTAAACTCTGAATGTCACATCGGTGAAACCACCGGGAACGGCGCCAGCGCGGCGTTTCCGAAACCTGGCAGGCATAAACACGACATATTTGAAGGGATTATTAAGGTCCTTTCATTCCCTCCCTCATTCCACCTCGCTCCCCCTTGCTTGCAATCCCCTCACCCAGCCCATAAGATGAATTCCAACTGATTTAGGAGTAACAGGCACCCGGGGTCGGGTTCGGGGTCATCCCTTCCAGCCATGGCAAGTTCCAGTCACAACAACGGAACCGCCCGGCATGGAAGCATGGGGGTCAGCCACAGAGCCAGCCAGCAGTCACCGGCGGTTGCGGTGACGGCGGTCCTGTCACGTCCTCCATACGCAAAGTGCCCTGCAGTCCGCCTCCCGGGGTAAAAACGGGGAGTGAAGTCCATGAATGCGTTGCTGATCGAGGAGCACCCGCTGCTCCGGCTCGGGCTGTTGCAGATGCTCGAGAACATCCAGGAATCCGCGCAGGTGGCGGCCATTGCCCCGGCGGATATGGCCCGGCTCGACGCCCGGCACCATAACGCGGACCTGCTCGTGTTCGGCATGCCCGCCGACCCCGCGCCCGGCTGGGTGCTGCTGGAACAGGTCCGGCAGACGCTCGCGCCGCAACGCATCCTGATCCTTGCCGACACCCTGCCCTTGCATGTGCCCGCCGCGGACAGCGCGCGCGGCATCTGCGGCTGCCTGCCCAAGTCCGCCTCGCTGGCGGTGATCGAGGCCGCCATCCGCATGGCCGTGTCCGGTGTGCAGGGGCTGGTCTTCACTGCCGAGACCGGCACCCTGCCCTCGGCATCGCGTTCGGCGCTGCCCGTCACGCAGTCCCTCGCCTCGGCTGCGCCGCTGCCGCTCAGCGTCGCGCATCCGGCCCAGGCGCCGGGGGAGCAGCTGGCGCTGGCGTCCTGCGCCAGCACCCCGCGCGCCGCCCTGCGCACCACCGTGGCGCTGCGCGACCTGACCGAGCTGCGGCCCGGCCAGCCGCTATCCGCGCCCGCGCCGGCGGCGGTTTCGTCCGCACCCCCTGCCATGCCGCTGAGCGAGGAAGAACCCGGCTACGACGAGGCTGAGATGCTGAAGATCACGCCGCGCCAGTACGAGGTGCTGGTGCTGCTGGCGCGCGGCTATCCGATCAAGACCGTCAGCCGCATGCTCAACATCTCGGTGGCGACGGTGAAGAGCCACGCCTGCACGCTGTACCAGCGGCTCAAGGTGCGCAACAAGGGCGAGGCGGTTTACGCCGCGCTGCAGCGCGGCGCCACGCTGGAATGGGTCAGCGGCGACGAACGCATCACGCGCGAAACCAATGGCGCCGGGGTGGCGCCAAGGCGCAACGAACCGCCGTGCCAGGCGGTCCGGCAGGCGGTCTGAGGCCGGCCTGAGAGTTTTGCCGCGCGCCGCGCCCGCACAGACGGGCCGGCGCCATCCCGGCGCTTGCCGGACGGGAGGGGTCATCATGCAAGCCAGCACGTTCTTGCCCAGCTTTTCCGTGTGCGTCAGCACGCGCGACCATCCGGACGGACTGCGCCGGACCCTGCAGTCGATCGCGGCGTCGACCATGCCGCCGCACCAGCTGATCGTCTGCGACGACAGCAGCCACGACGCCACGCGCGCGCTGATGCGCGACGCCTACCCCGACATCCCCTGCCTGGACGGTCCCCGCCGCGGCGCCGCCGCCAGCCGCAACCGCCTGCTGCGCGCGGCCACCGGCACGCACGTGCTGTTTCTGGACGACCACGCCACGCTGGGCCAGACCTTCCTGCAGCAGATGGGCGAGCGCCTTGCCGACGACTTCATCTACCGGGTCGCCGCGGGCGGCAATGCCGATGCGCTGGTGCTGACCGGCACGGCGCTGTGCGCGGGCGAATGCCTGCGGCCGCAGCGCGAGGATTTCCTCGGGCAGCCGCTGCGCCAGCCGCCGCGCCGGGCCGCGCGGGCGCGGCCGCTGTGCGCGGTGGTGCTGTCCAGCACGGTGTTCCCGCGCGCGCTGCTGGAGCGGCTGCCGTTCGACGAGAGCCTCGATGCCGATTACGACGTCGCCGACCTGACCGGGCGCGCGGTCTACGGCTGCGGCTGCCGCATCGAACTGGTGCCGAGCGCGATCAACCAGCTGCATGCGCAGCGCCCGGCCCCATGCAGCGGCAGCCCGGCCGCCGATGCCGCGCGCATGGTCACCATGCTGCATCGGTACGGGCGCAGCCAGCACCGCCACGACAAGGCGGCGCTGTTCCTGATGCTGGCGCTGCCGCACAACCTGGGCCAGCACCTGCATCGCAGCGGCTGGCGCGGCGTGGCGCCGTTCTGGGCCACCACGCGCCTGCTGTGGCAGCACTTGCGGCTTGCGCCGGGCCATCAAGGCAGCGCAGAACGCGCCCGCGCCGAGGTCACCGCGCCGATGCCGCGCACCTGATCCGTTGCGGTGCGCCCACACCGCCAACCGCCGTTGTGTGGGGTAGCAGACGGTGCAGTGCTGCAGCGCGGCGCTACAGTCGCCCCACTTGCTAACGGATCAGAGTCATGGGCGCAAACGAGCTGGACACACTCGGTCATGTCACCACCACCGGGCCGGAGCGGGCCGCGCCGCGCGGGCGCAACGGCATCCGGCGCGCGCTGATCACCGGCATCACCGGGCAGGACGGCTCGTACCTGTGCGAGCTGCTGCTGGGCAAGGGCTATGAAGTCCACGGCATCAAGCGGCGCAGCTCGCTGTTCAACACCGAGCGCATCGACCACCTGTACCAGGATCCGCAGGCCCAGGAGCGCCGGCTGATCCTGCACCACGGCGACATGACCGACACCGCCAGCCTGGTGCGCGTGGTGCAGCAGTCGCAGCCGGACGAGATCTACAACCTCGCCGCGCAGAGCCACGTGCAGGTCTCGTTCGAAGAGCCCGAATACACCGCCAACACCGACGCCATCGGCACGCTGCGCCTGCTCGAGGCGATTCGCATCCTCGGCATGGAAAAGCTCACGCGCTTCTACCAGGCCTCGACCTCCGAACTCTACGGGCTGGTGCAGGAGATCCCGCAAAAGGAAACCACGCCGTTCTATCCGCGCAGCCCGTATGCCGCGGCCAAGCTCTATGCCTACTGGATCACGGTGAACTACCGCGAGGCCTATGGCATGTACGCCTGCAACGGCATCCTGTTCAACCATGAAAGCCCGGTGCGCGGCGAGACCTTCGTCACCCGCAAGATCACGCGCGCGATCGCGCGCATCGCGCTGGGGCTGCAGGAAACGCTGTACCTGGGCAACCTGTCGGCGCTGCGCGACTGGGGCCATGCGCGCGACTACGTCGAGATGCAGTGGCTGATGCTGCAGCAGCCGGCGGCCGAGGACTTCGTCATCGCCAGCGGCGAGCAGCACAGCGTGCGCGAGTTCGTACAGCGCGCGGCGCGCGAACTGGGCATCACCATCACCTTCCACGGCAGCGGCGTCGACGAGGTCGGCATCGTCGAGCATGTCGATCCGCCCGCGCGCGGCGGCATCGCGCCGGCATGCAAGCCGGGCGAGATCGTGGTGCGGGTCGATCCGCGCTACTTCCGGCCGACCGAAGTGGAAACGCTGCTCGGCGATGCCAGCCGTGCGCGCGAGCGCCTGGGCTGGAGCCCGCGCATCGGCTTTGCCGAACTGGTCCGGGAAATGATCGAGGCCGACTACGCCGCGGCGCGCCGCGACGCGCTGGTCAGGCTGGCCGGTTTCCAGGCCTTCAACCATCTTGAGTAGCCGCGTGCACGGCCACCGCGAGGACCCCATGAACCAGGCCCTGGCAACGCGCCCGCGCATCTTTGTCGCCGGCCATCGCGGCATGGTCGGTTCGGCCATCGAGCGCGCGCTGCGCGCGCACGGCGGCGCCGACCTCGTCACGCGCACGCACGCCGAGCTGGACCTGTGCGACCAGGCCAGGGTACAGGCGTTCTTCGCCAGCCAGCGCATCGACGCGGTCTACCTGGCGGCGGCGCGGGTCGGGGGCATCCATGCCAACAATACCTACCCGGCCGAGTTCATCCACCAGAACCTGGCCATCGCCACCAACGTGATTCATGCCGCGTGGCAGGCCGGCGTGCGGCGGCTGCTGTTTCTGGGATCGAGCTGCATCTACCCGCGCCTGGCGCCGCAGCCGATGCGCGAAACCGCGCTGCTGACCGGGGCGCTGGAGCCGACCAACGCGCCCTACGCCATCGCCAAGATCGCCGGCATCATGCTGTGCGACAGCTACAACCGCCAGTACGGCACCGATTACCGCTGCGTGATGCCGACCAACCTCTATGGGCCCGGCGACAACTACCACCCCGACAACAGCCATGTGATCCCGGGACTGGTGCGCCGCTTCCACGACGCCCGCCTGGCCGGCAGCGCGCGCGTGCCGGTGTGGGGCACCGGCACGCCCCTGCGCGAATTCCTGCATGCGGACGACCTGGCGCGTGCCTGCCTGCATGTGATGGCGCTGCCCGCACCGGCCTACCGCGAGGCCGCGCCCGCGGGCTTCCTCAACGTCGGCAGCGACGACGAGATCTCGATCGGCGCGCTCGCGGCACTGGTGGCGCAGGTCACCGGCTATCGCGGCGAGATTGCCTTCGAAACCGACAAGCCCGACGGCACGCCGCGCAAGCGGCTCGACAGCAGCGCCATCATGCGCACCGGCTGGCGCCCGCGCATTGCGCTGCGCGACGGCCTGCGCAGCGTCTACGAAGACGCCTGCCGCACCGGCACCTTGCCGGGCGGCATCGCGGCCGCGCTGGCCTGACCCGAACGCGCGCGGAGCGGCCATGAAGATCCTGATCTACTGCCAGAACTACGCGCCCGAACTGACCGGCATCGGCAAGTACACCGGCGAGCAGGCGCAATGGCTGGCCGCGCGCGGGCACGAGGTGCGCGTGATCTGCGCCCCGCCGTACTACCCCGCATGGCGCGTCAGCGACGGCTACAGCGCCTGGCGCTATGCGCGCGAGACACATGGCGGCGTAACGGTCTACCGCGCGCCGGTGTGGGTGCCGCGCAAGCCGTCCGGGCTGCTGCGCATCCTGCACCTGATGAGCTTTGCGCTGAGCAGCGTGCCGTGCATGGCGGCGCAGCTGCGCTGGCGCCCCGACGTGATCTTCGCGGTCGAGCCCACGCTGATGTGCAGCCCGGCGGCGCTGCTGCTGGGCAGCTGCACGCGTGCGCGCACCTGGCTGCATGTGCAGGACCTGGAGGTCGATGCCGCGTTCGCGCTGGGCGTACTGCGCCATCCGCTGCTGCGCCGGCTGGCCACGCGCATCGAGCGCGCGCTGACCACGCGCTACCAGCGCGTCTCGACCATCTCGCAGGCGATGGCGGACGCGCTGCGCGCCAAGGGCGTCAGCCCCGCGCGCCTGCAGCTGCTGCCCAACTGGGCCGACCTGAACGAGGCCCCGGCCGACGCGGCGCAGGCGTTCCGGCACGGCCTGGGCATTCCCGCCGATGCGGTGGTCGCGCTGTACGCCGGCAACATGGGCAACAAGCAGGGCCTGGAAGTGCTGGCCGATGCCGCGCAGGCGCTGCAGGGCCACCCGCGCATCCACCTGGTGCTGTGCGGCGACGGCAGCGGCCGCGCCGCGCTGCAGGCACGTTGCGCCGGCCTGGCGCGCGTGCATTTCCTGGCGCTGCAGCCGCAAGCGCGGTTCCACGCGATGATGGCGGCCGCCGACATGCACCTGCTGCCACAGCGCGCCGATGCCGCCGACCTGGTGATGCCGTCCAAGCTCACCGGCATGCTGGCAAGCCGGCGCGCGGTCATTGCCACCGCGCAGCCCGATACCGAGCTGGGCCGGCTGGTGGCGCGCGTGGGCGTGCTGGTGCCGCCCGGCGACGCCAGCGCGCTGGCGCACGCCATTGCCACCCTCGCCTGCCAGCCGCAGCGGCGCGCCATGCATGCCGCCGCGGGCCGCGCCTGGGCCGAAGCCCATCTCGGCCGCGACGCGGTGCTGGCGCAACTGGAATCCGCACTGCAGGCACTGGTATCGCCGCCTGCCGCGCAAGACGCCTCCGCAGTGGCCTGAGCGCCGCCGCGGTCCACCCAACGCCCAAGGGGGAACCCGCCATGAGTCCAAATACCGCGACCACGCACCCCGCGCTGGTGCAACGCCTGATGCGAACCATCAAACCCCTGGTGCCGGCCTGGCTGCGCACCTACTACCACGTGCGCCGCGAGCAGCAGCATGACGCGCGCTACGGCGCCAAGCCGCCGGGCGAAGTGTTCTCGGACGTCTACCACAGCAGCCTGTGGGGCGAGGCCGACGAGCCGGGCTTCTACAGCGGCACCGGCTCGCACGATCCGCGCATCGTCGAGCCCTATGCCGAGGCGGTCACCGCGCTGCTGCGCGAGCTGCCGCGCAAGCCCGACGTGGTCGACCTGGGCTGCGGCGACTTCCATATCGGCAGCCGCATCCGCCCGGCCTGCGCGCGCTATGTGGCGTGCGACGTGGTGGCGCCGCTGATCGCGGCCAACCGCGCGCGCTACGCCCATCTCGACGTGGATTTCCGCTGCCTCGACATTGCCGGCGACGAGCTGCCCGCGGGCGACGTGGTGTTCCTGCGCCAGGTGCTGCAGCACCTGGACAACGACCGGATCGCGCGCGTGCTGGCCAAGCTGCACCGCTACCAGGTGCTGGTGCTGACCGAACACCTGCCGCTGGCGCCGGATTTTCCGCCCAACGCCAAGAAGCGGCTGGGGGCCTCGACGCGGCTGGCGCGCATGGTGCCGAGCGGCGTGGTGCTGACCGCGCCGCCGTTCAACCTGAAACCGGTACGCAGCCGCGTGCTGTGCGAGGTGCGCGAAGGCGCGGGCGTGATCCAGACCGTCGCCTACACCCTGCATTGAGCCGCGCCCGCGCAACGGCTGCGTTGTGCGGGCCTGCCCCGGCCCCCGGACTTTCCTGATTTCGACTGGTCTCAGCTGGCCTCGGCCGTCGCGGTGGCCGGGACCGGCGCCAGCGCGGCCAGGTAGATGGCCTCGTACTGGTCCAGCGCGCGATCCGCGGAGAAATGCCGCGCCCACGCCAGCGAGTCGACGCAGAGCTGGTCGAGCCGCGCCTGCGGCCACGACAGCAAATCCAGCAGCACGCCCACGTTGCGCCGGGCCCAGTCCTGCGCCTCGCCTGGTTCCATCGGCTCGACCAGCAGCGCCAGCCCGCCACCGATCTCCTGCATCGGCGCGCGCGCCGTGGTCAGCACCGGGATGCCGCACGCCATGGCCTCGATCACCGGCCAGCCGAAGCCCTCTTCCAGGCTCGGGAACAGCAGCCCTCCCGCAAGCGCATAGGCAGCGTGTACCGCCGCGGTGGACATGCCCTCCAGGAAGCGCACCTTGCCGCCCAGCCGCTCGGCGGCGTCGGCCAGCTCGCGCATGGCGGGGGTCGGCTCGGGGCCGATCATCCACAGCGGGCGCGGCGCCGCGGCGGCGCCGGTGCCGCCGCCCGCGCTGGTGGCTTCGCAATAGGCGTGGTATAGCGCCAGCACGCCTTCGCGGTTCTTGTACCACTGGTTGCCGCCGATATGGACCAGCATGCCGGGCTCGATCCCGTCGATGCCGGCCACGCGCAGCATGCGCATCGCGACATCCGGCGCGAGCGGGCGGAACGGGTAGTTGAGGCCGTTGTGCACCACCCGCACGCGCGGCCTTTGCCCCGGATGCAGGCGCAGCAGGTCGTGCGCGGTCTTCTCCGACACCGCGACAAAGTTCCGCCCCAGCCCGATGCCGCGCAGGATCAGTGCCTGGTAGAGCCGCCCGCTGGCCGACAGCTGGCGCCCCGGAAACTCTCCCGCGGCGGTGCGCTGCGCGATGAAGTCGTGGCAGTGGATCACATGCGGGCGCCGGTGCAGCAGCCACATCCACATGCCCAGCGAATGGTCGGTCAGCACCGCCAGCGCGCCGGCGCCCTCGCGCCGCAGCCGCCACCACGCCCACGCCGGGAACAACAGGTACTGGTCGACATAGCCGAGCCACTTGCGCAGGCCCGGGCGCGTCGACAGCCGCACCAGCACGGCGGGCGGGGTCCACAGCTGGACTTCGTGGCCGCGCTCGCGCATGCCCTCGCGGATCATGGCCGCGAAGCGGTCCATGCTGTGGCTGCCGAAAAAGGCGGGATGACCGAACAGGATAAGCCTCATATTGCCTTTCTTCGCGGATCGATGTGGATGTCCGGTGTGGTTGCCCGATGCGGTTGCCCGATGCGGTTGCCCGATGTGGTTGCCCGATGTGGTTGCCAGAGGGTGCGTGGACCGCAGCCGGCCGCTAGCGCGCGTGTCGTCGCCGCGACCGCGCGCGCTGGTTCGCGCCGCTCAGCCGCCCCTGCCGCTCCAGCCGCGTGACCGCCATGGTGAAGCCGACAAAGAGAAAGCCCAGCACGTTGGCGGTCAGCTGCCCGATCAGCGACCACGTCAGCAGGCACAGCGTGCTCACCAGCCACAGCAGGATGGCAAAGCAGCTGCCGGTGCGGCGCGCCGCGCCGATGGCAAGCCACATGCCGGCCACGCACACGGCGAACTTCAGCGCCACGTACAGGTAGCCCAGCAGGCCGGCCTCTTCGATGGTGCGCCCGGTCTCGGTCTCGGACAGCATGAAGGTGATTTCGCCGCGCTCGAGATAGCTGGCCAGGTTGCTGCCGCGCCCGAGCCCCGCGCCCAGCAGCGTGGGCTTGGCGTAAGCCTCGCTCTCGCCCAGGAACATGGTGCCGACGCGGTCGCCGAAGTCTTCGTCTTCGGCGGCGTCGTGGAAGCGCTGCACCGTGCTTTCGACCGACGCGCTGAATACCACCATGGCCACCGCCCCGATCAGCACCGCCACGCCGACCCAGACCAGCACGCGGCGCCTGGCCACGGTGCGCCCGAACATCAGCGTACACAGCGCCGCCACCGCGAACAGGCCCGGCAGCAGCAGCACGGTGGCGCGCGAACCGCTCACCAGCACGCTCACCAGCAGGCTGCCCAGCACCACCAGCGCATACAGCCAGTGCCGCTTGCCCTCGCCGCCGAGCACGTATTGCAGCGCGATCGGCATGGTGATCGCCAGGAAGGTGGTGTAGCCCAGCGTGAACGAGAACGTGCCGGTGGTGCGCACGATGTCGCCGACCATCATGAAGACCCGGTCCTCGTCGCCGTCGACCTGCCGGTTCAGGAAGCTGCCGGGCGGCAGGAAGTGCTGCAGCACCACCAGCGGCGCCATCAGCACCATCAGCACCAGCGTGGTCTTGCAGATCGCGGCAACGTCCTCGGGCTCGAGCAGCAGCGCCGCGGCCACGCCGAACCACACATAGAGCAGCCAGAAGCGCAGCCCGACTAGCAAGATGGCGAGGGTGCCGTCGCCGGCGATGGTCTGCACCAGCCCCCATGCCAGCACCACCGCGCTCCACAGCAGCAGCAGCCGCATCGCCGGCCGCGCTGGCGTGAAGCCGCCATAGCGCATCGCGTAGTAGATGCCATAGACCGCCAGCAGGTCGCGCAGCAGCACCAGCGGCAGGCTCAGCGAGCCCGCCACCCACTTGCGCGCCGCGCCTTCCAGCACGGCCACCAGGAATACCAGCAGGAACACGGTGCCGAAGGTGGTGCGCGCCTGCCGGCGGATGCGCGCGCGCGCCGGCGGCGCCAGGGGTGCGGCGGAGTGGCTCAGCATAGCGTCGCGATGGTTGCGACCGCGGCGCGGCGATACCTGGCCCAGGTGTACTTCTCCCCGGCCAGGCTCGCGTACGGGCGCGCCTCGTCCAGGCTGGCGCGTACCGTGGCAAGCTCCAGCATGCGGTCATACAAGGATTGCGCGCTGACCTGGACGACCCAGCCCGCGCGCGGGAATTCCTGCAGGATCTCCTTGGCCCCGACCCGCTCCGACACTAGCGCCGGCGTGCCGCAGGCAAGCGCCTCGGCCACCACCATGCCGAACGAGTCGAAGCGCGACGGCAGCACCAGGCAATCGGCGTCGGCCAGCTGCTGGTACAGCGCCGGCTGCGGCAGCGCGCCCAGCAGCGTGACCCCGGGTGTCGACGCCAGCGCCGCGGCCAGCGCCGGCTCGGCACCGCCGCCTGCCACCGCGAGCTCGGCCTCGGGCACGCGTGCGCGCACCATGGCAAAGGCCTGCTGCAGCAGGTCGACCGCCTTGAGCGTGGTCAGCCCGCCGGCATACAGGAAGCGCGTGCCGGCGCGCGTGCGCCGGCGCTGCACGTCGCCGGGCAGGCTGGCGCCGAGCAGGATCGGCCTGAGCTTGGCCTCCGGCACGCCGGCCTGCGCATAGGTCTGCGCGGCGAATTCGGAGCAGGTGATGACCAGGTCTGCCAGTTCGACCTCGCGGTCCTTGCGCGCGTCGATGCAGGCCAGGTAGGGGTCGGGCTGCAGCCCCAGCAGGGCCGCGGCCGTGGCGCGATGCACCGCGGGCGCGTCGAGCACGCAGCGCGCGCCGATGCGGCGCGCCGCCTCGAAGGTCTGCATCGCCGAGTTCTCGTAGGCCACCACCACGTCGGGGCGCAGCGCCTCGACGCGCCGCGCCGCCCAGGCATCGAACAGGTGGAACACGCGGTGCGCATAGGCCGACTGCGACATGCGCAGATAGCGGTTGAGCCCGACGCGGCGATGCAGCCCCACCTTGAGCATGGCCGGGAAGCACAGCGGATGGCGGCGCAGGGCCCGCGGGATGCCGACCTCGCGAACCTTGGCGGCAAGCGCCGGCGGCAGCCACCACGGCACCGGCTCGCCCGGCCCGCGCACCGGCACGCCCGACCAGTACTGGCACAGCAATCCCTGCTCGTGCAGCGCCTGCGCCATCTGGTGCGAATGCTGCAGGCCGGGGTGGGTGACCAGGACCTTCATGGGCGCCCCCCGTCGACACTCAGCACCGGCGGCGGCAGCAGCCGCCCGGCGCGGATCGCGCCCGCCAGTTCGCACAGCACCGCGGCGCCAAGCCCCGAAGCCAGGCCGGCCTCGAACCACAGCACGCCGCGCAGCGTGGTCAGGTCGAGCAGGTGGGGCGCGACCAGGCACCAGGCGATCACCACCGGCACCTGCATGTAGTTGAAGTGGTTCAGGCCGCGGTTGGCCAGCAGTTCCCAGGCGACGCCGGCAATGCTGTAGGCGCCGGCGCCCAGGCAGGCGATCAGCAGCTCCGAGGTCAGTCCGGCGTAGTTGGAGCCAACCAGGCGCAGCAGCAGCTCGGGCCACAACCAGGCCAGCAGCACCAGCGTGCCGGCCGGCAGCGAACCCAGCAGCAGCCAGCCCAGGTACTGGCGCAGCACGTGCTCGCGCGCCTGCGCGAAGCGCGGCACGACATACGCGCCCACCACGATGCTGACCGGCACCAGCAGCTGGCCGATGCGCGACAGCGCGCCGATCGCCGCGGTCTGGCTGACCGCGCCGTAGAACGCAACGATGCCGAAGGCGAACTGCGACTGCAGGCAGTAGAACGCGTCCATCGGAATCTGGCGGCGCGTGATGGCGCGGATCGAACGCTGGTCCTCGGGCACCGGCTCGCCCGCCTGCGCCGGCAATTCGCGGCGCAGCCAGCGGCGCACGAACGGCACGCGCAAGCCGGCGAAGAGCGTATTGACCAGGCTGGCGGCCAGCGCGCTCTGCAGCCCCAGCACGTAGACGCCCCATGACAGCAGCAGCCGCGCGCCCGACAGGCTGGCATCGAGCGCCTGCAGCGCCGGCGCGCGGTTGGCGAACAGCAGCACCTGGTCCACCACGCGCGACTGCATGTCGAAATACCACATCGTCAGCAGCGTCAGCAGCAACGCGGCAATCAACGCCAGCGAGGCATGGTTGCGGTACATCAGCACGCCGGCGACGATCAGCAGCGGCGGCAGCAGGAACGCCGAGATGCGCTTGCGCTGCGCCAGCGCGGCGCGCGTGGCCTGCGCCGCGCGCTCGCGGTCGGGCCAGGTGCGCCCGAGGATGGCATTCAGCCCGAAATGGATGCCGCCCTTGGTGATGATCGACATGGCGCCGACGATGGCGCCGGTGACGGTATAGATCGCGTAGTCGCCGACGCTGAGCCAGTGCGCCAGCAGCAGGCCGGTGATGGCGCCGAGCCCCTGCGACAGCACCGCGAAGACGAAGATGCGCAGCGCTTTCATGGGGTGCCGCCCCGCGTGGCGCTGCGGGCAGCTGCATCGGCGGCGGGCGCCGGCACCGGCCGCTCGCCCAGGATGTCGAGCAGCCGCTGCGCGCTCTGGCGCACCTCGAAGCGGCGCTGGAAGCAAGCCTGCGCCTGCACCCGCATGCGCGCCTGCGCAATGGGATCGGCCTGCAGCCACTGGCGCAGGCACGCGCCAGTGCCCTCGGCGGTATCGGCGCCGGCCAGCCCGGCCCCATCGGCAACGATTTCACGCCAGATGTTGACCTTATCTGAAATCAGCACCGGCACGCCGCAGCCCAGCGCCTCGGCCACGGCCACGCCAAAGTTCTCCTGGTGCGACGGCAGCGTGAAGACTTCGGCCGCGTGATAAGCGCCCCACTTCAGGTCGCCCGACAGCATGCCGGTCCAGCTGAGCCGCTGCGCCAGCCCCAGGCGTTCGGCCTGGCGCACCAGCCGCTCGCGCAGCGCCGCCTCCACTGGCCCCGCCAGCACCAGCTGCAGCCGCGGGTCGGCACCGGCCACGCCGGCAAAGGCTTCGACCAGCAGGTCGCAGCCCTTCTTTTCGTGGATCCGGCCGAGAAACAGCACGATGCGCTTGCCGCGCAGCGCCGGAAACGCAGCGAAGAACGCCTCGCGCAACGGCTCGGCCGCGGTGGGTGGCTGCGCGGTGCCGTACCCGGCCACCAGCTCGCGGCAACGATAGGGCCAGAACGCGTTGCGCGAACGCCGCTGCTCTTCCTCGCAGGTGAACAGCACCGCGCGCGCGCCGCGCAGCACCCAGTACTCGCCCAGCAGCCAGTACAGGCTCTTCTTGAGGTGCTTGAGCGGATAGCGCTCGCGGAACCACGGATCGAGCATGCCGTGGGTGTAGACGAAGTACGGTACCTCGCTGCCGCGCAGCGCAAGGCAGGTGGCAAGCGCGTGGAACTGCCACAGGCCTTCGACCAGCACTGCGTCGTAGTCGGCCGCATGGGCGCGCAGCCACGCCAGCATCCTGGGGTTGAAGCCGTATTTGCTCGAGGCGGGGCCCAGTGCGACCACGTTCATCTCGCTGGCGCGCACGAACGGTGCGTCCGGGGCATCGCCGCAGCAGACGTCGACCTCGGCGCCGCGTTCGCGCAGCGGCTGGCGCAATTGGCGGATGCCTTCGATGGGCCCGCCTCCGGCGGGGTCGATGGAGGGTATGACGTGCAGCAATCTCATGGTGCAGGGCGATCTCCGGAATCCGCGCGTCGTGCCCGCTGGGTGCCTGGCACTGGTTCCCCGGCTGGCGCCAATGGCAAGCGGGGCCATACGTCCTCGTGCCCGCAGCATGAGCCAGCGCGCCTGCGGCCTCTGTTCGCTGCCACACACCCGCGCGGGTCCGTCGCGGCGCCGTAGCGGCGCTGCCAGGCCAATGTGGACCAGCGCACCGAGCCGGCCCCCGCAGCGCACCAGAATGGTCTGCACTGGCGCCATCCGCATGGCGCGCACCCGGTCCCTGCCATGCCGATTCCGATCCTGATGTACCACCAGATCGACGCGCCGCCGCCACGCCGCTCGCCCGGGCGCGGGCTGTGGGTGCCGCCCGCGCGCTTTCGCCGCCAGATGCGGCTGATGCACCGGCTGGGCTATCGCGGCCTGAGCATGCGCGACCTGATGCCCTACCTGCACGGCGAGCGCAGCGGCAAGGTGTTCGGCATCACCTTCGACGACGGCTTCCGCAACGTGTTCGAGCACGCCATGCCCGCGCTGGATGCGCTCGGCTTCACCGCCACCAATTACTTTGTCTCGCGCCAGCTGTCGGGCAGCAACGTGTGGGACCGGGATCTTGGCATCCGCCCCGCGGCGCTGATGAGCGTGGCGCAGATGCGCGCCTGGCACCAGCGCGGGCATGAGGTCGGCTCGCATACGCTGGACCATGTCGACCTGCGCCGCATGGCGCCGCACGAGGCGCGCCGGCAGATCGCCGCGTCCAAGGACGAGCTGGAGCAGTGGCTGGGCGTGCCGGTGACGGCGTTCTGCTATCCCTATGGCAGCCAGGACGCCGCGCATCGGGACATGGTGCGCGAGGCGGGCTACGCCAACGCCACCATCACCGCGCGCGGGCTGGCCCGCGCCAGCGACGACCCGTTCGGCCTGCCCCGCATCAGCGTTTATTGCGGCACCGGCATATTGGGCTTCCTGCGCAAATGCCTGACCGCGCACGAGGACCGCTGGCGCGAAGCCTAGCGGCCAGCCTCTGAACCCTGCTGCTCGGTGTTGAACGGTACCGGCTCGCGCGGCTCGCTGGGATGCTGGGTGAAGCGCGCGATGGCCTCGGCATAGCGCTGCGCCACCGCCTTGCGTTCATGCTCGCGCAGGAACTGGCGCGTGCCGGCTTCATCCCGGCGCGACGCGCCGGCCAGCACCGCGGCCATGGCCGCGTGCAGCGGCTCGGGCGCCGGCTCGACCACCCAGCCGAAGTCGCCGACCGCTTCGGGCAGGCCGCCGCGCTGGCTGACGATCACTTCGCAGCCCGCCGCCAGCCCTTCCAGCGCGACGATGCCGAACGACTCATAGCCCAGCGACGGCGCCACCAGGCATCGATGCCGGCCCAGCAGTGCGGCCACGCCGGCGGCGCACTGGCAGCCGGTAAAGTGCACCGCGCCCGCGCAGCCAAGCCCGTCGGCCAGCCGCGCCAGCGCCTCGCGCTCGGGCCCGTCGCCGACGATGGTGAGGCGCGCATGCGGCTGGCGCGCGTGCAGGCGCGCGAAGCTGCGCACCAGCACATCCACGCCTTTTTCGGACACCAGCCGCCCGACGAAGATGAAGCTTCCCGGCGGCCGGGCCTCCGGGGGCGGCGCCGCCGCGAACAGTTCGTCGCGGTAGCCGTTGTGGATCACCAGCGGCTGGCCCGGCAGCCAGCTGGCCAGGTAGTGGCTGACGCAGATGCCGTCGTAGAAGCGCGACAGCCAGCGCTTGATCGCGCCGGTCCAGGTGCCGCGCGAGTGGCCGTGGACCACGTAGGGGCCGTGGTGCGTCAGCACGATGCGCCGGCGCAGCGCGCTGGCCAGCATCACGTCGTAAAAAGTCAGGCCCACGAACAGCACGCGCCGGTGGCGCAGCAGGGCGCGCGCCAGCTGCAGCTTGCCGCTGACCCGCGTCACGGCGAACGGGAAGTGGGTGGCGTCGCCCGGCGCGGCCGGCGTGCGCGTGGCCACTTCGACCGGATAGCCCAGGTCCGCCAGCCCGGTCGCCAGTTCCTCGGCGAAGCGCTCCATGCCGCCGATCAATGGATGGAAGGGGGCGCTGTAGATCAGGATGCTGGGCAGCGGCGCAGGCGTCTCGCGCAGCTGCGAGGGTTGCATCATCGCGTCATGGCTCCGGTCGCACCGCGAGCAAGCAGGCCTGTGCCCGCGGTGTCCTGCCTGCAGCATGCGCCAGCAGCGGGTGCCGTTCCGTGCGCTGGCGCACCTGTGTGGAGCGTGATGGCGGCAACGGCAAGCCCGACGGTCTGTTGCCCGGTTTCTGTGGCGCGGCGCACCGATGCGCGGGGCGGCTTCGCGCGAGCATCGCCGCAATGTCCGCCGTCCCGCAAACGCTCCGTATGATCATCCAGCACACCCACCGCACCTCCGGCCCGTCGTTTTCGCTGTCCAACCGTGTGCGCCGGCAGCTATGGAACTGGGTATGGCTGTGGCTGTTCCGCCCCAGCCTGCGCCCGATGCATGCCTGGCGCGCCGCACTGCTGCGGCTGTTCGGCGCGCGCCTCGGCCGCGATGCGCGGGTCTATCCCGCGGCACGGATCTGGGCGCCGTGGAACCTGGTGATGGGCGAGCACACCGCCGTCGCCGACGGCGTGACCCTCTACAACATCAGTCCGATCACGCTGGGCGACTACGCCATCGTGTCACAAGGCTCGCACTTGTGCACGGGCTCGCACGATTACAACAGCGAAACCTTCCAGCTGATCGCGTCGCCGATCACGCTGGAGCGCCATGTGTGGGTATGCGCCGAAGCGTTCATCTCGCCGGGCGTGACCTTGCCCGAAGGCGTGGTGATCGCGCCGCGCACGGTCGTCACCAAGCCGCTGCGCGAGGCCTGGACGGTATATGGCGGCACGCCCGCGCGGCCCATCGGCCAGCGCCGTCCGCAGCCATGAGCGAGGCACCGGACCGCATGGCCGCGGCGCATTCGACCAGTGCGCGCCAGGCCACCCAGGGCGCCCGCGTCAGTGTGCGAGAGCGCACCGATTCACGCTACCCGCCGCCCTAGGCTGGGAGCATCGGGGGCCTGCCGTCCAAGCGCGGACCCAGCCTAATACGCAGGAGCAATGTCGTGGAAACCAGTCAATGCCGCACCGCTTGCCCTATCGATCGCACCCGCCGCTCGCGCCAGCGCTCGCTGCCGGGCCTGTGCGCCGTGCTCGGCGCCGCCCTGCTGCTGGGGGGCTGCGCCGCATCGCCCGGGATGCACTTCAGCCCCAGCGCGAACGTCGATGCGGTCGGCCCGGACGCCAAGCCGGACATCACGCCGATCACCATGGACCTGGTGCGCGAGCTGCGCGCCAAGAGCAAGCCCACCAACGACCGCGTCGAAGAGCTGTTCGCCACGCCCAAGCCCTATGTGATCGGCCCCGGCGACATCATCTCGGTGGTGGTGTGGGACCACCCCGAACTGGTGTTCCCGACGCAGACCTACAGCATCGGCGCGGGCTTCGAGGTGCCGGCTTCCACCGGCGGCTCCAACATGCCGGGCTATGTGGTCAGTCCCAATGGCGACATCCAGTTCCCGTATGCCGGCGTGATGAAGGTCTCCGGCAAGACCGCCAACCAGGTCCGCGATGAAATGGCGCGCGTGCTCTCGCGCGTGGTGCGCAATCCGCAGATGACGGTGCGCGTGCTGGGCTTTCGCAGCCAGCGCGTCTATGTCGACGGCGAGGTGCGCACGCCCGGCATGCTCGCCATCGACGACGCGCCGATGACGCTGGTCGAGGCGCTCAACCGCGCCGGCGGCGTGCTCAACAACACCGGCGACAACAGCCGCGTGCGCGTGACCCGCGGCGAGCGCAGCTGGTACGTGAATATCCCGGCGATGCTGGCCAAGGGCGTCGATCCGTCGCGCATCCTGCTGCGCTCGGGCGACATCGTGCGGGTGGAGCAGCGCGAGGACAGCAAGGTCTTCGTCACCGGCGAAGTGGTGCGGCCAACCTCGCTGCTGATGCGCAACGGGCGCATGACGCTGAACGAGGCGCTGGGCGATGCCGGCGGCGTGAATCCCAACTCGGCCAATGCCGAGCAGATCTACGTGATCCGCAAGACCGCCAACGATGCGCCCAAGGTCTACCACCTCGACGGCACCTCGCCGGTGGCGCTGGCGATCGCCGAGGGCTTCGAGCTGGAGCCCAAGGACGTGGTCTACGTCGATGCGCGCGAGGTGGTGCGGTGGAGCCGTGTCATGAGCCTGCTGGTCAGCCCGATCGTGGGCGTCAACAGCCTCACTACGCGGCCCTGAACCATGCTGCAGGCGCCGCTCGTGATCCCCGATGAAGCCGCAATGATCCGCTCGATCCTGGTGGTGTGCCTGGGCAACCGCTGCCGCAGTCCGATGGCCGCCGACCTGCTGCGCCAGGCCCTGCCCGACTGCCACATCAGCTCGGCCGGGCTCGCGCCGCCGGTCGGCGCCGGTGCCGATCCGCGCGTGATCCGGCTGCTGGCCAAGGACGGCCTCGACCTGGCCGCGCACCGCGCGCGCGAGCTTGACGACGACATGGTCGACGACGCCGACCTGGTGCTGGTGATGGACAGCGAGCAGCGCGAATGGCTGGAGCAGCGCTTCCCGCGCGCGCGCGGCAAGACCTTCCGCCTGTGCGAGGCCGCGCAGGCGGATATTCCTGATCCCTACGGCGGCTCGCAGGCGATGTTCCTGATCGTGCTGGGGCTGATCCGCGAGGGCGTGCAGGCATGGACGGCACAGATTCAATCCGAAGCACAGGCAACCCGCTACGGGGAGGCAACATGAGCAACATCAAGAACCTGCGTGACTACGAGGCCCAGGCTGCGGAAGGCGAGGAGCCGTCGTCCGACCTGACTTCGTATGTCGACGTGCTGATCCGCTACCGCTGGACCTTCCTCGCGGTCGCCGCGGCGGTAATGGCAGTCGGGCTGCTGTTCGCGTTGCTGTCCAAGCCGGTCTACCGCGCCGACATCCTGGTGCAGGTAGAGGACCAGAACAGCGGCAACGTCAACAACAACAACAAGCCTACCGCGACCGTGTCACCGGTCTACGACGCCAGGCCCGCCCCTTCGACCGAGATCGAGCTGCTGCGCTCGCGCATGGTGGTGGGCAAGGCGGTCGACGCGTTGCAGCTCGACATATCCGCATCGCCGTACTACTTCCCGGTGATCGGCGCGGCCGTAGCGGGCTTCAACCGCGAGCTGTCGCAGCCGGGCCTGTTCGGCAAGGGCGGCTATGCATGGGGCAGCGAAGCGATCGCGGTATCGCGCCTGGAAGTGCCGCCGGCAATGGAGCGCCGGCTGATCACCGTGACCGCAATGGGCAACGACAAGTACCGGCTGGCCTTCGCCAGCGACGATGCCGTGGCCGAAGGCAGCGTCGGCGTGCCGCTGACGGTGGCGACCCGCAGCGGCAAGGTCACGATCGAGGTAAGCCAGCTCGAAGGCCGTCCCGGTGCGGTGTTCCATGTCTCGCGCGTGCCGCGCGCGGTGGCCATTGCCGACCTGCAGAGCCAGCTGATGATCACCGAGCGCGGCAAGCAGAGCGGCGTGATCGGCGTGGCGCTGGAGGGCACTTCGGCAGAGAAGACCGCCGCCATCCTGAACGAGATCGGCAACGAGTATGTCGAGCAGAACCTGCGCCGCAAGGCCGCCGAGGCCGAGAAGTCGCTGGCCTTCCTGGAAGCGCAGCTGCCGCAGCTCAAGCAGCAGCTGGAAAGCGCCGAGTCGCGCTACAACGCCATGCGCAACCAGCGCGGCACCATCGACCTGAACGAAGAATCGCGGCTGGTGCTGGCGCAGTCCGTGGCCGCCCAGACCAAGCTGGCGGACCTGCGCCAGCGGCGCCAGGAACTGATTGCGCGCTTCACCCCCAACCATCCGGCGATCGAGATCATGGACAAGCAGATCGCCGACGTGAACGCCGAGATCGGCACCGTCGGCGGCAAGATCCAGCGGCTGCCGGATATCGAGCAGAACGTGCTGCGGCTGATGCGCGACGTCCGGGTCAGCACCGAGATGTACCAGTCGCTGCTGAACGACGTGCAGCAGCTCAGGCTGGTCAAGGCCAGCAAGATCGGCACGGCGCGGCTGGTGGACCCGGCCGAGGTGCCGATCCGCCCGGTCAAGCCCAACCGCAAGCTGATCGCCGCGGCCTCGGTGCTGCTGGGCCTTTTGGCCGGCACGGCGGTGGTGGTGCTGCGCCGGCTGTTCGACGGCGGCGTCGCCGATGCGGACGAGATCGAGCGCGAGACCGGCATGACGGTGTACGCGACGGTGCCCTACAGCGCAGCGCAGTCGCGCCTGCGCGGCGGGCCCGACATCGACAAGCTGCTCGCCAGGCGCATGCCGGACGACCCGGCGGTGGAAAGCCTGCGCAGCTTCCGCACCTCGCTGCAGTTTGCGCTGCTCAACAGCGACAGCAACAACGTGGTGGTGATCACAGGGCCAGCGCCGGAAGTGGGCAAGTCCTTTATCTCGGCCAACTTCGCCACGGTGCTGGCCACCGCCGGGCGCCGCGTGGTGCTGGTCGACGCCGACCTGCGCCGCGGCGGGCTCAACCACCATTTCGGCAAGCCGCGCGTGCCGGGGCTGACCGAGCTGCTGACCGGCACGCCGCTGGAGCAGGTACTGCAGCGCGACGTGGTGCCGGGACTCGACTTCATCGCCACCGGCTCGGAACCGCCGCTGGCCGCCGACCTGCTGCAGACGCGCGGCATGGATACGCTGCTGGCCACGCTCAGGAACCGCTACGACGTGGTGCTGCTCGACACCCCGCCGGTGCTGGCCACATCCGACGCCGGCGTGCTGGCGACCAAGGCCGGGGCGGTGTTCCTGGTGGCGCGCGCCGATGCCAGCACGGCATCAGAACTCAAGGCCACGCGGCGCGCGATCGTGCAGGCGGGGAGTGATATCAAGGGGGTGATTTTCAATGGCCTGAAGGTGGAGGGGCGGTGGTATCGGGCGCATTATCACTTTGGGAAGTATCGGTATATGAATCAGTATGGGGGGGCTAGTTCTAAGAGGGCTTGAGGTGCGGTCGTTTTGCCGCTCTCTTTTGAGTTGGGCGCTGTTGGTGACATGCTGTCGGCCTTTGAACCGCGTGGTTCCGCCCTGCTGGGCGGGTCACTTTTTGGCCGAGCCCCAAAAAGTAACCAAAAAACGCGTCGCCTAAGCGGCTGGCTAAGGCGGCATTGGTGGTTCCAGCGGTGGTGACTTGCGGCCCTGTGGTTGGTGGTTCCACCCTGCTGACGCTACCTGGAGGTGCCTGGCGTTCGGGGTCGGATGGACGAACCCGACTTTAGGTCGGTGGCCGCCTGCTAACGGCGTCATTGGTGGGACGCCTTCGGCTGCGCTACGCGCACGCCCTATCTCAGGTCTGCTGCTCTGGCACGGAGTGCGTCGCTGCGCTCGCACGCGCAATCGCGGACGGGCCTGTCAGCGTTTTTGTGTTCAGGGCAGTTAAAGGCTCACCGTCGACGTAACCGGTGAGCCAGCATTATCTCAGTGATGCGGGTGGGTAAAGCGTTCCTCATAGAGAATCGCGAACTGGTTCATGGCAGCTTTCCAGTCATGCGTTGAGCTGCCCCACTTGCCGGTGATGTTGCGCAGGGCCAGCCATAGCAGCTTCGTTGCCGCCTCGTCACTGGGGAAGTGCCCCCGCGTCTTGATGATCTTACGTAGTTGCGCGTTGATGCTCTCGATCGCGTTCGTCGTGTAGATGATCTTGCGGATCGCCGGCGGAAACGTAAAGAACGGGATCACCTGATCCCAGGCGCGACGCCAGGACGCGGCGATCGGGGGGTACTTCTTAGCCCATTCGCTCTGCTCGAATGCCGCCAATTCGGCCAGCGCCGCCTCAACAGTGGGCGCGGTGTACACGGGCTTAAGCGCCGCAGCCACGGCCCGGCGCTCTTTCCAACCGGCGTAGCTCAAGCTGTTTCGGATCAGATGCACGATGCAGGTCTGTAGCGTCGTGGCCGGGAACACCGCATTCAGGGCCTGTTCCATGCCCTTGAGCCCGTCGGTCACTGCAATCAGGATGTCCTGCGTGCCACGGGTCTTCAGGTCGTTGAACACCCTCATCCAGAACTTGGCGCCTTCGGTGCTCTCGATCCACAGGCCCAGGATGTCGCGCGTCCCGTCGGGCAGCACGCCCAAGGCCAGATAGACGGCCTTGTTGCGTACCACGCCGTCCTCGCGCATCTTGACCCGCAGCGCGTCGAAGAACACCACCGGGTACATCGCCTCCAGCGGGCGGGCTTGCCAGGTGGTGACTTCGTCCATGACCGCATCGGTGACCGAACTGATGAATTCTGGCGACACCTCGGTGCCGTACTGCTCGCCCAGAAAAGCCTGGATCTCGCGCACGGTCATGCCGCGGGCGTACATGGCCACGATCTTGTCGTCGAACCCGGTGAAGCGCCGCTCGTGCTTGGGAATCAGGATCGGATCGAAGCTGCCGTCGCGGTCGCGCGGTATGTCCACTCGCAGCGGCCCGTCCTCGGTCAAAACCGTCTTAGCGCTCTTTCCATTGCGTTGATTGGCTGTGCCGGCTGGTCGCTCAGCGCCAGCCGGGTAACCCAGATGATGGCCGAGCTCGGCGCCCAACGCCCGCTCGATCAGGGCCTTCTTGAATGCCATTGAGGCGTCCTGCACGGCCTCGGCAGTCATCGGACCCTTTACGAAATGGGCGATCAGATCCTCGGGAATGGTCGGCAGCTCACGATCGGCGGCCTGGCTCGTCTTGTTTCTACTTGGCATGACATGCTCCTTGGCGACATGTTATGCCCTAAACACAAAATTTCTGACAGGCCCTCGCGGACGAGCCCAAAGGGTTCTCGCCTCCCGCTTGCTTTCCCCCTCTTCCGCGCGCGGGTCCTTGACCTGCGATACTGCCTGCGAAGCAGCCGCAGGCGTCCCCGCGATATCGCCAGCAGCAGGCTGCCTACACCCTGTTGGGATCGTTCAAAAGTGGGTGATCGCAGGCACCGCCCCTGACTCACATAGCGTTAGCAGGCTCGAACGGGCACCCACGCCAAACGGAAATCACCACCGCCCGAACCACCAACGCCGCGGAATTGATTGCCAGCCGCTTAGGCGACGCGTTTTTTGGTTACTTTTTGGCGCTCGGCCAAAAAGTGACCCGCCCAGCAGGGCGGAACCACGCGGTTCAAAAGCCGACAGCATGTCACCAACAGCGCCCACACCGAATAAACCTCAACACACCTTAACCGCAGCCCGCGGCAACCCCTCCCCCACCGCCTCCATCGCCGCCAGCGTCCCCGCCACATGCCTCACCACCTGGTCACAAAAAACCTGCCTCCCCCCCGCCAGAAACAACGCATGATCCATACACCCGTGCCGATGCACGGTGATATGCGTGAACGCCGCCAGCGCTTCCAGGTCTCTGCCAAAGCGCAGCTGGGCCTCATCGAGCCCCATGTCCTCCGACCCGTACAGCATGTCTGTCCGCACCCCGCGCTCGTTCAGGCTGCGCATCGCGGCCCGTGCGTAAGCCGTGGCTGAGGCCAGGTCTTCGCCGCCGCGCAGCCGCGTCAGGCGGAATGCCACGCGCTCGGTGGCGTGCCGGTATGCATGGCGCGCCATGGCCGCGGCGAGCGGGGCGATCCGTACCTGCCCCTGCAACACCCGCTGCCAGTTGCCGCCGCGGCGCGCGGCGGAGAGCCAGCCCTGCCACGAGCGCGCGCCCCTGCCCGCGTTCCGGTCGTCGGCGCGGTCCCAGCGGAATTTCACCAGGTTGGCCAGCACCAGGCCGTTCACGCCGGCGTTGGCCAGCGCGGCGTGCAGGCTCAGGAACGCGCCGGAGCACACCCCCGCCAGCACGATGCAGCGGAAGCCGCGCGCGCGCATCCAGTCGACCGCGGCGCTTACGTCCGCGCGCGGGCCGGGCGAGTAGATCTTTGGAATGCTCATGCTGCGTGGCGCGCGCGGGCTGTCGCCGAGCGCGGATACGTCCAGCCGCAGCGACGCCACGCCCTGCCTTGCCAGCCGGCGCGCCAGCGTGACGAACATGCGGCCATCGCCGACATGATGGTTGCCGCCGGTATTCGGGAAGATCACCGCGACCGGCGCGGCGGCCGCGTCGGGCGGCATGCACAGGATGCCGAACTGGCGCCGCGCGTTGAGCCAGACCGATTCTTCGACCACGCCATCAACCGCCACGCGCAGCGACGCCGCACCGGCAGCGCCGGGCAGGTGACGCCGCGCGGTCGGCCGTACTGCCGGCAGTGCGGCCGACCGCGGCGCCGACGCAACCGGCACCGGCGCCAGCCACTGCACCAGTCGCCGCCACGTCTGCGCCGGCACCCCGGCAAACTCTGCCGATTGCATCATGTCGGCATAGTCGGTGAATCCGGCCGTATCGACCTGCGCGCCGCCGTCGGTGTAGTACTGCGCCAGCGCGCCGGCCGCGGAGGCGGTGCCCGGCCACGGGTCGAGCACCAGCACGCGCGGCGCGGGGCAGTTGGTGCCGCGGTCGAGCCGCAGCGCCTCGAGGTCGCGCACGGTGTCGGCGCTGAAGCGGAAGGCCAGCACGTCGATCGCACCAGCCGGCGGCGGCGGCGGGGTTTCGGTCGGACCGACGCTGTTGAGCCAGTTCAGATGCAGTGCGCGCAGCTCGCGCAGGTAGGCGCGGCCGTTGACCACGGGCGCGAGCAGCACCAGCGCGGCGACGCCGCCCTGCCATGCCGGGTGCGAGCGCATCGCCTCGGCGGCCTGCACCGCCAGGCTGGCGCCGGCGCGCAGCCCGCACAGCACGATGCGCTCGGCGCCGGCAAGCGCGCGCAGCTGCGCGGCCGCGGCGACGATGCTCGCGGCGGCGCGGCCGACGAAATGCGGCGCGTCGCAGGCGCCGGCGGAGTCGCCGGTGCAGGGATAGTCGAAGCGCAGCGCCGGCATGCCGGCCGCGGCGAGGTCGTCGGCAAGATGCCGCCATGCCCGGTGCGACCACATGGCCTCGTGGCCCAGCGGGGCGCACAGCACCACCCCGGTCTTTCCTTGTGCCTCGTGCAGCCAGCCGGCACAGCCTTCAAACATAAGCCGCCTCATGTCGCCTCCTGGCGAGCGGATGGCCAGCCGCCGAGCCGGTAGAGCCAGACCCGCATATGCACGCAGAAACGGGTACGCTCGGCTGCGCTGCCTGCTTCCGCGCCCCCTTATTCTTTTTTCTCTTCGCGGTGCAGCGCCTGTCCGATCCGGCGCGAGATCGGCGCCGTCGCCGGCATGCCGAGGTAAGGATTGACGCTGCTGAACTCAGCCCGGTTGCTGCGCTTGGCGACCACGCAGTTGAGGACGCCGCCCAGCAGGCGCGCATCGGCCCGTTGCAGCCGCTTGAGCGTTTCATCGACCTGGCCGGGCAGCGTCGTGTCGGCACGCAGCACCACCAGGGTCGAACCGGCCAGGTTCGCGACCAGGCTGGCATCGGCCACCGCCAGCACCGGCGGCGTGTCGATCAGCACCAGGTCGAAGCGGGCCGCGCACTGGCGCAGCGCTTCGGCCATGCCCGGGCGCATCAGCAGTTCGGAAGGATTCGGCGGCGGCAAACCCGCCGGCAGGATCGACAGGCCGTTGACCACCGTGGGCCGCACCGCGGCGGACAGCGGCACGTGCCCGGTCAGCAGTTCGGCCAGGCCGGATTCGGCGGGCTGGTCGAACCAGCTCGCCACGCGGCCGCGGCGCAGGTCGGCGTCGATCAGCAGCACGCGCTGGCCGGCCTCGGCGAACAGCACGGCCAGGTTCACCGATGCAAAGGTCTTGCCCGCGCCGGGGGCCGGGCTGGTGACGGCGATGACATGGTCGGGCGCGCTGCGCAGCGCGAAATGCACCGCGGCGCGGATATTGCGCAGCCCTTCCACCGCGAGCGAGTGCGGCGCGTTGCGCGCCAGCAGGAACTGGTCGTGCAGGCCCAGCCGCAGCATGCGCTCGGCGCTGTCGTCGTCTTCCAGCGCGGACACGTCGATCACCGCGCTCGACGGCCGCGGCCGCTCCAGGCGCGCCGACGGCGGCGCGGCGTAGCCCGCGGCCACGCCCAGCAGGGCCTTGGCCGACACCATGCGCTCGAGCGCGGCCTGTTCGCGGCTGAAGGCAATGTCGCCGAGCATGGTGATGCCGAGCTTGTCCTCGGCGTCATTGGCGCTGGCCACGGTGGGGCGCACGCGCTGGCGCAGCGTCAGCGCCCCGGCCGCCAGCAGCATGCCCAGCACGCCGCCGCCCGCGGCCGGCGTCCACGGTCCCATGCCGACCGGCACGGTGGGGGTGAGCGCGTTGTCGACGATGCGCACCTGCCCGGTACGATCGAGCTGCGCCAGCGACAGCTGCTCGACCTTGTTGCGCAGCGTCATGTACATGTCTTCGGCGACCTTGACGTCGCGCGTCAACGCCACCGATTCACGCTCGGACGCCGACAGGTTCTGCATGCGCGCGTCCATCTCCTGGCGCTCGCGCGTGAGCTGCTGGATCTGGCTGTCGACGGTGCGGACCTCGTTGGCTTCGGTGGTGAAGCGCTGCAGCAGCTTGGTGCGCTCCAGCCGCAGCAGCGCGATCTGGCGCTGGTATTCCATGCTGCCGTTCAGGTACGACTGCACGTCCTGGCTCGGCGCCAGCGAGCCCGAGCGCGAGCGGTAGCGCGTCAGCGCGCTCTCGGCGCGCTCGAGTTCGGCCTTCACGCGCGGCAGCTCGCCCGACAGGAAGGCCAGCGTCGCGGCGGTGTCGTCCTGGCGCTGCTCGGCCTGGCCCTTGATATAGGAATCGGCAATGCCGTTGACCAGCGCCGCCGCGGTGGCGGGGTCGCGGTTCTGCCAGCTGATGCGCAGCGTGGTGGCGTCGCTCGATTCGCTGTCGACGCGCAGCTCGCGCGTGACGGCATCGACGGTCAGCGTCAGGTCGCGCCGCGTGACCAGGAAGCGCGTGCCCGGGCGCGCCTCGATCCGCCCCACCAGCATCGAGATGCCGCCGGCCTCGGCCACCTGGCCGGCGCGGCCCTCGACCTGCGCGTCCGGCCCGCTCAGCCGGAAGCCGTTGTCGGGCAGGATCTCCAGCGTCAGCGGCACGTTCAGCAGCCGCGCCGGCACGTTCAGGCGCTCCACCGCCACGCGCTCTCCGCCCCATGCATAGCCCAGCTCCGCCGGCCACGGCCCGCGCAGCTTGCCGGGCTCGGCGAAGTGGTTGACCAGGCTGCCCAGCAGCGGCGCGCGCAGCGGCTGGATCTCGATGTCCAGGTGCAGGCGCTCGACCACCGGGCCGACCACGGCGCGGCTCTTCAGCATGCCCAGGTCGAGCTGCGGGGTGGCCGTGCGCCCGGCGGCGTCGCGGGTCTGCACCTGCACCAGCGACTTGGCGCGATACAGGTCAGGCGTGGACAGCCACGCCAGCCAGGCAAGGGCCGCGCCGGTGACCCCGGCGGCAAGGATCCAGCCTGCGTGGTCCAGCAGCACGCGCGCGTTCGCGCCGCTGCGCGGCGACACCTGGTCGGGTACCGGTACGGCTCCGGCAAATGACATTCTGCTCACGACTTCTCTCCCGCCAAACGCTGCCTCACGCCAATCACGCAGCAGCCGGTGCGTGCCCGCGCGCCTGCCGGCGCCCGGGCGCATGCACTGGCCGCCGACCCCTTACTTGCGCCCGTAGTTGTCTTCGAACCTCACGATGTCGTCCTCGCCCAGGTAGGCGCCCGACTGCACCTCGATGATCTCCAGCGGCGTCTTGCCCGGGTTCTCGAGCCGGTGCAGCGTGCCGATGGGGATATAGGTCGACTGGTTTTCCGAAAGAATGCTGATGTTGTCGCCGCAGGTCACGCGCGCGGTGCCGCGCACCACCACCCAGTGCTCGGCGCGGTGGTAGTGCATCTGCAGCGACAGGCTGGCGCCGGGCTCGACCACGATGCGCTTGACCTGGAAGCGGTCGCCGCGATCGATCGAGTCATAGCAGCCCCACGGCCGGCGCACCTTGCGATGATTTACCACTTCATTGCCATGCTCGGAACGGATGCGCTGGACGATGTTCTTCACGTCCTGCACATGGGCCTTGTCCACCACCAGCACCGCATCGGCGGTTTCGACCACCACCACGTCCTGCACGCCGACGCACGCGATCAGGCGGCCTTCGGAATGCGCCAGGCACGAGCTCGCGCCGTCGAACAGCACGCGGCCGCGCCCGGCATTGCCGCTGGCGTCCTTGGGCGCGATATCCCAGATCGCCGCCCACGAGCCCACATCCGACCAGCCCGCGTCCAGCGGCACCAGCATGCCGGCGATATCCGGCAGGGTCTCGAGCTTCTCCATCACGGCGTAGTCGATCGAGTCCGACGGGCACGCGTGGAACGCTTCCTTGCCCAGGCACAGCACCTCGCCGGCGCAGGCGGCGTGTTCGCTCGCCGCATAGGCGGCGCGGCATTGACGCGCCATCTCGGGCTGCAGCTCGGCTACCGCGCGCAGCCACACCGAGGCGCGCACCACGAAGATGCCGCTGTTCCACCAGAATTCGCCCGACTCGACATAGTGCTTGGCCAGCTCCAGGTGCGGCTTCTCGACGAAGCGGTCCAGCATGAAGGCGCCCTGGTCGGCGCCGCCGGCCGCGCGGATGTAGCCGAAGCCGGTCTCGGGCGCCACCGGCTTCACGCCCAGCGTGACGATGGCACCGTGGTCCGCATGGTGGATCGCGGTGGCGATGGCCTCGCGGAACGACGCGACGTCGGCCACGCTGTGGTCGGCCGGCGTCACCACCAGCACCGCATCGCCGCCCTCGCCCGCAGCCGCGAGCGCATGCAGCGCGGCCACCGTCAGCGCCGGCGCGGTATTGCGCCCGCACGGCTCGGACAGCACGCGCGCCGGCTTGCCGGCGCGCTTCATCATGTCGGTGATCATGAAGCGGTGCTCTTCACCGCAGACCACGATCTGCGCCGCTTCCATGCCATCGGGGCGGCCCGCGAGCGCGGCCACGCCGGCGAGGCGGTTGGCCGTGGCTTCCAGCAGCGTGTCTTCGGCGATCAGGTTCAGCAGCTGCTTGGGGAACTGCTCGCGCGACAGCGGCCACAGGCGCGTACCGGCGCCGCCGGCAAGGATCACCGGCTGCACCACCGGCAGCGCGGCGCCATGTACCGCCCTGTCGCCCAGCCCTTGCAGCGCTGCATGGATTTCGCCGTTGACCGGCGGCGGCGTCTGGTTCTCTTCCCGGGTCCGAATTCGCATCATGCCTCCTGGCGTGTCGGATGTTCCAAGCGTCCCGTGCTTCCTGCGCGTGAGGCCCGGCGCTGCGCAACCACCGCGACGGTCTCGCAGAAACGGGTACGCACGGCAGCGGTCCCTGACCGCCATGACGGGGATGCCAGCCAGTCTAGGCAGGCGTCCTGGCGCAATCTGTTCGATTCCGCACACGCTACTTGCGCCGCCGCGGCAGGCCGCGCGCACGCGCGCCGCGCTGGCCTGCGATCGCGCGCGCTTTGTTGGAGAACGCACCGATAGCCGCGGCCGCCGGCGTTGCAATACAGTGGGCCGTGCAGGCGCAGCGCCTGCCTTTGCGGCCCGGCGGCATGCGCGCACTGCGGAGGAACGACATGGAGCGGGCGGTGGCAACGACGGCAGCAATCCGGGCAACCACGGCCACCGACCGCGGCGGCTACCACTACACGCGCCAGCTGCCGTGCCACGTGGCCAGGCCGCTGCAGCGCTCGCTGCACGACGAGGCCGCGATCTGGCAGCAGAGCAATTGCTACATGGACCTGTGGATCGAGCTGCTGTATGGCTGGGGGCTCGACCCGCGCGCGGCGCTGGCGTTCACCGTGACGCAGGACTACGAGGGCGATCATTTCACCTTCTTCAAGTACCCGCCGGCGGACCTCGAGCTGCTGTACGGCACGGTGGTGCAGGAGATGGCGGTCTACGACACGCTGCAGGCCCACCTGGTCGAACAGGTCGGGCGCGGCCATACCGTGCTGGTCGAGGTGGACTGCTTCTACCTGCCCAACACGCGCGCCACCGCCTACCGCCAGGCGCACGCGAAGACGTCCGTCGCCATCGACCGGATCGACCCCGCTGCGCAGCAGCTGTCCTACTATCACGGCGTTGGCTACCACACCGCCGCCGATGAGGACTACCGCGGGCTGCTGCGCCTGACGCCCGAGCTGCGCGACGGCAACATCCTGTTCCCGTACGCCGAATGCGCCAAGCGCGTGCGCGCGCCGCTGCGGGAAGCGCACGCGGCCGACGCCGCCGCGGCGCTGATGCGCCGCCACCTGGGCCGCCGCCCCGCGCAGAACCCGGTCACGCGCTGGCGCGCCGACTTCGACCAGCATGTCGCGGTGATCCTGGCGCGCGGCGATGCCTACTTCCACCTCTACGGCTTCAACCTGCCGCGCCAGCTGGGGGCGAATTTCGAGATGCTGCATCACTGCCTCGCTTGGTTCGGCGAGCATGGTTACGATGTGCCCGCGCACGTCGCACGGGCGGCCAACAGCATCGCCGCGGAAAGCAAGGTGCTGCAGTTCCGCCTGGCGCGGGCCATGGCGCGCGGCCGCGCGGACCGCTGCAGCGAATGCCTGGACACCATGGAGTCCGCTTATGAAACGGTCATCGCCGGCCTGCTGTCATCGTTCGGCGCCGCCGATCCCGCACAGCCGGCCTGCGCCTGACGCCAGCGGCAAGCGCCGCCAACGTTGCCAGCACCGCGGGCGCACGGCGCCTGCCGTGCCGCGCGCCCGTCGCGCTTCAGGCGTGGGCCAGCGCGGGCAGCAGGCGGTCGTACTCGCGCTTGACCAGCTTGTAGCATTCGCAGGAATGCTTCTCGAGCCCGCAGTGATCGAGGATGGTGATATGGCCGCGGCTGTGGTGGATCAGCCCCAGGTTTTCCAGCTTCCCGGCGGCTTCGGTCACGCCTTCGCGGCGCACGCCCAGCATATTGGCGATGACCTGCTGGGTGATCACCAGCTCGTTGGAATTCATGCGGTCGCGCGCCAGCAGCAGCCAGCGGCACAGCTGCTTGTTCAGCGAATGGTGGCGGTTGCAGGCCGCGGTCTGCGCGATCTGCGTCAGCACCGCCTGCACATACAGCAGCGTGACGCGCTGCAGGGTCGGCAGGTAGGACAGCTCGGCACGCAGCGCGCGCGCGGGAATGCGGTAGGCGAAGCCCGGGCTGCGCACTTCGACGCGGCTGGGCATGGTATCGCCGCCCGTCACCACCGGAATGCCGACCAGGCCTTCATTGCCGACCGCGGCAAACTCGACCGTGGCGCCGTCCTCGAGCAGCGACAGCAGCGACACCACCGACGTGGTCGGGAAATACACATGGACGATGCGCTGGCTGGTATCAGTCAGCAGTTCGCCGGCACGCAGCCGGACCAGTTCAAAGTGGCGCGACAGCGTTTCCCATTCCTGCCGCGGCAGGGCATTGAGCAGATGATTGACATGCAGGTCCGACCGTTGCGTGATCATGGTGATTCTCCCCGTTGACCCGGGACCGGCACTGGGCCGCCGCTCGCGCACTGGCTGCGTGGTGCAAAGCCCGGCTGTACCGCTCCACCCGTGACTGATGCTTACCGACTTGTTGACACTGCGCATGACTGACTGACTTGACGACGGCCGCCATCCGCCTTGCTTCCCGACGCGCAAGCCCTGCGGTGCGCTGTGTGCCTGCCTCGTCGTGTGACTGTATTAAGTGCTATGGCGCACTGAAGCGACAGTAGGCTGACGGTTGGTACTCGTTCATCCTTTGGTTGGTTGGTAGCAGGCCGGCGTGGCGCTTGCGGCTGGCGGCGAATGCAAGTCGCACGGCGCTGGCATGCCGGCGCCAGGTCAACGCCGGACCGGCAGCGACACGCTGCCAGGCTAGTCATGACAACGGAGAAACCGGCCTGCAGTGACGGCCGGTGGGGCCTGTACGCCTTATGTGCGCGAGGCGTCGTGGCTGGCGGATCGGTCGGCATTGATGGCGTAGATCTCGCCCGAAGGGATGGCGCCGGACGCCGCGGCCGGGCCGCTCTCATGCATCAGGCGGAGGCGGTGCGGCGAGCGTCGCCGCGCCGCACGCGCCTGCGTCACGCTCACGCCACGCTTGCGCCGAAATGTGAGGCCAGCGCCGGCACCGTGCCCTGGTAGGCCTGCTCGAGCTGGTCCAGGCAGTCCTGGCAGGGATCCGACTTGCGGCTGATCACCGCGCGCATCAGCCGGAACTGCATCACCATGGCTTCGGAGGCCATGGTGTAGCAGGCCTCGCCGATGCAATCGGGCAGCGAGTGCCCGTGCAGCACCAGCCAGCGCAGGTAGCGCCCGAGCAGCTCGAAATTGGCGCCCAGCTGGCGCAGCACGCTGGCCGCATAGACCTGGAAGTTGGGCTCGCCGCGCGCCATCAGGTGCTCGAGATGCCCGGGGAACGCCATGCGGAACACGCTGATCGGGTTGTGCTGCGGACGGCGCGACAGGTGGTGGCGCAGCAGTTCCAGCGAAGTTCGCATCAGCGCGGCATCGGTCAGCGCGGCAAAGCGCCGCCGTGCCACCGACGCATGCGGAAACGCCGCCACCTCGCCGTAGCCCACCGTCGCCGGGCGGAAGATTGCGGCATAGTCCTCGCCGCTGGCGGTGTGGTAGCCGTCGCCATGGAAGTAGCCGACGGCGGCCGCCTCGGGCACCAGCACGTCGATGCCGATGCACGAGCGCATATGCTGGCGGCGATAGGTGCCGGCCGGCTGCGGCAGCTGGTAGCTGTCGACCTCCAGCAGCACCACGTTGCCGCGCGCGGTCTGGGTGGCCACATGCGCCTCGAGCCGGTCATACATCGACAGCTCGTGCGTGACGATGCCGTACAGGCGCTCGAGGTCGTTGGCGGGGAAGGCCGACAGTGTGAACTGGTCGCCCTCGAAATCCTGCGCCACGGTGAACGGCAGCGCGGCAATGGGTTCCAGGTCCCAGCCCTGCAGCAGCTCGACCCACAGGTCGATCTGCTGGTTCGCATGGGACCAGACCGGATTGCCGCCATGCCAGGTGGAGCGGCCTGCGCGAACCCTGGCCCTGCCGTCGCCGTACATTTACCCCCCCCACAGCGTGTCGCGGACGGTCTGGGGCCAGCGTGCCGGATCCAGCCCGTGGTGGCGCAGCAGCGCCAGCGCCATGCGCTCGACGCCGATGCCGACACAGCCCGTATGCGCAGTGGCGCCGTCCGCGCTGCGCAGGTCCCACATATGGCCGAAGTGGTCCATGTGGTAGTTGAAGCTCATGCACGCCGAAGGCGGCGCGCCGTCGTTGATCGGAATCAGCAGTTCGAACTTGAGCCTGAACTCGCGCTGGCTTTCGGCGACCAGCTTGCCGCCGCGCCCGAAGAACGGATCGTTGGCGACGTCGATCTCCACCGGCAGCTGCAGCGCCGTCGCCAGCTCGGGCACGCGCTCGAGCCACTGCTCGCGGAACGCCGCGATGCGCTGCGGCGTGCCCAGGCAGACATACTCGCGCTGGCGGAACAGCTGCATGCGGGTCGGCTCGAGCGAGGACTCATGGCGAAAGCAGTACGACATCACGTCGACCACCTTGCCGCCCTCGGGCAGCGGGCCGCGCCGCGCGATCACCGGGTAGACCGGATAGCACGCCGCCGGGGTCAGCACCACGCCGGTCGGCTGCTGCTGGTCGGTCCAGTCGCTCTTGTCTTCCAGCCGCGCCAGCAGGCGGCGATGGCCCTTGTCGTCGCCGCAGAAGCTGTGGACGGTGCCCGCCAGCTGCGGAAAGCTCTTCATGTAGCCGCTGGTCTCGAAATCCGCCTGGCCCATCGCCGGCGGGAAGTGCAGCGTTTCCGCGCCCAGGCCGCGCCCCAGGTGCGTCATGACGTTGTTCATGCCTTCGCAGATCGATTCGAAGGTGGTGTTGCGACCATACAGGCCAGGCACGCCGGTCGGGATCATCAGGCCCTCGGCCACCAGCTGCTCGAGGAAGGTGGGGCCCGATGCGTGCGGCGCCGGCTTGCCGCGTCGCGTGGCGGGGTCCGGCTCGGCCGCGGCGCCGCCCTGGGCGGTGCCGTCGGTCAGGGGATGGAGGTCCATGCGATCTCCCTCAGGAACGATCGGCCAGCAACGGACTGGCGGTGTTGGTCGGAACATGGCGGCCCGGGCGGGGGATCATGCCGCCTCCTGCTGCTGCCGGATCTGCTCGACCGCGGCGGCCAGCGAATCGACGCTGCGGAACAGCTGGCGCGTCAGCATATGGTCCGGGATCTCGATGTCGAAAGCGTTCTCGAGCGCGAGCATCACGTGCACGGTGGCCAGCGACGACAGGCCGGCGGCATACAGGTCATCGCTGTCTGCCAGCTCGTCGAGCGGCACGTCGAGCCGGGCAACTTCGCCCAGGATGCTGCGTATGGTTGCTTTCATGGATCACCTCCGGTTTTATGCGTGCGGCCTATTGCACGCTTAACAGGCTGCGGCTTCGGTACGTTTGCGCACCAATCCGTGCGCCCCCCGGGTACCGCCGCAGCCGCGCCTCAATACGCACTGGCGCCGGTCCAGCCGTGCAGCGCGGTGCGCAGGATGATCTGCAGGTCGAGCTGAAACGACCAGTGCTGGATGTAGTAGATGTCGAACTCGATACGCCGGCGCATCTTCTCGACGGTATCGGTCTGGCCGCGCAGGCCGTTGATCTGGGCCCAGCCGGTGATGCCGGGCTTGACCCGGTGCCGCAGCATGTAGCGGTCGATCAGCTCCTTGTAGAGCTCGTTGTGCTCCATCGCATGGGGACGCGGGCCCACCACCGACATCTCGCCGCGCAGCACGTTGAAGAACTGCGGCAGCTCGTCCAGGCTGGTGCGGCGCAGGAAGGCGCCGACCCGCGTCACGCGCGCATCGCCGCGTACCGCCTGGGTCACGCCCACGTCGGCGTGCTTGCGCATGGTGCGGAACTTGAAGACATCGAACGGGCGCCCGTCCATGCCCAGCCGCCGCTGCCGGAACAGCACCGGCCCGGGCGACGACAGCTTCACCAGCACCGCCACCACCAGCAGCACCGGCGCCAGCCCGACCAGCGCGGCCAGCGCGAAGGCGCGGTCGAAGCTGGCCTTGAGCAGGCCGGTGATGCCCGACACCGGCGGGCTGTTCAGGTCGATCACGGGCAGGCCGAGGAACTCGCTGAAGCGGTGGCCGAGCAGCTCCACCGACATCACGTCGGGGATCCAGCGAATGTCGATCAGCTCGTTGCGGAACTGGCGCACCACGTCGTACAGGTCGCGGCACGCCACCATCGGCAGCGTCAGCCAGATCTCCCTGACCGCCTGGCTGCGCACGAACAGGTTGACCTCCTCCATCGTTCGCAGCGACACCACGCCGTCGGGCACCGCGATCGGCTCTTCATGGTAGATGCCGACCACACGATAGCCCGCGGCGCGGATCTGGTCGACGCGCAGATACATCTCGCGCCCAAGCGGCCCGTAGCCAAAGATCACCACGCGCTTGGCGTTGATGCCCTGCTCGCGCACATTGCCCAGCATGCGGAACATGACGGCGCGCACCCCGGCCAGCGCCAGCAGGCTGGAACCGAACCAGCCCAGCGACCAGACCCGCGACACCGCGGCGATCTGGTGCATCAGGAACGCCGTCATCAGCCCGACGATGAACACCGTGGCCCACGCGGCGAGCAGGCGCAGCACCAGCGCCGCACGGCTGCGGCCGCGCCACGATTCATAGATGCCGAAGGCGGGAAACACCGCCAGCACCCCGATCGAACACAGCGCGGCAAGAAAGCCGTGCACCGGCGCCGCGCCGCGGATGCCCTCCGGAAAGTACAGCGCGCCGATCATCACCGCGCAGGCGCCGACCAGCACCGCATCGGCCAGCCGGTACAACAAGTGCAGCGCCGTGTGGCGCTCTGCCGCAAAGGTCGAACTGGATGCCATGGCTGCCCACCGCGAATGCAATGCTCGATGCAGCGATGGTTGCCGAGCGGCCCGCCAGTGTCTGTTGGCGGGCGCACACAGCCCCGGGGCGGAGAAGTCGGTGCGGTTGTGCTCAGCCGGGCCCGGAGCGCACTGCGGCGTGCATCGTGGCGTACGCGGGCGCGCGCCCGTGCATGGCCCATTCGCCGCGCTGGAAGGGGCGGTCGCGCCCGGACAGCAGCATGGCAAGCTGCTGGATCAGCCCGTGCGAGGCGCCCACGGTGCCGGTCATCGGCATCACCAGCGCGGTGGCCAGCACCACGCTCGCCAGCACCATCGCCAGCGGTCCGTGCGGCGTGGTGCGCCGCAGAATGAACGGCAGGCTCACGCACAGGCCCACGCCCAGGCCGCCCGCCACCTCCGACACCGAGTGCGCGTGCAGCGCCAGCCGCGACACCCCCACCAGCAACGCCAGCGCCACGCCCGCGGCCGCCGCCAGCCAGCCCAGGCGCCGCCGCGCGGCCGGCACCGCCAGGTAGAGCAGCACCGGCAGCACCGACGCCGCCATCATCGCGTGGCCGGAGAAGCCGGTGAAGTTCAGCGCCGCACTGCCGATGCCCCAGCCCATGAACGCGAGCTTGGATGCCAGCACCAGCAGCGCGGCCGTGGCGAACGCCAGCGCCCAGTGGCGCGCGCTGCCGGGCGCGCCGCGCCAGTACAGCCACAACGCCAGGAACACGGCGCAAGGCAGCAGGTATGCGGATTCACCGAACAGGGAAACGAGATGCCAGTGGCTCATGGGCGGGCGCAAGCGGTAAGCGTCAGGGTCTGGTGGCGCAGCGTACCACCGCGCCGCGCGCGGCGGCATCGGCCGCCTGGTCCAGCGCCGCACGCACGCGCAGCGCGGCACCGGCCTGCGCCGCTCAGGGTGCAGACAGGTTGAGAGTGCATGACCGCATTGGCCGTCTGGTGGATAGAGAGTCTTTGCGCAATTCGATATGTTCAATCGGGATCGCTGCCCTTGCATCACCGGGGCAGCGTTTTCAAAGCCCGCATGGTCCCCCGGTCGGCGGGCTTCTTTTTTCCCGGCCGGGAAGGCATCGTCGCGACGGTGGCGGCAACGGCGAGAGCGTGCGGCCCGCGCACAATGCGGCCGCACGATGCAGCCGCACGATGCAGCCGCACGATTCGGCCCGCACAAACGCACAGCGGCACCGGGCGCTCGCGCCGGGTGCCGCTGCACAACCGCTGCGCGTGCCTGGGTTCAGCTCACCAGTGACGGCGGCACGCGGTGCCGATGCTGCGCGATGATCAGCGCCTTGAGGCTCTCCACGCGCAGCAAGGCTTCGCGCTCGCCGGCCGCGCGCGCGGCATCGGCGGCGGCCAGCTCGCAATCGAACTGGCGCCCGTGCAGTTCTCCCCGGTACAGCAGCGGCTCGTCGCTGCCGGCAGCGCCATCCGCGCCGCAACCTGCCTCATGATGGGCGGCGAGCCTGATCTCGAAGCAGCACGCCCACTTTCCCCGGCCCTCGCGCACCGCAAAGCCGCGCACGACGAGGAACTCCAGTCCGGCCTCCATACGACCCCCTTCTTCCCGGGACGGCCAGCCTGCGCATGAGGGCCAGCTTCTGCCTCCGGGCGAATCAAGCATAGGCCATCAGCAATATTGCGCCCTCATCCGGTGGTTGTAGGAGGGGTCGCACAAAGGAGGGAGGGCGCGGGCGAGCGGCCCGCGCCCAGCGACAGCGCCATGCGCGGGAAACACTGCCCGCCGGCCCACACCAGCGCGGTGGCCGCGCACACCAGCTCCACCGCCGCGGGCAAGGCAAGGCAGCCGCTGGCGCCGAGCAGCGCGGCATGCAGGATCAGCGCGGGATCGAGGCGATCGGACAACACCAGCCAGCGCCGCGGCGCCAGGCGCGTGTGCAGCTGGTCCAGCCATGCGCGGGGATCGCCATCGAGGCCGCTGCAATCGATCACGGCGATATCCGCGGGATCGTGCGGCAATTGCGCACCGGCATGCGCAGGCGTCTGGCTCGGGACGGTCGGAGGCTTATGCGTTGCGGTCTGCGCGGGTACAGCCGGGGTCGGCGCATGAGCGGAGGTTTGCAGCCATTGCGGCGTGCGGCAGTTGATCGGCTTGGGCAGGTCGAGCGCGTGCAGGCGTCGTGCCAGCACCCGGCTCATCATTTCATTGCTGGCGATCAGGTAGGTCGGCATGGACTCGGTCCGGCGGCAACCCGGGCGGCCAGGGCAGCGGCCGCGCGGTCGGAGCCGGGCCTGCGGGCGGCCCGGCGGGGAAGGCATCGCACCAGCGCCAACCGCCGGCGTCGGTCGGTGCGGATGTCTTCCCTCAGAAGGTAGCAAGCCACCGCCACCCCTGCCTCATGCTTTTGGCGGAGCATCGCGCAGCAGAAGGATGAGGCGCGCGGCCGGCATCGCCCGTGCGCGCCAGCCGCTCATGCCGCCTGGCCTACGGGCGCCGGCATACGCGCCGGCTGCAGCGCCGGCATGCGCGCCGGCGCTGCAGCCGGCTCCGGTCCCGCCCAGTTGAGCGTGGCCCCCCGTTGCAGCGCCACGTAGACCGCTTCGCCCTTGTTGCGCACATGGAGGCGCTGATACAGGGTGCAGGCGTGCGTCTTGGCCGTGGCGATCGAGATATTCAGCATGCGGCTGACGGTCTTGATCGGATAGCCGCGCGCCAGCAATGCCAGCACTTCGTACTGGCGCTCGGTGATGTTGAGCAGGTGCGCGCCGGCCGATGGCGTTTCGTACCCGGTGGCGTGGGCGGGGAACTGGCGTTGCGCCACCGGTGCCGCGCTGTCGTGGCCGGTATCGCCCACGCCGGGGCGCAGCGTCACCACCGGGACATCGCCGGCAGCCGCCGGCGCGAGGCGTGCCGCAGCGGCGTCCGTGCCGGCGTGCCGGCCGGGCAATGGCTGGCTCGACGCCGGGAAGCACTCGCCGCCCGCCAGCACCAGCCGCACCGCCGCATCCAGCGCGTCGGCGCTGCAATGCTTGGGCACGCAGCCGCGCACCGGCTCCGGCAGTCCGACCTCGGGCAGCGCCGGCATCGCGTGCTCGCTGAGGACCAGTACCCGTTGTGGCTGCAGCCGCTGGCACAGTTCTTCCAGCATGGGCCAGCCGCTGGCCTGGTCGGACGGCAGTCCGTAGACCATCAGGTCGGCATCGTTGAGCCACAGGTCGGAATCGATGGGCGCCAGCGGATCGATGTCCAGCAGGTCGTCGTCGAGGTGTGCTTGGGCCAGCAGGTGGCGCAGACCCAGGCGCAGGAGGGGGTGAGGCTCGATCAAGAGGATGGTGGCCATGGCCGCTCTCTTATTATTGCGGCAAGCCCGGACCCCGCGAAAATCCGTGCCTGCTTGTCGGACGTGCCCCGCTATCCTGCGGTTGCACCTCCCTACGATCCGCCAGTGCTCCGGAGACGCCGTACAGCCTTCCCGTCTGGCTGCAGGTCGTCCTTTTTCCTGGAGATAACGGATCGCCCCGGTGTGCGTGTGAAACGCTTCTGTTGCAAGAGCCTTAGATTCGGCTGAAGTCTGATCTAAGCATTTATAACTCCTGAGCTGCAGCATATGAAACGTGCCCCGCGAATGCAAGGTAATGGTGCGCTGCAGCGGGTAATCCCCAACTGACGCTTTGCGCCACGGCCCGGCCGGTCTGGATACCGGCTGATTGCAGCATATGGGCGAAACCTTGCTGGCAGGCCTGTGCATCTTGCGCCATCGCGCATAAAATTATCGGCATTGCGTTTTGCTGTGCATTTCGGGCCGGACGATTTCTGCCTCGTCCCGGGTGCCTTATAAATCAATAAGTTAGCGATACTGCGCAAGCTGCCGATGATTCCTGCCGCGCCCTCTGTCAGCCTGACCCGAAGCGAGTTCGCCGCCGTGCGCGCCTATGTCCAGGGCATGCCGGCCGCAATGGTGGTCCCCCGCTATCTCGCCAACGACACCGACGACGACGACGCCGGCACCGAATCGGCGCTGCGCATCCTGCTGGGCTTGCGCGACCGCATGGTCCAGCTCGCCCACCTGCACGGGCGCGCGGACCTGGCCGAACTGCTGCTGGCCGGCCCCGGGCGCTCGAACCGCGGCATGGACCGTCGGGTCGACGCGCTTGGCGAACTCGAAAGACTGGGCACGGCGGCGCCGCAGGTCCAGCACAGTGTGGAACTGTGGTTTGCTCCGGCACTGGCGCGGCGTCTGCGCAAAGCCGGAATAGTGACGCTCAAGTCTCTTCTGGATGTTGCCAATCAGCGCGGGACCGCCTGGTGGCGAGCCGTGCCGCGCATTGGCGCTCTCGCCGGCAGCGCCATCAACCGGTGGCTCGGCGAGCATCGCACGGTCTTCAAGGGCGCGGATGGCGCGCCATTGCTGCACGCGCACGTCGGCAACCGCGCGTCGCTGCAACCGGCGGCACTGGGTCCGGCGCTGCGCCAGCCGTTGCCGCTCGAGTGGCTGAGCGAGTCGCCGGCGGCTGCCGGCCCCGGCGACGCCTGTCCGTACAGCGATGGCGTAACGGCAGTCAAGGCGTGGCTGCGCGCTACCACCGACGGCCACGGCAGCACCTTTGCCGCGTATCGCAAGGAGGCAGAGCGGCTGTTGCTGTGGGCGGCGATCGAGCGCAGCAAGGGGCTGTCGCAGCTGAACCTGGACGACCGCCGGGCCTACCTGGCGTTCCTGGCCAGCCCCGAACCCGCCAGCCGCTGGTGCGGGCCGCGCGCGCCGCGCCACCAGGCAGCGTGGCGTCCGCTGACGGGCCCGCTGGGCCCGGCCAGCCAGCGCCACAGCCTGCGCGTGCTGGCCGCGTTGTTCCGGTGGATGCACGATAACGGCTACGCTTGCGCGGCGCGCTGGCCGGCGCAGCTTGGGGCCGAAATGGCGACGGCGGCGGACGCGGTGGCGGCTATACCGTCGCCTCGCGCGTCGCTGCCGGAAGACAGCGTCGCCGCCTTCCTGTCATGGCTGAGATTGCAAGCCGAAGCCAGCGACGGCCAGCGCTACCGCGCCGCGTACGCGGCCATCCTGCTGTTGCGAGAGCGAGGGCTCGGTCTGGACCAGCTGTCATCGGCAACGCTGCGATCGCTCTGCGCATCTGTGTCTGCCGGCGGCATGGCCGTCGCATCGGGCAACCTCGACAAGGATAAGGACGCGTTCCGCCCGGGGAGCGGGCTTGCGCCCGCGACGCGGTTGGCGCTGGCGCGGCACTGGCAGGACCGCAATCTGGAATGGGAGGATCCAGGCATGGAGGACGCGTGCCTGATCGGCCCGGCGACCGCACCGCCCACCGGGCGTGCGCGCCGCAAGCGCGCGGCACAACCGCTGGGCGGCTATTCGGTGCGCGGCCTGCATGCCCTGCTTGCGGCCATCCTGGAACGCTATCGAAAGCGTGGCGATCCGGCATTCGCGGCGCGTTCGCCGCGCGACCTGATGGCCTGAAAGCTAAAAATAAAAAGGGGCAGTTGTCGCCACTGCCCTTTTTTCTGCATTCGCTAGGCATCTCGGTGCCGGCGACACCGCGGACACAATCTGGCGGCCGCCCGTTTCAGCGATTCAAAGCAACGTCTTGTCGAGTCCGAAGCGGGACTTCAAGGCTTCAACCAGGGCCTCGCGCGCACTGCGGTCGGTCAGCTGCACGTCCAGCATCACGCGCCCGGAATCCCATTCCTTGATGGTACCGAGCAGCTGCCCGCTGTCGGTGCGGATCTTGTACTGGCGGCTGATTTCCTTGACCTTGCGCGCCTTGCCCTCCTGCGCCTGCTTGCGGATTGCTTCGACCTCGCGGCTGGACAGCCCGTCGTGGATGATGCGCCCCGCCAGTTCGCGGGTCCGCTCTTCGCCCGCCAGCTTGAAGTACAGCGTCAGCTCATAGCCAGCGGCAATGCCGATCGCGCTGGGGCATTCGCGCATCACGCCGAGCACCGACTCCGGCAGGCGCAGCAACGCAAGCGTCTTGTTCACCGTGCCGGCGGAAATGCCGGTCAACTCGCAGATCTCCTCTTCCTTCTGGACCTTGCCCTCATCGAGCAGCTGGCGCCAGGCAATGGCATTGTCGAGCGCGGACTGGTCCGAGCGCTGCTCGTTCAGCATGAACGACAGCCGGTAGAAGTCCAGGTCGCTCAGGTCGTTCTCGACAAAACATTCCATTTCAAGCTTGCCGGCGGATGCCAGGGCGCGCTTGCGGTAATGACCGTCGATCAGGATGTAGTGGCCTGGTCGCGCAGGATCCGGCGCCGCCAGGCCCGGGGTCTTCTGGCCATGCGTGGCGATCGACGCGGCGCGCTCCTGCACCACCGCCGGATCGTAGATGCGACGAGCATTCAGTGGGTTGTCATGCAGCTGCGCCAGCGGAATCCGGATCAGCTGCCGGCCCGCGGCGACGTCGTCGAGACTTTCAGCGCTGAAAGCGGGCGACGTTTCGGCAGCCCCCCTGCCCTGCAGCAGGCCGTTGGGATGCTGGGAAATAGCCGCTTCCGCCCGAGCGAAGCGGTCCATCGTATCGTTCCGGCTCTTCTCGGCCGCCATGCCGGCGAGCATGCCGGCTTTCAGGCTTTTTAGTTTGGTAGCCATGCCTATTGCTCAATCAAAGACAACACTTCATCGACCATCATGTCGACCTCCTGAACCGCCTCGCGCGCGCCGGCCACGCCATGGACGGTACAGCCGATCGCCTGGCATTCGCGGAACGCCGAACGCGAGCCGATCATCGAATTCAACAGCGGGACATCGCCATCATCGCCAAGGATTTCAATCGCCTGGCGCGCAATCGACACCCGACGCTGGACCATATTGGCCATGACCCGGATCAGCAGCGATTCGTTCTGTACCTGGGCATGCTGAGCCAGCGTCTTGGCGGCCACCGCCGCCCAAAGGTCCGGCGGGGACGGCACGACGGGAATGATGGCCAGGTCGGAAATCAGCAACGCGCTGGATGGCGCTGCCGAATGGACTGCCGGCGGGCAATCCACAACGATGTAGTCGTAATCCTGGACGAATTTGCGGACCTCGCGGTGCATGGCGCCGCCGGATGGTGCCAGCCCGATGACCGAAGCGGGAAATGGCCGCTCGTCGCTGGCCTGCGCCGCCCACCGGGTGGCGGTCCCTTGCTCGTCCATATCGACCAGCATCGAGCGCGCGCCGCGCAAGCCCAGCGTGCCGGCAAGGTGCATGCTGACCGTCGTCTTGCCGCAACCGCCTTTCTGGTTGAAGACCGTAATGATTTTGGCTGGCACTGCGACCTCTCTTTCAGCGCTGAAAGCGCGGTTGATTCTTAAGGCGCAACTGTAGCCAAAAGCAGGTGACGTATCAACCGTTTTCCAATTTAACAAATATTGTGTTTCAAGCCGGTGGGCGCCGGACTGCCCATAAATCATGGGAAATCAGGCAAGTCGGTAAAATTGCTTGAAAATCGGACCGGAATGTGCCTAAAGTATCTGTAGTGCGCATTACGCCGCACATGACACCGTAATCCAAAGTGGTTATGATGCGCGCTACAGTCGAGTCAAGTCGTGTCACCTCGTCGGCTTCCGTTCGGTATCTACGAGAACTCAACGTGCTTGAACGGTTGTTTGCGTTGTGTACAAGAACTTGCTTCGAAAAGGAAATTCCTATGGCAACCGGTACGGTCAAGTGGTTCAACGAGACCAAGGGCTTTGGCTTCATTACCCCGGACGACGGTGGTGCAGATCTGTTCGCGCACTTCTCGGAAATCCAGGGTTCGGGCTTCAAGACCCTGAAGGACGGGCAGCGCGTGACGTTTGAAGTCAAGCAAGGCCCGAAGGGCCTGCAGGCTTCGGCAATCAAGCCGGCCTGATCCCAGCCTCGGCTGGGCTCTCACCCGCCGCGACGCGTTCGCAGCGGGCAACAAAAAAGGCAAGCGTTTCACGCTTGCCTTTTTTGCGTCCGGGCGTGCCTGCGCGCGGGCGGCGTCAGCCCAGCTTGCGCACGCTGGTGCGCGATGGCTGCAGGATCAGCGCCTTGGACGAGTCCGCGTCCACCTTGGCACCGGGGTAGACCACCAGCACGTCTTTCAACGCCTTGCGGAACAGCGCGCGGAACTTGCGTTCGCTTTCGGTTTCCGTGCCGAACTGCATCTGCAGCGCTTCCCAGGGGATCTCGGTGCGACGCTGGATCGTGAAGAACCGGTAGGTCAGCCACGAATACACGTCGAGCGCGAACGGCGACTGCTTGAGCGCCTTGAGCGCGCGCATGTCCACCGGCACCGGCCGGTTGACCAGCTCGTTGAAGAACGGCTCGGACAGCACCACGAAGCTCTCGAACATCGAGCCCTGGCCGGGCTGCATCGGATCCCACCAGGTCGACAGCTGGTCGGCCAGCAGGTAGCCCACGCGATCGATCGACAGCGGCTCGTGGTTGGGGTTCTGGTTCTGGCTCGGCGTCGACTTGTTCTGGACGATGGCAATGGTCGCCGAGAACAGCCGGATCATCTGCTGGCGCACCAGCGTCATGGTGCCGCGCTTGCCCCCGGTGGCCATCGGGATGCCGAGGTTGTACATGAACTCCGACAACGAGTTGCCAAGCGAGATACGCCGGTCTTCCACCGTGCCGGTGAATTCGCCGCGCTTTTTCTTCGCCATGATCTCCTTGCCGATCCAGGCCAGCATCAGGCGCGGATAGGAGCCATACGGGTATCCCAGCGACACCGTCTCCGACACCAGCTTCTGGCGGCCGTTGGCGGCTCGCTCGGAGCGTTGCTGCGTGAAATAGCCCGGCTGGATCATCAGCGAGATATTGCCGCTGGTGCGGGTCCAGACCGGCGGCGCGCCCTTGGGCGCGCGATAGGGCAGCGTAACCTGGACGCTGGCGCGGCTGAGGAAGCCAACCTCACCACTTTGCCAGGCGTCTTCGCGCTCCATGGCCTGTGCTTCGTCGAACAGGCGCTGGAATTTCTCGGACGGAACCAGGTTGTTCTCGTTGCCGGGAACAATGATGCGGGAGGGCTCGGCGTCCAGGTCGAGGACGCTTCGATCCCCCGTGGCGGCCGGGGAGCGTTTGATGGGCATAGTGGCTTGCTTCGGATTACCCGCCTTTGTACTCGAAGCCGCAAAGCTTGTCACGCAGAAACAGGTACACAAGCCACCGCATTGCCCGCGGGGTTCTTGCGAGCCGGGAGGATCTAATGGCTGGTCGCATGGTGGCGGACGGTGGGCAACCCGGCAGGGTTGTCCACGGTTCGCCAGCCATCAGCTACCAGTAAACGATACCGATACGGGTTAACTACTTGTAAACCGTATACGTGAAGCCAAGCCCATTGATTCGTAAGGGGAAATCAACGCCCCGCGAACCCGATTCTGCGGCGATCCGTACCCGATTCAGCGAAGGGCCGAACCCGTATCTGCGACCATCCGAACCTGTATCTGCGGCCGGCGCGAACCGGATTCTGCGGGGATAACCGCCGTCGCCCACAGGCTTCTCCACAGGCAAGATCCCGCAAAGCGTACCCGATTCTGCGAGATTTCTGGCCGCCGGGCGCGCTGGGCGGCCGGTTCCCGCCCAAAACGGTGGATAACTGAACCGTCAGAGGGTTATCCCCGCAGAAACAAGTTCGCGCCCCAGTGCACAACCGGTATCACTAACCGCGCCCCCGTACCCATTTCTGCGAAAACCCCTGCCAAAGCGTACCTGTTTCTGCGGCGTACCCATTTCTGCGACCCGGTCCTCGCGGCTGGCTTCGCCGTTGAGCGTACCTGTTTCTGCGCACGCGGAGGATGATGCGGCCGAACAAGCCGTACCTGTTTCTGCGTCGATTCCGGCTCGGGCGAGAACGGACCTTCCACCAAGTTTCCATTATACATCGGCTTTACATAGAAAGCTAGTACTCACACCCACCGTATACGTGATGCATATAGGCTTTGCTGCGGCGTACCCGTTTCTGCGACCCTGTCGAAAGGTGTCCTGGCGTGCGCGGCTTGCACAATGGCGCTGCTGCATCGGTGCGTACCCGTTTCTGCGAAGGCCCTTACCGGCCAACCGGCGCAAGTCCGTACCCGTTTCTGCGAACGGCTGGCTTGAGGAGCGTCCGGGGCCGGCTTCTGCGTCGCAACACGGTGCGTACCTGTTTCTGCGGCGGCTCGCCGGGGCCTGGGATGTGGATAGGCCAGGGTCTGGACGGCGTGGGGAAGCGCAGAGAGGGCGCAAAAAATTTTTGTCGCGTACCCGTTTCTGCGTAGCCAACGGACGCGTGGGAGGAGGCGGGGAGCCAACACGTACCCGTTTCTGCGAACCTATTCGCTGGCAGGGACGAGGCTCAGGGGGATGGTGCGTACCTGTTTCTGCGTGCACCGGCCAAGCGCCAGTCGCACTGCCCCGCAGCATCGCGTACCCGTTTCTGCGAAGCGGGGCGACGCAGCGACGAGCTGCGCCCCATCAGGCCGAAGTGCGAGAAAAGACGAGAAAGCGGCGGGGCGAAGGGGAGGGCAAACCGACACCGCACCGCGATGCGGCGGCAGAAAACAAAAAACCCCGCCAGGGGCGGGGTTCTTACGCTGTACGGCGCACACCAGGTGCGCCGTTGGCGGTCAACGCTTACAGCGGGGTGATGTTCGCGGCCTGCAGGCCCTTCGGGCCATTCTTGACTTCGAACTGCACGCGCTGGTTTTCCTGCAGCGACTTGAAGCCGTCGGCACGGATTTCCGAGAAGTGAGCGAAGAGGTCGTCACCACCTGCGTCCGGCTTGATGAAGCCGAAGCCCTTGGCGTCATTGAACCACTTGACGATACCGGTTTGCATGATTTGCTTTCCAGAAAAAGGACAAAAAAGATCGCATGACGAACACGCCATCCGACACGGGGAACTCAAGGAAAGGACACCATGGACAACCGAAGTACCAGACGGTGGCTAACGAATGAACTGTTGCCTCGTCGCTTGAATCTAGGCGCGTTTATACGGGGGATTGCCGCCAGCGTCAAGATGGGGACGGCCCCCATGGCCGGGCTTGCCGGGGGCGCCCCAGGACTGGCCTGCCGCGTGCGCGTCGTGGGATCATCACGCCTTTTGCATGTTGCTTATTCGTGCCCGCCGTGACAGGGCCGGGCCGGGCGGTACAGAGTACGCTTGCCCATCGGGGCAGCGCGGCCGCATGCCCGGTCCCACCGGCACCGCTACTGACCCACGGGTCGAAGTTGCCGCGGACACGATAAGACACCAGGAGACCATTCATGTCGATGCCGGATCCCGCTTCCAAGCCGGGCACGTCCACCCCCGCAGCGGCCCACGCCGCGCCATCGCTGCTCGAGCGGGTATTCAGGCTGCGCGAGCACCAGACCGATGTCCGCACCGAGATCCTGGCCGGCATCACCACGTTCCTGACGATGGCGTACATCATCTTCGTCAACCCCTCCATCCTCGGCGATGCCGGCATGCCCAAGGACGCGGTGTTCGTCGCCACCTGCGTGGCCGCGGCGATCGGCACGCTGATCATGGGCTTCTACGCCAACTATCCGATCGCGATGGCGCCCGGCATGGGCCTGAACGCTTATTTTGCGTACACGGTGGTCAAGGGCATGGGCTTCCCATGGGAGGCGGCGCTGGGTGCGGTCTTTATCTCCGGCTGCCTGTTCCTGCTGGTGACACTGTTCCGCGTGCGCGAGATGATCGTCAATGGCATTCCGCATTCGATCCGCGTGGCGATCACCGCGGGCATTGGCCTGTTCCTGGCCATCGTTGCGCTGAAGAACGCCGGCATCGTCACTGCGAGCCCGGCCACGCTGGTGACCATCGGTGACCTGCACCAGCCTTCGGCGGTGCTGGCCATCGTCGGCTTCTTCGTGATCGTCGCGCTGGACCACCTGCGCGTGAAGGGTGCCATCCTGATCGGCATTCTGCTCACCACGCTGCTGAGCTTCGCCTTCGCCGGCAACACCTTCCACGGTGTCTTTTCCGCGCCGCCGTCGCTGAGCCCGACGCTGCTCAAGCTCGATATCACCGCGGCCTTGTCGATCGGCATCATCAACGTGGTGCTGGTGTTCTTCCTGGTCGAACTGTTCGATGCGACCGGCACGCTGATGGGCGTGGCCAACCGCGCGGGACTGCTCAAGGCCGGCAAGATGGACCGGCTCAACAAGGCGCTGATGGCCGACAGCACCGCCATCATGGCGGGCTCGTTCCTGGGCACGTCGTCCACCACCGCGTATATCGAAAGCGCCTCGGGCGTGCAGGCGGGCGGACGTACCGGCCTGACCGCGGTGACGGTGGCCGTGCTGTTTCTCGCGGCACTGTTTATCGCGCCGCTGGCGGGGACGGTGCCCGCCTATGCCACCGCGCCGGCGCTGCTGTATGTGTCGTGCCTGATGTTGCGCGAGCTGCTGGAGATCGACTGGAACGACGTCACCGAGGTGGTGCCCGCGGTGATGACGGCGCTGGGCATGCCCTTCACCTATTCCGTCGCCAACGGCGTGGCGTTCGGCTTTATCAGCTATGCCGCGCTCAAGCTGCTGACCGGACGCGCGCGCAGCGTGCCCGTGATGGTGTGGATCATCGCAGCCGTGTTTATCTTCAAGTTCTATTACCTCCCGGGGCACTGAATCGCACGCGTGGGTCAACGACAAGTCTCGTCTGCAGGCGGCCCCAGGGCCGCCTTTTTTATCGCCGTGATGCCACGCATCGCAGTTCGCACGAGGCTGCAGCGTACCCGATTCTGCGTGCGACCGACGCCGCAAGGCTCGTCAGGCGTACCCGATTCTGCGTGCCGGCCGGGGCGGCCGATACCTCGACGGTGCATAAGCGATTCATGCGCGATTCATCGCCATGGCATGCGCATGTCCCTGCCGCAGTGGGGTGTCGGAGCGTACCCGTTTCTGCGTAGTATTTCCGCGCCATACGCACGCACATGGCGCGCTGCGGCGTGCCGCGGCCAGCGTTTTCGCATGTGTGCGCGAGGGCTCATACCAATGGATGAGATTGGCTGTAAGTCACCCACACGGGGCTGGACAAACCGTCGCAAATGCACTGAACTATAGGCGTGGCAAAGAGGGGCGCGGCAAGCGCCCCTTCTTGACTCCGGTGTATGCGGCAGTGGGCCGGAGCCACGCCGGAAGCGCGTCGGCGCAATGCGCCAGGACGGCAGCGCTTTCGCGACAGAGACCGTCAAGATCGATGACGGCGCCGTCCACAATCCGGGAGCGTGCGGACAACATGCGCGCCACGCAGACAAGAAAATTCCAAGACTGAAAAGTGGTAAACGTAGACGTGCAGTGCCGGGGGATGTTGTTCAACGGGGATAATCATGACCGCAGGAGAGATCCGGCGACCCGTCATCGGGCCTGTCAGGGAGTCCAGTAACCGATCCATCCGATCTATGCATCCAGCCTGGGCCGCCGTGGGGGAGGCTGAAGGCGAGGTGCCCGCCAAACGCGCCGTGAGCGAAGCGGCCACCGCGGATGTTGCAGCCCTGCTTGCCGAAGACAGCGAACTCAGCGACAGCGCCCGTGCGGCGGTGTCCAACCTGCTGCGTCGCCATCGGCTGCTCGAAGGGGAACTGGCGCGCCAGCGCACGCTGCTGCAGGAATGGATCCTGAGCCAGCTGACCTACAAGGCGCTCTACTACCAATACTCCGGCCAGTCGCCGCAGGCGCCTCGCGTGGAGTTGATGCGCGAAAAGGAGGCCGTGCGGCGGCGCATCCGCGAGCAGCTCCAGCCGGGGGCGGATTACCTTGCCGCGCCTGATGAATCCACCCGCAGTCTGTCCAGCTCGTGACCCCGACGTCGACCGCGGGCGCATGCCCGCAGCCAGTTCAGCCCCACCGTCCGCCTCGGACGCGCGCCGCTGCGGCGGCCACGGGTGCCGGCACCAAGAACAAGCCTAACGTCCGGGAGATCGTGATGGACCGACTGTGCAAGGCGTCACGCACTGCACAGCTCGTGGTCGTGTCGCGTCATGAAGATTTTGGTTTCGACCCTGCCGTGATCGGCACGGAATGGGAAATCCGCCGCGTCGCGCAGGTGCGCGATGCCGAGCGCGCGGTACGCGCCTGCCCACCCACGGCTGGCGTGATCGACCTGCAGTCCGACTACAGCGAGGCCGAGTTCGCGCAGCTGGAACAGGCGCTGCAGTACCTGCATATCACCTGGGTGGCGATCACCTCCGACGCGATGCTGGCCAACGAGCGCGTGCGGCGGATGATCCGCGACTATTGCGTCGACTACGTGCGCCTGCCGTTCTCGATGCCGGAGCTGCTGTACACGCTGCGGCATGCGCGCGGCATGGCGTCGCTGCACGGCACGCGCCCGCAGGAAAGCGCGTCGCGCGGCACCATGATCGGCGAATGCGCGGCGATGCGGGCGATGTTCCGCTCGCTCGCCAAGGTGGCGCACAACGAAGCGCCGGTGTTTATCTCGGGCGAGTCCGGCACCGGCAAGGAACTGGCCGCGCAGGCGATCCACGATGCCTCGAGCCGGCGCAAGGGCCCGTTCATCGCCATCAACTGCGGCGCCATTCCCTCGCACCTGGTGCAGTCAGAGCTGTTCGGCTATGAGAAGGGCGCGTTTACCGGGGCCAACCAGCGCAAGATCGGCTGGATCGAACAGGCCCAGGGCGGCACGCTGTTTCTCGACGAAATCGGCGACCTGCCGCTTGAAAGCCAGGTGGCGCTGCTGCGCTTCCTGCAGCAGGGCACGATCACGCGGCTGGGCGGCCATCAGTCGATCCCGCTGAACCTGCGCATCATCTCGGCCACGCACGTAGACCTGGTCGCGGCGCAGGGCGACGGGCGCTTCCGTTCCGACCTGTTCCACCGGCTGTGCGTGCTGACGCTGTCGATCCCGGCGCTGCGCGAGCGTGGCGAGGACATCCTGCTGCTGGCCAATGCGGTGCTGGCCGAGCATGGCCACGAGGCGCACCGTCGCATCCGCGGGTTCTCCGCGTGCGCGACGCAGGCGATGATGCAGTACGCCTGGCCGGGCAATGTGCGCGAACTGATCAACCGCGTGCGCCGCGCCATCGTGATGACCGACAACCGCAAGATCACCGCCGAAGACCTGCAGCTGCACAACGGCGCCGAGCTGCCGCGCAAGACCCTCGATGCGATCCGCGAAGAGGCCGAGCGCGAAGCGATCCGCACCGTGATGGCCAGCCACGGCTTTCACGTGGTGCCGGCCGCGCGCGAGCTCAACGTGTCGCGCGTGACCCTGTACCGGCTCATGCACAAGCACAACATCCGTGTGGAGAGCCACGCCTCGGCGGGGGAATAAAGGCAGTCAGCGGCGTCGGTGCGAGCCGGTTGCCGGCACGGCCACGACAGGCGCCGGCGGGAAAGGGGAACCGGCGACGTCCGCTCGCCGGTTCCGCCTTTCCCCGTGCCGGCCGGCACGTCAGCGCACTGCCCGCGGCCTTGCGGTTCCCTTCCCGTCCGCGAACCCGTCCGCGAACCCGCCACCACCTGCCTGCGCAGGCGCGGTGGCGAGGTTCATGCTGATCTTGCCGCGCGAGCGCCGCGGCGGCTCGCAGGCATCCTGCGCAGGTCCCGGCACGATGTCGCGGCGGCGCTGGCCGTCGCGTGCGTGCCGCGCGGGCGGCGCCAGCGCTTCGCTGCCCGTCAGGTCCGGATCCAGCCGCAGTTCTCCCCAGGCCCAGCCGAAGCCGCGCACATAGATGTCATGACTGACCGCGGCGTGGCTGTTCGCATCGTCCGCGTCAGGGCGGTCGAACCACGCGTAGCTGGCCGCCGCCGCGCTGCCCGAGCCAATCGCCAGCGCCGTGGCGAGCATTGCAGCTTTCATGGTCGGCATCTCCCTGTGGAAAAAAAGTGCCCGCCGGGGGACGGAACACTAATCCGCGCGGTCACGCTGGCTCGCGTGCCCGCTTGTTCTTTTCAGCCCGTCATGCGCGTCGCTTGCCGGCGTGGCGGCGGCATGCCGGACTGACTTGCGCCGGCCTGCGGGTCGCCACGCACGCCATGCCATGCGCGCTGAGCGCGACCTGCACCCGCGCGCGCGGATAGGGCAGCAGCGGCGCCGACACCAGGTCCGTCTCAGACGGCGGCGGGCCGGCCAGGCGGTATGCGCGCCGGCGCGCCGTCATGCGGGAAGGCGGGTGACGCATGGGGTGATCTCCAGCACGACAAAGGGTTTGACGGAACCGGCGCAGGCTTGCACGGTGCGCCCTGGCCAACTCAGAGCGACAAGTGTGCCAAGGGCCGCAAACGCTTGTGCCAGGCGGCCTAGCGAGCGGTCCCTGCAGTGCGGGCGCGCCATTGCGCCGCGGCGCCGGACCGATCGGTTTCGCCATTGCAACGCGGTGCGCAAGCGCCTCGGCGGCGCAGGCATGCGCCCGGGGCCGCTCGCGCGCACAGGACGGCGCTTTGCCGTGTGCGCGACGCGTAGTACTACGGCCTCGCAGTCCGTTGCACGGTTGAAACTGGCCTTACATCAGTCCTGCATGCGAGTAACCGCGATGCATCGCGCCAGCATCGCGCCATGGTGTATGGCCACGCAGAAACGGGTACGCGCCGGGGGCGGCGCGCGCGGTCAACGGGGCTGGCCCGAGTTGCCAGAGGGATTGGCGGGGCTGGACGGTGTCGCGGCAGGCGCCGCCGAGGGCATGGCGCCCGACGCGGTGCCGGAGATGGGCTTGGGTCCGGGCTGGCTGCGCTCGCAGCCGGCGCAGCCGAGCACGGCGATGATTGCCAGCACGGCCGCCGGGCGTGCGCGGAGGTTGCAGGTCACGGGTGCCTCCTTGCGCCGGCGCGCGGGCAACGGATGCGCCGGCAGGTATGCCTGCTCTTACTGTAGCAGGCTGCCCGCGGCGTGCCGCGCCCTGCCCGCCTTGGGCAAGCGGCGCAATGCGCAGTATGATGAACGCAGCGCCGGCCGCGCGGGCGGGCGCAACGCACCCCGCGGTCCCCGCGCCGGATCGCGCCAGCACCAGACCGTGACCGACAACACCGAACCCTCCTCTTCGTCTGCCGCCGAAGGCGTGCCGCCGCCGCGCCGGCACCGCCCGCACTGGCTGCCCGACCGCCACACCGGCGCGCGCACGCTGCGCGTGGTCAGCGCCGCCGTCACCTCGTGGTTCGCGCACCGCGCCGCCAGCAAGGGCGCGGCGCTGTCCTTCTACATGCTGTTCTCGCTGGCGCCGATCCTGGTGCTGGTGATCTCGATCGCCGGCCTGTTCTTCGGCGCCGAGGCGGCGCGCGGCGAGATCTTCGCGCAGCTCGAAGGGCTGGTCGGCGATCAGGGCGCCGCCGCCATCGAGGGCATCCTGGCCGCGACGCACCGCGCCGGCGGCAGCGGAATGGCCGCGCTGATCGCGACCGGCATCCTGTTCGTCGGCGCCACCAGCGCCTTTGCCGAACTCAAAAGCAGCCTCGACGACATCTGGCACGTGCCGGTGCCCGACACCGCCGGCTGGCGCCAGTTGCTGCGCACGCGCCTGCTGTCGTTCAGCCTGGTGCTGGTGCTGGCCTTCATGCTGCTGGTGTCGCTGATCGTCAATGCGGCGCTTGCGGTGGTCGAGCGCATCTGGGGCCAGCTGTGGACGCAGTCGTGGTTTGCGCCGGTGGCCGAAGTCATCTCCTCGCTGTTCTCGTTCGCGGTGGTGACGGCGCTGTTCGCGGTGATCTTCAAGATGCTGCCCAATGCGCGCATCGCCTGGCGCGACGTCACCATGGGCGCGGTCATCACCGCGCTGCTGTTTTCGATCGGCAAGCGGCTGATCGGGCTGTACCTGGGCAACAGTGCCGTGGCCTCATCGTATGGCGCGGCCGGGTCGGTGGTGGCGCTGATGCTGTGGGTGTATTACTCGGCACAGATCTTTTTCTTCGGCGCCGAGCTGACGCGCCAGTACGCGCTGCAGTTCGGCAGCCTGCGCGGCAAGCCGGCGGACAAGCTGGCCGAGTAACAGTGGTGCGCGGCGCGGGCGCTGGTCGACCGGCGACAACGCAAATCCCGTAGCGGCGCCCAAACCGGTAAAATAACGCCCCATTCCCTTCGCGTGCCCGCAGGGCCCGGCCCTGCGGCCGCCCGCGGCGCTGCCGGTCCTGGTTCCGGCCACCGCCGGGCCATCCCAATATTTCCCAGTCTGATTCCGCTGCCGTGAGCTCGCTCGTTCCTGAAATTGCGCGTCGTCGCACCTTCGCCATCATCTCCCACCCCGACGCGGGCAAGACCACCCTGACCGAAAAGCTGCTGTGGTTCGGCGGCGCGATCCAGGTCGCGGGCGAAGTGCGGGCGCGCAAGGCCGACCGCCATGCCACCTCGGACTGGATGGAGCTGGAAAAGCAGCGCGGCATCTCGGTGACCTCGTCGGTGATGCAGTTTCCGTACCGGCGCGACAGCGCGGACGGCAAGGCGCAGGAGAACATCGTCAACCTGCTCGACACCCCGGGCCACGAGGACTTCTCCGAAGACACCTACCGCACGCTGACGGCGGTGGACTCGGCGGTGATGGTGATCGACTCGGTCAACGGCGTCGAAGCGCAGACGATCAAGCTGCTGAACGTCTGCCGGCTGCGCGACACCCCCATCCTGACCTTCATCAACAAGCTCGACCGCGAAGGCCGCTCGCCGATCGAACTGCTCGATGAAATCGAGGACGTGCTGCAGATCCAGTGCGCGCCGATGACCTGGCCGATCGGCATGGGCAAGGCCTTCCGCGGCGTCTACCACCTGATCGACGACAAGGTGCAGCTGTTCGACCCGCACGGCGACAAGGGCACGTCCGCGATCCTGGATGGCCTGGACAATCCGGAACTGGACCGCATCCTCGGCAGCCAGGCCGAAGAGCTGCGCGTCGAAATCGAGCTGGTGCGCGGGGCCTCGCACACCTTCGACAAGGAGGCCTTCCTCAACGGCAAGCAGACGCCCGTGTACTTCGGCTCGGCCATCAACAACTTCGGCGTGCAGTCGCTGCTGGATGCACTGTGCGAGCTGTCGCCGCCGCCGCTGGCGCGCAATACGGATTCGCGCGTGGTCGAGCCGCAGGAACCCAAGTTCACCGGCTTCGTGTTCAAGATCCAGGCCAATATGGATCCGCGCCACCGCGACCGCATTGCCTTCGTGCGCGTGTGCTCGGGCCGCTTCGAGCGTGGCATGAAGCTGCTGCACGTGTCGGCGGGCAAGACCGTGGCAATCAACAACGCCATCACTTTCATGGCGCAGGACCGCAACACCACCGAAGAGGCCTACGCCGGCGACATCATCGGCGTGCCCAACCACGGCACCATTCGCCTGGGCGATGTCTTCACCGAGGGCGAGCCGCTCAAGTTCACCGGCATCCCGTCGTTCGCGCCGGAATTCTTCCGCCGCGCGCGCCTGAACAACCCGCTCAAGGTCAAGCAGCTGCAGAAGGGCCTGCAGCAGCTGGCCGAAGAGGGCGCCACGCAGATGTTCCGCCCGCTCGCGTCCAACGACCTGGTGCTGGGTGCCGTGGGCATCCTGCAGTTCGACGTGGTTGCGCACCGGCTCGAGCATGAGTACGGCGTCGACGCCATCTTCGAATCGCATGAATGCGCCACCGCGCGCTGGCTCAAGGGCACGCCGGCCGAGATCGAGAAACTGATCGCCAAGGCCGGGCACAACGTGGCGCTCGACGGTGCCGGCGACCATGTCTACCTGGCGCCGAGCATGGTCAACCTGCGCCTGACGCAGGAACGGTTCCCGGAGCTGCAGTTCCTGGAAACGCGCGAGATCGTCTGATCGTCGCGCCCGTGCAAAGCAAAACGGCTCGCCATGGCGAGCCGTTTTGCTGTTCTGAGATTTTGCCTGGCGCTTTTCCAGCCAATCAATACGCCAGCGACGCCTGGATATAGAACGTCCGCGGCATGCCCACATACTTGCCCGCATTGTTGTCGGTCGAGCGCGTGAAATAGCGCTTGTCGAACACGTTCTTCACGCCCACCGCCAGCTTCAGGTTCTGCGCCGCCTTGCCGAAGTCATAGCCCACGCGCAGGTTCATCAGCGCATAGCCCGGGATATCGCCGAGCGCACCGTTGGCGCTTTCCGCGGTCTGGTAGGTGGTTGACGTGCTCGGGTCGCCCGGCGAATGCTGCCTGGACTGCGCAAAGCCGTCGACATTGAACGACCAGCGGTTGCGCGCGTAGCGCATGCCCACCGTGGCCACATGGCGCGAATAGAACGGCAGGTCGCGCCCGGCGAAGTTGCCCTGGTTGTAGGTGGCTTCTGTGTAGGTGTAGGTGGCGTAGGCCGACAGCCCCATCAGCGCCTTGTCGAGCGCGCCGAAGTCATAGCGCAGCGACGATTCCACGCCGCGATGGGTGGTGGCGCCGAGGTTGGTCCATGCATCCGGCGCGCCGCCGGTGCCGCCGCGCAGCTGCAGCTCGTCGTCGAAGTCGATGTTGAACAGCGTCAGCTCGCCACCCCAGCCATTGGCGTTGAAGTGCGTGCCGAGCTCGTAGGTCTTGGCCTTTTCCGGCGTCAGCCCGTTGGTTGTCTGCGCGATCTGGAAATACTGCAGCGGGCCGAACGACACCCCGGCGTTGGCGAACAGCTTCCACTGGTCGCTGACGTGGTACATCACCGCCAGCGACGGCAGCGGCTCGTTGGAAGACACGTCGCGGCGCACACCGCTGAAGTTGTCGGTCACGTACGAGCGGATGAACTCGTAGCGCAGGCCGGGAGTGATGGTCCAGTTGCCGACGTTGATGGTGTCGTCGAGATAGACCGCGTTGGCGGTGGTGCCGCCGGTGCGCCACTGGTAGACCGGCGAGGGCAGCGTGGTGGCATCGACCGAACCCGGCACATAGAAGGCGGTGCGCGATGCCTGCTCGTCGCTGGCTTCGCGCAGGAAGCGGTAGCCCACGCTTACCTCGTGGCTCATGCTTTCGCCGCGGAACAGCTGCGAGTAGCGCGGCTCGATCGCGAAGGTGTGGTAGTTGCGCGGGGCCGCGGTCAGGCGGCGCCGGCCGGCCTGCGCGCCGGTGCCTTCCTGCTCGATATTGCTGCCGCGGAAGCTGTCGGTGTAGTACGTCAGCACCTCGAACTTGCGGTCGGCGTCGTTGTGGCTGTATTTCAGGCTGAAATCGTGGCGCCGGCCGCTGAAGTTGTCATAGGGGCGCACCGACTGGAACGGGTCGGCGGCGTACTGCCCCGGCGTCAGGCCGCCCGGCATGCCAGCCGTGCCTTCGTAGTAGTGGAACGCGGCGCTGAGCGAGTCGGTCTTCGAGATCCGGTACGCCCCTTTGAGCAGCAGGTCGTCGATGTTGACGTGGTCGTTGCTGGCGCGATAGCCGTTGCCGTGGATGCCCGAGTACAGCAGCGCGCCGCCCAGCCCTTGCTCGTTGGTGCCGCCGATGAATGCGGTCGGGTTGGTCTTGACGTTGCCGCCGTGGCTGTAGATGTCGGTCGAGACCGAGGCATCGGCGGCGAAGGCCGTCGGGATCGGGCGCGTCACGAAGTTGATGATGCCGCCCACGTTCTGCGGGCCGTAGCGCACCGAGCCCGCGCCGCGCACCACGTCGATGGTCTCGAGGTTGCCCAGCGACAGCGGCGCCATCGACAGCTGCGGCTGGCCGTACGGCGCCACCGCCAGCGGGACGCCGTCCATCAGGATGGTCGAGCGCGGCGACAGCCGCGAAGCCAGCCCGCGCACGCCCACGTTGAGCGAGACATCGCTGCCGCCGGTGCCATTGTTCTCCTGCACCTGCACGCCCGGAATGCGGCGCAGCACTTCCCGCACGTTGTTGGCGCCGGCTTCGGCAAAGGTCTCGCGGTCGACGATGGTGCGCGCGCCGGGATGCTCCAGCACCTTGGCCTCGTTGGCGTTTTCCAGCCAGTTGCCGACCACGGTGACCGTGTTCAGCGTGGCTTCGGCAGCGGCGCCGGGGGTGGCCTTGGCGGCAGGGGCGACGGGCGTTGCGGAATCCGGTTCGGCGGCGTGGGCCGGCATCGCGGCGAGATGGGCAAACAGCAGGGCGGCGCCGATGGCACCCCCGGTCAGGCGGAAAGCGGGCTGCAAGGTGAGGTTCCTGGGGAGAGCGGCGCGTCCCGCTGCGCCGGAAGCGGTGGTCCGGACGGTCGCGCCAATGGGCGGGGATTATAAATACGAGTGATTCTCAAAAGCGAGAAGCCCTGCGTTGCATCGCGGGCGCGTGTCGCGTCTCTGCATCATTGTGCTGACAACGAGGCAGCATTCGCGCTTCATTCGGCACATTTGGAAAGCCGCGTGTGCAGGCGTGGGCATCTGCATGCAGCAATTAAGCGTACGCTTTAGAATCTGCCCTTTGCGCACGGCGAACCCACTACCCGGGCGCAAGCTCCGCTCCCTTCCTGCCCCATCCATGTCTTCCCCTGCCACCGTTCCGGCTGCCGAGCCGGACAGCGTTTTCCGTGATTCCGTGTTTCGCCGCTACTGGTTCGCGCGGCTGTGCACCACCATCGGCTACCAGATCTTTACCGTGGCGGTGGGCTGGCAGATGTACGACCTGACGCGCGACCCGCTGATGCTGGGCATGGTCGGGCTGGTGCAGTTCCTGCCGTCGGTGGCGCTGATCCTGATGTCGGGCCACGTGGCGGACCGCTTCGACCGGCGCCGCATCGTGCGCACCTGCCAGTCGCTGGAGGCGCTGCTGGCCGCCGGCATGGCCGCCGCCAGCCTGGGCGGGTGGATCGACAGCCACCACATCTTTGTCTTCGTCGCGCTGATCGGCGCCACGCGGGCGTTCGAGAACCCCACGCTGCAGGCCTTGCTGCCCAGCGTGGTCACGCCGCGCCAGCTGCCGCGCGCGGTGGCGCTGGCCAGCTCGGCGGGGCAGGCCGCCATCATCATCGGGCCGGCCATCGGCGGCTTCGCCTATGTCGCCGGCCCGGGGGTGGTGTACACGCTGAGCGCGACGCTGTTTGCGATCGCCGCGCTGCTGGTGGGCGGCATCACGCTGCGCCAGGCGGCGCAGCGGCTGACCGCGCCGGTCAGCGTGCGCACCGTCTTTGCCGGGTTTGCCTATATCCGCAGCCGCCCGGTGCTGCTGGGCGCGATCTCGCTGGACATGGTGGCGGTGCTGCTGGGCGGCGCCGCGGCGCTGTTGCCGATCTACGCGCGCGACATCCTGCATACCGGACCGTGGGGGCTGGGGCTGCTGCGCTCGTCCCCGGCCATCGGCGCGCTGGCGATGGCGCTGTGGCTGGCGCGCCATCCGCTGAACCGGCGCGCCGGACGCGTGATGTTCGCCGCGGTGGCGGTGTTCGGCGTCGCCACGGTGGTGTTCGGGGTCTCGACCTGGCTGCCGCTCTCGATGGCGGCACTGGTGGTGCTGGGCGCTTCGGACATGATCAGCGTGGTGGTGCGCTCGACGCTGGTCCAGCTCGATACGCCCGACGATATGCGCGGGCGCGTCGGTGCCGTCAATTCGGTGTTTATCGGCGCTTCCAACCAGCTCGGCGAGTTCGAGTCCGGCGTCACCGCCGCGCTGTTCGGCCCGGTAGGCGCGGTGGTCCTGGGCGGGGTCGGCACGCTGCTGGTGGTGGCCGTGTGGATGCGCTTGTTCCCGGCGCTGGCGGCGCGCGACAAGCTGCATGAACAGCCGGCGTGAATTGGGTGCGAGCCGTGCGCAAGCCCGCGTGGCGACAGCCGGAGCGTACCCGTTTCTGCGTGCCCGGCGGGTGGCGCTGACGGCGGTATAGTGATGCCTCGCGCGCCAACTTTCGTCGCTGAAAGTTGTGCCCGATATTGCCACCCGCAGCGCTGCCCGCATCGTCGCCTGCATCCGACCACGCCTTGCGTCCCATGACCTTGCCGACCGATCCGCTCGAGCGCCACGCGGTGTTCGCCGCGCTCAGCGGCTCGCGCGCTTCGCTGGAGCGCGCGGCGGCGCTGGGCGATGGCCTGGGCGTGGCGCTGTGGCGCAACCGGAACGACAGCACCGGCTATGCGCGGCCCGGCCACCACACCATGTCGGTCTACCTGCAGGGCGGCCACGCCACCTACCGGCGCGACCAGCCCGGCAACAAGGGCGCGCCGGGCAGGCTATGCCTGTTGCCGGCCGACCATGAGTCGCGCTGGCATGTCGGCGGCCCGCAGCGCTTCCTGCATCTGTATTTCCGTCCCGAAACCCTGGCCTGGCATTGCGTGCGCCTGCTCGACCGCGAACCGCGCTCGGTGGCCCTGCGCGACCTGACCTTTGCCGACGATCCGCGCCTGCATGCCCTGAGCCAGCGGCTTGCCGCGCTCGACTGGCGCTTGCCCGAGGCCCGCATGGCCGGCAATGCGCTCGCGCACGAGGCGCTCAGCCACCTGGTGCTGAACCACGCCGGCCGCGCCGCCCCGGCCGACTGGCGCGGTGGCTTGTCGGCGCAGGCCCGGCGGACCGTGCGCGACTGGATCGAAAGCCATCCCGACAGCAACCCGACGCTGGGCGAACTGGCGGCCATGGCGGGGCTGTCGGAATTCCACTTCGCGCGCATGTTCCGCGTCTCGTTCGGCATGCCGCCGCATGCCTGGGTGCTGCAGACCCGCCTGGAGCGGGCGCAACGGCTGCTGGCCGATCCGCGCCGCCCGCTGCATGAAGTCGCCGCGCGCGCCGGGTTTGCCTCCGCCAGCCACCTCAGCCGCCGTTTCCAGGCCGCGTTCGGCGTCACGCCCGGCGCCTGGCGCGCGGGCGCGTAGCGTTCACGCGCTTGCGGGCGGTCCGGCGCCAGCCGTTGCGGCGCAAGGCCTGGCGCCGACTTTCCACGAATCAGGGCCAGGTCGCGGGAACCCGCTTCTGCTTCGCTTGTCCCCTCCTATGTGCCGTGATTCCGGCTTTGTCGGTGATCGTCTGACATCTTGCATTCAATGTTCATCAATTTGTCAAGCGTGAACCTCCATCGAGGGGTTCCGGCAAGGTGGTCCGAGCATCGCCACGGCACGCAGAAACGGGTACGCATCGCCGCCCCAAGGCAGCACCGTCGACAACCCTGACAACAACCGCAAACGGAGCCGCTCCCATGGATCTGAACTTTATCGATGCCGACCAGCTCGAGGCGGGCTGGTCTTACCTGGTCCGCTTCGCCATCAACCAGGGCATGAACTGCCTGGCGGCGATCCTGATCCTGATGATCGGCTGGTGGCTGTCGGGCCGCGTCGGCACCGCGGCACGGGGCGCGCTCAGCCGCACCCATGTCGATGCCACCATGCGCCCGCTGCTGGCCAATGCGCTGCAATGGATGGTGCGCGTGCTGACCATCGTGCTGGTGCTGTCGCAGTTCGGCGTGCAGACCGCCAGCATCATCGCCATGCTGGGCGCGGCCGGCCTGGCGATCGGGCTGGCGCTGCAAGGCACGCTGCAGAACATTGCCGCCGGCATCATGCTGGTGCTGCTGCGCCCGTTCCGCGTGGGCCAGTACATCGACGCGCAGGGCGTGGCCGGCACCGTGCGCGAGACCGGGCTGTTCATGACCGAGCTGACCACCTTCGACGGCGTCTGCCTGCGCGTGCCCAACGGCAAGCTGTGGGGCAGCGCTATCACCAACTACAGCGAGAACGCGACGCGGCGCGCCGACATCGAGGCCACGGTAACCTTCGACAGCGACGTGCAGCGCAGCCTGGAAGCGCTGCGCGCGATGCTGGCGCGCGAGCCGAGGCTGCTGGCCGAGCCCGTCCCCGAAACCATGGTGGTCAACTACACCCAGCAGGGCATTACGCTGAACGTGCGCTACTGGACCTCGAACGACGATTACTGGAACGTGCGCTTCGCTTTCTACGAGCGCATCAAGCAGGTGCTGGAGCAGGCCGGCAGCAAGCTGGCGGTGCCGATCCAGGAACTGCACGTGCCGGGCGCGTCGTCGGTGCCGGGCGTGGTGAAGGTGGCCGACAGCGCGCCGTCGGCAGCGTCGCGGCCGGCCGCGCCGCAGTCGCACCAGCCATCGCAGCAGCCGACGCGCCAGCCCGTGCGCCAACCGGGCTAGCCGCGCGCGTCCTGCGCCTCGCCCTCATCCGAAAACAGCGTGCAGGCGCCGCTTTCGGCCGTGCTGACCTGGCAGCGGAAGGTTGCGAACAGGTCGCGGCCGACGCCGTGGCGATTGGCGCTCAGGTCCGGGCGCGCCGGCGTGCGCGCCTGCCATTCGTCGTCGGGCACCAGCACGTCGAGCGTGCCGGTGGTCGCGTCGACACGCATCATGTCGCCGCTGCGCACGCGCGCGATCGCGCCGCCGCGCAGCGCTTCCGGGCAGACGTGGATGGCGGCCGGGACCTTGCCCGATGCGCCCGACATGCGTCCGTCGGTCACCAGTGCCACATGAAAGCCGCGGTCCTGCAGCACCGTCAGCGTGGGCGTGAGCTTGTGCAGCTCCGGCATGCCGCACGATGCCGGGCCCTGCCAGGGCAGCACCGCAACGAAGTCGCGCTCGAGCTCGCCGCGCTTGAAGGCGTGCAGCACATCGTCCTGATGCTCGAACACGATCGCCGGCGCCTGCACCACCTGGTGCTCGGGCTTGACCGCCGAGGTCTTGATCACCGCGCGGCCCAGCTTGCCGTCGAGCAGCTTGATGCCGCCGTCCGGCGCAAAGGGCGCGTCGGCGGCGCGCACGATGCTGTCATCGAGCGGCGCGGCCGGGCCGTCGATCCACGTCAGCTGGCCGTCGCGCAGCACCGGCTCGCGCGTGTAGTCCTGCAGGCCCCGGCCGACGATGGTGGTGACGTCGTCGTGCAGCAGGCCCAGCGCGAGCAGGCCGCGGATCACCACCGCCAGCCCGCCGGCGGCCTGGAACTGGTTCACGTCGGCCTTGCCGTTCGGGTACACGCGCGCCAGCAGCGGCACCACCGCCGACAGCTCATCGAAATCGTCCCAGCTCAGCACGATGCCGGCCACGCGCGCCATCGCGATCAGGTGCAGCGTATGGTTGGTGGAGCCGCCGGTGGCGAGCAGCCCGACGATGCCGTTGACGAAGGCGCGCTCGTCCAGCACCTCGGCCACTGGCGTATAGCGCTCGCCGCCATGCACCAGCTTCAGCGCCTGGCGCGCGGCCTCGCGCGTCAGCGCTTCGCGCAGCGGCGTGTTGGGATTGACGAAGGCTGTGCCCGGCAGATGCAGGCCCATCATTTCCATCAGCATCTGGTTGGAGTTGGCGGTGCCGTAGAAGGTGCAGGTGCCGGGTCCGTGGTAGGAGCGGGTCTCGGCCTCGAGCAGTTCCTTGCGGCCGATCTTGCCTTCGGCGTAGAGCTGCCGCGTGTGCGCCTTCTCGTCGTTGCTGATGCCGGTGGTCATCGGCCCGCCGGGCACGAACACCGCGGGCAGGTGGCCGAAGGACAGCGCGCCCATCACCAGCCCGGGCACGATCTTGTCGCACACGCCCAGGTACAGCGCGCCATCGAACATCTGGTGCGACAGCGCCACCGCCGTGGCCAGCGCAATCACGTCGCGCGAGAACAGCGACAGGTCCATGCCGTCCTGGCCCTGCGTAACGCCGTCGCACATCGCCGGCGTGCCGCCGGCAAACTGCGCGGTGCCGCCGGCCTCGAGCGCGGCTTCCTTGAGCCATTGCGGGAACGCCGCCAGCGGCTGGTGCGCCGACAGCATGTCGTTGTAGGCCGAGACGATGGCCAGGTTGGGCCGCTCGTCGGCCTTCAGCCGGATCTTGGCGGCGTCCGGCATGGCGGCTACCGCGTGGGCGAGGTTGGTACAGGAAAGCTGCGCGCGTTCGACCTTGTGCCCGGCCATGGCGCGGGTGCGGTCAAGATACGCCTGGCGCGAGGCGGTGCTGCGGGAGACGATGCGGGCGGTGACCCGCTCGAGCACTGGATGACGTGGCATGGGGTTCTCCTGCGGGGGAGCTTTCAGCCTAGCGCACTTTGCCGGGGCCTGCACGGTAGCGGGCGCCTGATGGCCCGCCCGCGGCCTGCGCCAACCACGCAGAAATGGGTACGCTTGCCTCGCCAAGCCGTAGCAACTCACGTAAACTGGCCGCTACCCGGCCGGCCATCGCGCGCTGGCCGCGACAACTCGAATCGTCAAGGAGCGCAGGGTGAGCATGCCTGATTTCGACATGGTGCTGTTCGGCGGCACCGGCGACCTGGCGCGGCGCAAGCTGCTGCCGTCCCTGTTCGATGCGCACCACGCCGGGCTGCTGCATCCGGCCGCACGCATCCTCGCCACCGGCAGCCAACCGATGTCGAGCGCGGACTACATCGCCTCGCTGGAACAGAGCGTGCGGCCCGCGCTGGCCCATGCGCCGCCCGAGTCATGGGACAGGTTCTGCGCACGCATCGTCTACGTGCAGGCCGATGCACGCGTGCCGGCGCATTTCGATGCGCTGGCCGAGCAGCTGCTGTCGCGCAAGCCCGAGGTGGTGGTGTGCTATCTCGCCACCGCCCCGCATCTGTTCGTGTCCATCTGCGAGCAGCTGGCGCGCACCGGCCTGAACACACGCCACGCGCCCAACGTGCGCATCGTGCTGGAAAAGCCGCTGGGCCACGACCTGGAATCGAACGAGGCCATCAACTCGGCGGTGGCGAAATTCTTTGCCGAAGAGCAGATCTATCGCATCGACCATTACCTGGGCAAGGAGTCGGTGCAGAACCTGATGGCGATCCGCTTTGGCAACGCGCTGTTCGAGCCGCTGTGGCGCCGCGAGTGGGTACAGGACGTGCAGATCACCATCGCCGAAGAACTGGGCGTGGAAACGCGCGGCGATTTCTACGACCGCACCGGCGCGCTGCGCGACATGGTGCAGAACCACCTGCTGCAGCTGCTGTGCATGGTGGCGATGGAGCCCCCGGCCAGCCTCAGCGAAGACGCCATCCGCGACGAGAAGATCAAGATCCTGAAAGCGCTCCGGCCGATCACGCCGCAGGACGTGGCCGAGAAAACCGTGCGCGGCCAGTACCGCTCCGGCGCGATCGGCGGCAAGCCGGTGCCCGGCTACCTCGAGGAAGAAGGCATCGCGCCCGACAGCCGTACCGAGACCTTTGTCGCGATCAAGGCCGAGATCGCCAACTGGCGCTGGGAAGGGGTGCCGTTCTACCTGCGCACCGGCAAGCGCATGCAGTCGCGCGTGGCCGAGATCGTGATCCACTTCCGCGACGTGCCGCACGCAATCTTCCCGCGGCCGCTGACGCAGTCGCCGCAGAACCGGCTGGTGATCCAGCTGCAGCCCGAGGAAAGCATCCGCCTGTACTGCCTGGTCAAGCAGCCCGGCGATACGCTGGAGCTGACGCCCACCTCGCTCGACCTGGACTTCGCCAACTCGTTCAAGGTGCGCCGCGCCGGCGCCTATGAACGGCTGCTGCTGGACGTGATCCGTGGCCGGCTGGGCCTGTTCGTGCGCCGCGACGAGCAGGTGCAGGCATGGCGCTGGGTCGAGCCGATCATCGATACCTGGGAAGCCAGCACGGTCCCGCCCAAGCCCTATACCGCCGGCACCTGGGGGCCGGCGGCGTCGTCGGCGCTGATGTCGCGCGACGGCGGCCTGTGGCACGAGGAAGCCTGAGCCATCGGCTCGCACACTGCAAAGGAAGCCGCCATGCGCCTGTTCGAACATCCCACGCCGATGGACCAGGCCGAGGCCCTGGCGATCTCGATCGGCAATGCGCTGGAGCTCGCCGTGCGCGTCAGGGGCTGGGCGGTGCTGGCGGTCTCGGGCGGGCGCTCGCCGGTGGCGATGTTCGAGCGGCTGCGCCACCGGCATGTGCGCTGGGACGCGGTGACCATCACGCTGGTCGACGAACGCGTGGTGCCGCCCGACCACGCAGACAGCAACGCCGCGCTGGTGCGTGCCCACCTTTTGCGCGAGGCCGCGGCCAGCGCCGCCTTCGTGCCGCTGATTGCCGACGCGCAGGACGCCGCCGCGCCCGCGCAGGCGGTGGCGCGCGCCAACGCCGCGTTCCGCCAGCCCGACGTGGTGGTGCTGGGCATGGGCGAGGACGGGCATACCGCCTCGCTGTTCCCGGATGCGCCCGAACTGCAGGGTGCGTTGAGCGAGCGGCAGCCGGGCTACGTCATTACCCACCCATCGGTGGCGCCGCATGCGCGCATCACGCTGAACCTGGCCGCGCTGCTGGCCGCCGAGCGCGTGTTCCTGTCGGTCTCCGGCGCGGCCAAGGCCGCGGTGCTGGAGCGCGCGCTGCAGGGCCCCACGCCGTCGTTGCCGGTGAGCCTGGTGCTGTCGCAACACCGGCACGGGCTTGACGTGTTCAAGACCTGACCGCCCCGACGGTCCCACTTGCCCCACCTTTGCGCGAGGAACGAGATCCGCTGCCATGGCCACTACCGCATCCTTCTCCGCTGACTTTCCCCGCCTGCTCGGCGATGTAGGCGGCACCAACGTGCGTTTCGCGCTGGAGACCGCGCCGATGCGGATCGGGCAGGTGACGGCGCTGAAGGTGGTCGATTTCCCGTCGCTGGAGGCCGCGCTGCGCCAGTACCTCGACGGCCTCGCCGGCGCGGGCCAGCCCACGCCGCGGCACGCCGCGATCGGCCTGGCCAATCCGGTGACCGGCGACCAGGTCCGGCTGACCAACCACAACTGGACCTTCTCGATCGACGGCATGCGGCGCGCGCTGGGGCTGCAGACACTGGTGGCCATCAACGACTTCACCGCGCTGGCGCTGGCCCTGCCGCACCTGCCCGCCGACGGCCTGGTGCAGGTGCGCGCCGGCACCGCGGTGCGCACCGCGCCGCTGGCGCTGGTCGGGCCCGGCACCGGCCTGGGCGTTTCCGGGCTGGTGCCGGCGCCGGGCGGGCAGGCCGTGGCGCTGGCCGGCGAAGGCGGCCATATCGAGCTGATGCCCGACACCGACGACGAATGGATCGCGTGGCGCGCGGCCCGGCGCAACGTCGGCCGGGTCTCGGCCGAGCGCCTGCTGAGCGGCAGCGGCCTGTCGCATATCCATGCCGCGCTGGCCGCAGAAACGGGTACGCTTTTGCTCGCGCCGCTGCAGCCGGCGCAGGTCACCGCGGGCGCGTTCGAGCGCAACGACCCGCTGTGCCAGCGCGCCATGGCGGTGTTCTTCGGGCTGCTGGGCTCGGTCGCGGCCGATATCGCGCTGGTGATCGGCGCGCGCGGCGGGGTCTATCTGGGCGGCGGCATCCTGCCGCGCTTCGTGCCGGCGCTGCAGGATTCGGTGTTCGCCGAGCGCTTTGTCGCCAAGGGCCGCATGCGCGGCTGGCTCGAGGCGGTGCCGGTCCATGTCATCACCGCCAGCCATCCGGCATTGGCAGGGCTGGCGCAGGCGCTGGCCGAACGCCTCGGCGGCGCGGGCGGGAACGCCTAGCCATGCGCGTACTGCTGGTCGAAGACGACGCCATGATCGGCGAGAGCGTCAAGCTGGCGCTGCGCCAGGAAGGCTTTGCCGTCGATTGGGTGCGCGACGGCGAGGCGGGCCTGTCCGCAGCCACCACCGCGGCGGACGGCCAGGCGTGCTACGACCTGATCCTGCTCGACCTGGGACTGCCGCGCCGCCCCGGCCTGGAAGTGCTGCGCGCGCTGCGGGCACGCGGCGTGCCCACGCCGGTGCTGATCCTGACCGCGCGCGACGCCGTTGCCGACCGTGTCGCGGGCCTCAATGCCGGTGCCGACGATTACCTGGTCAAGCCCTTCGACCTGCAGGAGCTGGCCGCGCGCATGCACGCACTGGCACGCCGCGCCGCCGGGCGCGCCGAACCGCTGGTCACCTACGGCGAGATCGTGCTCAACCCCGCCACGCGCGAAGCTACCTGCCGCGGCGAACCGGTGCGGCTGTCGGCGCGCGAGTTCGCGCTGCTGTCGGCGCTGATGGCGCGCCCGGGCAAGGTGTGGTCGGTGCCGCAGCTGCAGGAGCGGCTCTATGGCTGGGACGACGAGGTCGGCAGCAATACCGTCGAGGTCTATATCCACGCGCTGCGCAAGAAGTTCGGCGCGGCGCTGATCCGCAATATCCGCGGCGTGGGCTATGTGGTGCCGCGCCTGGACAGCGAAGCGGCCGCGGATGGCGATGGGGAGGGCCGCTGATGCGCTCGATCCAGCGAACGTTGCTGGCTTGGCTGGCGGCCGGCCTGGTGGCCGGCATCGCCATCGCCACCGCGCTGATCTACGGGCAGGCGCGGCAGGAGGCCAACGCGCTGTTCGACTACCAGATGAAGCAGATGGCCGCGGCGCTGCCCAGCCAGTTCCCCAACCCGTTGGCGCCGCCCTTCGTCGGCGTGCCCGGCGACCTGGCCCATGCCAACGAGGATGTGGTGATCCATATCTGGGACGGTTCCGGGCGCAGCCTGTACCTGTCGCACTCGCATCCGGCGCTGCCCGCGCGCGCCGAGCTGGGGTTCTCCAACGTGACCACGCAGCAGGGCGAATGGCGGCTGTACAGCATGCAGCTTGGGGCCGCGGTGGTGCAGATCGCGCAGCCGATGAGCGCGCGCCGCACGCTGGCCGCGCGCATGGCGCTGCGCACCGTGGCGCCGCTGCTGCTGTTGCTGCCGCTGCTGGGCTGGCTGGTGTGGATGGCGGTGGGTCGTGGCCTGCGCCCGCTGCGAGAGATCGCCACCGAGGTGCGCGCGCGTGACGCCAACACGCTGGCGCCGCTGGCGGTGCGCCCGATGCCCGACGAGATCGCGCCGCTGAGCGCGGCGCTGAACCAGCTGCTGGCGCGGCTCTCGCATGCCATCGACACCCAACGCGCCTTCGTCGCCGATGCCGCGCACGCGCTGCGCACGCCGTTGACCGCACTGCAGCTGCAGGCACAACTGGTCGAGCGCGCCGACGACGGCGCCGCGCGCGACGAAGCCATCGCCAAGCTGCGCCAGGGGCTGGAGCGGCTGACCCACCTGGTGATCCAGCTGCTGACGCTGGCGCGGCAGGAACCGGGTGCGGCCGTGCCTCCGCACGAACCGGTGGAGCTGCATCAACTGGCCGCCGCCGTGGTCGCCGAGATGGCCCAGGCCGCGCTCGATCGCGACATCGACCTGGGCCTGGACGGCAGCGCCGACGCCACCCCCGCCGTGGTGCGCGGCGACGCCGATGCGTTGCGCATCCTGCTGACCAACCTGCTGGACAACGCGCTCGCCTACATCCCCGCCGGCGGCCGCATCGACGTCGCGGTGCGGCGCACTGCCGACGCCCGCAACGTCGAACTGGTGGTCAGCGACAACGGACCGGGCATCCCGGCCCAAGAACGCGCGCGCGTGTTCGACCGCTTCTATCGCGTCGCCGATGCACCGACCGGCGGCAGCGGCCTGGGTCTCGCCATCGTCGCCGAGATCGCGCAGTCGCACGGCGCGCGGGTGGTGCTGGAGGATGCGGGCCCGGGCTTGCGGGTCAAGGTGGTGTTTCCGGTTTAGCCTGCGTCGGCAAACATCGCGCCCTGACCATTGCGCAACTGCCTGAAGCGCGAGTGCAAACCCCGTTTTTCTTCTGCTCTGCGCAAGGCTTGCCACAAGCGACAACCTATCGATCGACACGCAGAAACGGGTACGCTTTGCGCCCGCAGGCCGGGCAGGCGACGCGGTTGCGTGGGTTGGCTAGCCAGCCAAAACAGGCGTTTTAGCCGGTCCGCAGGCGCCGAGGCATGGCTTTGACTGGCCCCGCCGCAGCACGCAGAAACGGGTACGCTTTTGCTGCGCAAGCCCTCTGGCGCCATGCCGGCGCGACGCCATTGCGTATCATGCGTGTTCCTCTCCTCAATGGTGCAACGACAGCATGCGCGCGATCGGCAACTTCCTCTGGTTCATCCTTGGCGGCGTGGTGATGGGCCTGGCCTGGTGGCTGGCAGGGCTGCTGGCCTTCATTTCGATCATCGGCATTCCCTGGGGCAAGGCCTGCTTCGTGATCGGCGGCTTCACCTTCTTTCCGTTCGGCAAGCAGGCCATCAGCCGGCGCGAACTGACCGGGCGCGACGATGTCGGCACCGGTGCGTTCGGGCTGGTGGGCAATGTGCTGTGGTTTGTCTTTGCCGGCGTGTGGCTGGCCATCGGCCACGTGATGGCGGCGGTGGCCAACTTCGTCACCATCATCGGCATCCCGTTCGCGATCCAGCACCTGAAGCTGGCCGGCATTGCGCTGGCGCCGATCGGACAGACCGTGGTCAGCAACGAGATCGCGGAGGCCGCGCGCCGCGACGGCGCCCGCGCGCACGTGGACAACCTGCGCCGCTGAGCGTTCAGGCGTCCGCGTCGTCGTCGGGGCCTTCCGCGTCTTGCTGGCCGGCGTGCGCCACCAGCCGGTCGAGCAGGCTGCCCAGCAGCGCCTGCTCGTCTTCGCTCAGGCAGCCGAAGATCTCTTCATTGCGCCGGGCGATCATGGCGATCGCCTGCCGGTACAGCGGCTTGCCCTGCGCGGTCAGCGACAGCACCACGCCGCGCCCGTCGGCCGCGCTGGCTTCCTTGCTGACCAGCCCGCGCGCCACCAGCGCTTGTGCCGAGCGGCTGGCCTGGCCCTTGGTCAGGTTGGCGCGCTGCGCCAGGGCGTTGACCGACAGCGGCGCGAAGGCGCCGATCGCCGCCAGGCAGCGCCCCTCGCTGAGCAGCAGCCCGCATTGCTCCAGGTAGGCGGCGGCGCTGTCCTTGTCGCTGAGCTTGTTGACCTGGTGCAGGCGGTAGGTCAGGAACTGTTCGAGGCGTGGCAGTGGCTTCATGGCGTTTCCGATTCGGGCGTCGGCATTGTAGAGCCCCCGGGCCCCTCTTGCCGGCTGCGCGCCTCGGCCTCGTCGATCAGCGCCAGCACCGGCGCCAGTGCTGGCTGGCGGCTCATCAGGCCCAGGCACACCATCGCCAGCAGCAGCGGCGCACGCGCTTCGCCGGTGCGGCCCATGGCTGCGCACAGTCGGGTATAGGCCTGGTCGAGGTCTTCAGCTTGCATGGCGGGCTCCGGTTTGCAGCAGGGGGGCGAGGGTGGTGCGCACGGCGTCCCATGACGGTTTGCGCCAGCGTGCCAGCACATAGCCATCGGGACGGACCAGGTACAGCGTGCCGGGGTTTGCGCCATAGCGGGCGTGGGCCTGGCCGTCGACATCCGCCAGCGCGCCGGCGCCGGCCGGGGCGCCGCTGACGACTTCAAACGCGTGCAGGGCTTGCGGATGTTCCCGCGTGAGCGCTGCCAGCGGCTCGGGCAGTGCAGCTCGATCGGCGCCATGCCCGAACCAGAGCAGCGTGAAGCGCTGCCCGAAGCATTGCGTCAGATGCCGGATGCCGTCCGGCCCGTCCACGCGCAGATCCGACGCGGGCACGCCCGGTGCCGCGCCCGGACAGTCGCTGCCGAAGTCGCTGGGACCGTTCAGCGCCGATTCGATATAGGCAACCGGTGCCGACTGGCGCGGATTGATCAGCGAACGCACAGCAGGCTCGAATGACGCCAGTCGCAGCGTGGCCTCGCGCATCAGCTTGAAGGCGAAGTCGGGCGGCGCCATGAACTCGGTGCTCTTGGCGCCGTAGGCAAGGTTCTGGCGCGTGGCGTGCAGGCGCTCGGCGGAGTAGGTATCGAGCAGGCTGTCCGCGGCCTGGCCGCGCAGCACCCAGGCCAGCTTCCACGCCAGGTTGCCGGCATCGTCCAGCCCCGAATTGAGCCCGCGCACGCCGAAGATCGGCACCAGGTGCGCGGCGTCGCCGGCGAACAGCACGCGGCCATGGCGGTAGTCCTGCAAGGTCAGGCACTTGGCGTTGTACATCGAGATCCACAGCGGCCGCCACGGCTCGGTCTCGCCGATCATGTCGAGGTGGCTCTGCACGCGCGGCAGCACGTTCTCGGGTTTGACCGCCTCGTCGGGGTCTTCGTCGTCGCGGATCTGGTAGTCGATGCGCCAGACGTCGTCGGGCTGCCGGTGCATCAGCAGGGTCGAGCCGGGATTGGAGGGCGGGTCGAACCAGGCCAGCCGCTCCACCTCGCGCCGCGTCTTCTGCACGATATCGACGATCACGTAGCGGCCTTCGTACTGCGTGCCTTCCATGCGCAGGCCCAGCTGCTCGCGCACCGTGCTGCGTCCGCCGTCGCACGCCACCAGCCATTGCGCATCGACTTCCACCACGCCGTCGCCGGTCTCGATCTCGGCGACCACGCCGCCGGCGTGCTGGCGCAGCGTCCGCAGGCGCGCGCCGAAGCGCACGTCGGCAGGCGACGCGCCGCGCAGCGCGGCATCGTGGGCGAAGGCCTCCAGGTAGTACTGCTGGATGTTGACCATCGGCGCAAAGCGCTCGCCCGGCTCGCTCGGCATCTGGAAATGCAGCACTTGCGTGTCGCGGTAGTAGCTGCGCCCGCCGACCCAGGGCAGGCCGGTCTCGACCATGGCCCGGTCGGCGCCGGCCCAGCCCAGGATTTCCAGCGAGCGCCGCGCCATGCAGATCGCACGGCTGCCGGCGCAGTAGCCGTCGTCGGCTTCCACCGCCAGCGCGGCAATGCCCTGGCGCGCCAGCAGTGCGGCCAGGGTCAGGCCGACCGGGCCGCCGCCGGCAATCAGCACCGGGATGCGCTGCGGCCAGGGACGGGACGAATCGGGCGGTGGTGCCGGCGGCACCGGCAGGTGAGGTGCGTGGAAGTCGGGCATGACGGGCGATGGTCTGTGCAGGGTGGTTGTGGGCGCAACTATATCGGCTATATAGTTGCGTACGAAACTAGTGTAAACCCCTCCGGCCGGGACCGGCACTGCGGTAGCGCAAACCCGCCGCAACCGCCGCGGCCCGCTTGGGCGTTTGTGCTTCGCCTATGCTTCGCAACAGGCACACTGTTCCGCTGAAGGCACCGCGCCATGCCCGTCCTGCCCTCCGATGCCGCGCCGCGCGTGGCCTGGCTGCCAGCGCCCGGCAGCTGGCAATACCACCTGATGCTGGGCGCGGCCGGCATGCTGGTGCTGGGGCCGTTGGGTGGTGTCGCCGCCGCATACATGAATTTCTCGCTGAGCTTCTTTGTCGGCGGGCAGGTGCTGGCGGGCATCCTGGGCTCGGTGGTGACGGCCGGCTATGGCGCGTCCGGCCGCCACGGCGCCAACTACATCCAGACCGCGGCGGCGTCGGTGGCGGGCATGGGCGGCATGGCGGTGGTGCTGCAGGCGATGGCGTGGCTCGGCATGGCGCAGCCGCCGCTGTGGCAACTGGTGCTGTACCTGCTGTGCATCGGCATGTTCGGGGTGGGCGTGGGCATGCTGTACACGCCGTTGCTGGTGGACCGCATGCAGCTGACGTTTCCGTCGGGGCTGGCGGTGGCCAACATCCTGCGCGCGCTGACCGATGCGGCGCTGCTGCGGCGCTCGGTGGCGCGGCTCGGCGGCGGCATGGCGCTGGGGCTGGCGAGCGGGCTGGGGGCCGGGCGCGTGCCGTGGCTGGCCGCGCTGGACCTGTCCGCGGCCACCTTCGGCGCTGGCATGATCGTCGGCGCGCGCGTGGGCGTTGCCGCGCTGGTAGGCGGGCTGGCCGGCTGGGCCATGACGCCGTGGTTTGTCGACGCCGGCTGGCTGGCGCCGGGCGAGCCGTACCGCAAGGCCACCTTCCTGGTGGCGCTGGGCATGATCATGGGCGCGGCCGTGGTCGACCTGGCGCAGCTGCTGGTGCAGGCATGCCGGCGCTGGCGGGCTGGGCCCCAGCCGCAGCCGGGCGCACCGCGGCGCGGGCCGGGCATGGGCTGGGTCGCGGCCTGGGCGCTGCTGTGGGGCGCGGCCACGGTGGCGGCGGGCGTGGTGTGGTTCGGACAGCCGCTGGTCTTCCAGCTGATTGCCGTGCTGCTGGTGCTGGTGTTCGCGCTGGTCAACGGCATCTCGGTCGGCATGGTCGACCAGAACCCGATCTCATCGGCGTTCGTGCTGTCGGTGATCCTGATGGCGGCCGCCGGCCTGCGCGCGCCGCAGGTCGGGCTGATCGCGGCCACGGTGCTGCTGGTGGCCACCGCCGAAGCCAGCGACATGCAGCAGGACCGCTCCACCGGCTGGCGCCTGGGCAGCGACCGCATGGTGCAATTCGGCTACCAGGTGGCGGGCATCGTGGTCGGCGCCCTGGTCGCGGTGGCGATGGCGCGGCTGTTCCTGCAGGCCTATCCGGTGCTGGCGCTGGACCAGACCAGCCTGCCGGCCGACCAGCAGCCGGCGCGCTGGACCTCGGCCATGACCTACAAGATCGTGGGCGTGCTCCATGGCCTGTCGCAGGATCGCGCCGCCCAATACGTGGCAGTCGCGTCGGGGCTGGCGCTCGGGCTGGTCACGGCGCTGTTGCGCCGCGCGATCCTGGGCCATCCTGCCTGGCAGCGCTTTGCGCGTTCCGGACGGCGCGGACAGGCCGCGGATTTCGTGCTGGATGCGGTGATCCTGCCTTCGCCCTATGCGTCGTCGTTCGGCGGTTTCGTCAACCTGGCGGCGGCGGCATGGATGGCCGCCGGCGGCGTGCTGGCCAGCGCGGGAGCCGCGCTCGGTGCCGCCGGGACGCGCCGGCAAGGCTTGCCGCGCGACATGAACACCGCGTCGCTGCTGGGCGGAGGGTTGATTGCGGGCGATGCGCTGGCTGCGCTGGCCATCGGCATGGCCGGCTTGCTGTCCGTCAGCTGAGAGGGCCGGGGCGGCCGATTGTCAAATTATGTTGACGCTTCTGTCCAAGATCCAATGGATTGTCAAATCGCGCCACCGGCGTACCATAGGCGGCCACACTGCCGTACTGGCTTGACCCGGAGAATCACCATGGCCCTAGACCAAGAATCCTTTGCCCTGCTGCGCGCCTCGGTGCAGCGCTTCATCGACGAACGCCTGAAGCCGGCCGAAGACACGCTGGAGGAAACCGACGACGTGCCGGCCGAGATCGTCGCCGACATGAAGGAGATGGGGCTGTTCGGCATCTCCATCCCCGAGAACTACGGCGGCATCGGCCTGTCGATGTCGCAGGAATGCGATGTGGTGTACGACCTCGGCCACACCGCTTTCGCCTTCCGCTCGGTCTTCGGCACCAACGTCGGCATCGGCTCGCAGGGCATCCTGATGGATGGCACCGAGGAACAGAAGCAGCAGTACCTGCCGCGCATCGCCAGCGGCGAGATGATCATCTCGTTCGCGCTGACCGAGCCCAACGCCGGCTCCGACGCGGCCTCGCTGCAGACCAAGGCGGAACTGGACGGCGACCACTACGTCATCAACGGCACCAAGCGCTTCATTACCAACGCGCCGCGCGCGGGCGCCTTTACGCTGATGGCGCGCACCGGCGGCCCGGGCGCCGGCGGCATTTCGTCGTTCATCGTGCCGGCCGACACCCCGGGCATCTCGCTGGGCAAGCCGGACAAGAAGATGGGCCAGCGCGGCACCAAGACCTGCGACGTGGTGCTCGAGAACGTGCGCGTGCCCGCCGCCAACATCATCGGCGGCGTGCCGGGCGTGGGCTTCAAGACCGCCATGAAGGTGCTCGACCGCGGCCGCCTGCACCTGTCGGCGCTGGCTTGCGGCATGGCGCACCGGTTGATCACCGACGCCGTGGCGTATGCCAAGGAGCGCAAGCAGTTCGGCCGCCCGATCGGCGACTTCCAGCTGATCCAGGCGATGCTGGCCGACAGCCAGGCCGAGCTCTACGCGGGCCTGTCGATGGTGCGCGACTGCGCCCAGCGCTACGATGCCAAGCCCGCCGGCAAGAGCGATCCGGAAGTCAGCATGCTGGCCTCGTGCACCAAGATGTTCTGTACCGAGATGGTGGGCCGCGTCGCCGACCGCGCGGTGCAGATCCACGGCGGCGCCGGCTATATCGCCGAATACAAGGCCGAACGCTTCTACCGCGATGTGCGTCTGCTGCGCCTGTACGAAGGCACCACGCAGATCCAGCAGATGATCATCGCCAAGCACCTGCTGCGCGACTGACCCCCAACGGCCCGCGTGGCAGGAGTCGACATGGACACGATGCAGTATCGCGGGCGCGACGGTGCGCCGCAGGCAGGACAGGATGACGGCGCGCCGCACCGGCTGCGCGCGGTGGTGGCGACTTATCGCCCCACGCTGCAGGCATACACGCTGGCGGTGTCGCCGGCCGAGCTGATGGCGCTCTGCGCGCTGCCGGCACAGCTGGCGGCCAGCGTTGGCGCCGCCTCGGATCCGCGCGTGCAGGCGCACCTGGCGCGGCTGCGCGCCGAGGTGCAGGGCAGCGGCATCGCCTTGCCCGGCGCGATCGTGGTGGCGGTCAGCGGCGGCCGCATGCAGTGCGAGTGCGACCACCTGTTCACGCTTACGCTGCAGCCGCGCCATGGCGACCGCCTGATCGTGATCGACGGCTACGAGCGGCTGCTGGCGCTGGCGCATGGCGAGCGCCGCCAGTGCAAGACGCTGGTGTCGGCAGTGCTGTGGCGCACCGCGCTGGAGGCCGCCGCGACGGCACCGGCCGACGATGCCGCCAACGACATCATCGACGCGCCGGTGGCGCAGTCATGCGCGGCGCGCTGGGCCAACGCGACGCGGGTCTGGCATTGATCCGCGTGCCTGGCGTAGCCGGCGTGACCGGCACAACGTAACGGAAGCCGCCTGCAGGGCGGCTTCTTTATTTTCTGGTGAACGCAGGCGCGCTTGGGACGCTACGGTCGCTCAAGCCGCTTACTGCGGCCACACGCCATCGACCTCGCGCAGCAGGTGGCCGGCGAGAATATAGTCCCCGAGCCGCGTGGCCTTGGCTTCGAGGTCGAGCAGTTCATGGTCCGCCAGCGTGCCGAGATCGAACTGGCAATAGAGATTGCGTTGACGGAATGTGGCCTTGGGTTTGGCCAGCCCTTCGATCAGGGCTTCGCGGGAACGGACGGCGATGCTTTCTTGTCCGCGATATTGCACCTTGATACCGCGCTTTTCTCCGAGCCTGCCGAGTTCGACGGCGTCCTGCCATCCGGTCTCGTAGTCCAGCTCAAGCGCCAGCACGCCTTCCGAGGCCAGAAGCCTGAGCGCTTCTGCCTTGCTGCCAGCTCGCACGATTGACATCCACACCTCTTGTATCGACTTATACTGTACGAATATACAGTCAACCCGGGGTCGGGGCAAGGGCCTGGCGCCCGCGCTGACCGCGCTCGCGCATGGCGCCACCGCGCGGGGAGTATGGTTGCCGATCGATGTCAGGCACATGTCAGAGGCGCGGGGGTGGCCTGCCGCCGGCTGCGTCGTTGCGGCCTCCTTCGTTGCTGGTTTCGTTGGCGCCGTCGGCGGGCGTGCCCGCTGCCTGGCCGCTTGCGCCTCCCTGCGCCGCCGCGCCGGCGAAGTTGCCGGCAAAATCGCCGGCATAGGCGCGCGACAGCGTGCCCGGCTGCATGTAGCGGCGGATGGCGGCGTTGACGGCGTCAGGGGTGGCGTCGCGCAGGCGTTGTTCCAGTTCCGCGGTAAAGGCCATGGTGCGGCCCAGGTAGAGTTGGCTGGCCAGCGCGCCGGCCAGCGCGGCGTCGTTGCTGCGGCTGACCATGCCCTGCTGCAGCAGGCCGCTGACGGCCTCGGCCAGTTCCTGCGCGGTAATGCCGTCGCGCACCAGCCGCTCCAGTTCCTCGCTGACGGCGCGCTGCACCCGCGCCAGGCTCTGCGGCGCATATTGCGCGCGCACGCCGAAGCGGCCGGCGCGGTCGAGCGCGCCCACCTGCACCCAGCTGCTGGCGCCATAGCTCATGCCTTCGCGCTGGCGCAGCCGGTCCGCCAGCCGGCTGCGCAGGCTGGCGCCGCCCAGCACGCGGTTGGCAATCATCATCAGCGCATAGTCGGGCGCATCGTTGGTCAGGTCGATCGGCGCGGTGGCCAGGTACACGGCGTTGGCCTTGCCGGGCGTGGACAGCGTGAACTCGGCGGGCGGGATCGGCACGAACGGACGGTCGACGCGCGCATACGGCTGCGGCGCGGTCCAGTCGCCAAACAATGCCGCCGCCTGCGCCGCGGCAGTCGCGCCATCGAAATCGCCGACCAGGCTCAGTTGCGCATGCGCCGCGCCGTAGAAGCGGGCATGGAAGTCGCGCACCTGCGCCAGCGTGGCCGCGCGCAGGTCGGCAACATTCTCGGCGATGGTGCGCGCATGGCGCGGGTCGCCGGCGGGGTAGGGGTCGCCGTGCCGGCCCAGCGCATTGGATGCCAGCACGCCGGGTTCGCGCTGCACGCTTTCGAGCTCGGCGATGCTGGTCTGGCGCAGGGTCTCGAACTCGGCCTCGGGAAAGGTCGGCGCGCGCAGCAGGTCGCGCAACAGCGCCAGCAGCTCCGGCAGGTGCGCGCGGCGGGTCTCGAAGCTGACCGTCACCTGCTCCGGGCCGCCCGCGATGCCGACGCGCGCGCGCAGCGCCTCGATGCGGTCGGCAATCTGCTGGCGGTCCATGCCGGCGCTGCCGCGGCGCAGCATCGCGGCGGTCAGCGCGCCCACCGTGGTCAGCCCCTGCAGGCTCTGCGCGTCGCCCATGCGCAGCACCAGCACCCCGTGCACCACTTCCCCCCGCGCGGGCTTGGGCAGCAGCGCCAGCTGCATGCCGTTGGGGAGGGTCTGGCGCGTGGTATGGGCTTCGATGTTGGCGGGGCTGGGATCGAATGCCGCCACCGTGGCCAGCGCCGGCCGGCCCTGGTAGCCCTTGACCATGGCCGCGATGTCGGGCACCGCCGGCACCTGCGCGCGCTGCGGTTGCTCGGCCGGCAGGAACACGCCCAGGGTGCGGTTCGAGGCCTGGAAGTAGTTCAGCGCCACGCGCTGCACGTCGGCCAGCGTGGTGGTCTCGATGCGGTCGCGTGCCAGGAAGAACAGGCGCCAGTCGCCCTTGGCGATGGCCTCGGACAGCGCAATCCCGAGCGCGCCGGGATCGTTCATGTAATGCTCGTAGGCGTTGCGCATGCGCACGCGCGCGCGCTCCAGCTCGGCCTCGGTCACGGGCGCTTCGGCAAAGCCCTCGATCTGCGTGATCAGGCCCGCGCGCGCGGCCGCGAGCGGCTGGTCTTTCGACGCCTGCGCCATGAACAGCAGCGCGCCGGGGTCCTTCATCGCATAGAACGCGCTGCCGATCGACGTAGCCTGGCCGCGCTCCACCAGCGCCTTGTACAGCCGGCCGCCGGGGGTGTCGCCCAGGATGATGGTCAGCAGCGACAGCGCGGTGGTGTCGGGGTGCGCGCCGGGGCTGACATGGTATTGCGCGGCCACCAGGCGCGTGTCGCCCGGGCGCATCACTACCAGTTCGCGCGCGCCTTCCTGCGCGGGCTCGATGGTGGGTTCCGGGGGCAGCACGCGCTGCGGGCGCGGAATCGGCCCGAAATAGCGCTCGATGCGGGCCAGCGTGGCGGCGGGATCGAACTTGCCCGCCACCACCAGCACCGCGTTGTCGGGCTGGTAATAGCGGCGGTAGAACGCGCGCAGATTGTCGAGGCTGACGTTCTCCACGTCGCTGCGCGCGCCGATCGGGGCCTTGCCGTAGTTGTGCCAGCGATAGGCGGCGGCCATGGTCTGCTGCATCAGCATGCGCCCGGGGCTGTTCTCGCCCATCTCCATCTCGTTGCGCACCACTGTCATCTCGCTGTCGAGGTCGGCGCGCGCGATCACGCTGTTGACCATGCGGTCGGCCTCCATGCGCAGCGCCCAGTCGAGGTTGTCGTCGCTGGCGGTGAAGGTTTCGAAGTAGTTGGTACGGTCCTGCGCGGTGGTGCCGTTGACGCTCATGCCGCGCCGCGCGAACTCGCCCGGGATGGTCTTGCCCGGCAGCGACGGCGTGCCCTTGAACAGCAGGTGTTCGAGCAAATGCGCCATGCCGGTCTCGCCGTAGTTCTCGTGGCGGCTGCCGACCAGGTAGGTGATGTTGACGGTGGTGGTGGGCTTGGCGGCATCGGGTGCCAGCACGATGCGCAGGCCGTTGGGCAGGCGGTGTTCGGTAATGCCTTCGACCGACGCCACCTGTACTGCCTTCACCGCCTGCACGGGCGCCGTCGAAGGCTGCGCCAGCGCCGGCGGGCAGGCCAGCGTGGCAAGCAGTGACAGGTGCAGGGCGGTGCGGCGCATGGGGTCTCCGATGGGAAAGACAAGGGCAGGGCAACTGTGCCCCAACCGATCCCCGCGCGCCAGAGGGAAATGTCCGAAACCAGCGGATGCGCGCCGGCATCTGGCGGTAGCATGCCGTCATGAACCTCGATCCCGATACCTGCTACAAGGCCGTGGCCTCGCACGACCGCCGCTTCGACGGGCGCTTCTACGTGGGGGTCTCGTCGACCGGCGTGTATTGCCGCCCCGTGTGCGCGGTACGCACCCCCAAGCGCGAGAACTGCTCGTTCTATGAAAGCGCCGCCGCGGCCGAGAAGCATGGCTTCCGCCCGTGCCTGCGCTGCCGCCCGGAACTGGCGCCGGGGCATGGCCTGGCCGATATTTCCGGCCGGCTGGCGCAGGCCGCCGCGATGCTGATCGACGAAGGCTTCATGGCCGACGGCAGCGTGGCCGCGCTGGCGGCGCGCATCGGCGTGACCGAGCGCCACCTGCGGCGGCTGTTCGACGCGCAGTTCGGCGTGTCGGTGCTGGAGTACGCGCAGACCCAGCGGCTGCTGCTGGCCAAGCGGCTTCTGGCGGACACCGCGCTGCCGGTGACGGACGTGGCGCTGGCGGCGGGCTTCGGCAGCGTGCGCCGCTTCAACGATGTGCTCAAGACCCGCTACGGCCTGACGCCGCTGGCGCTGCGCCGGCGTGCCGCCGACGGCGTGGCCGACCGGCTGGTGTTCGAGCTGGGCTACCGCCCGCCCTTTGCCTGGGACGCATGGCTGCGCTTTCTCGCCACGCGCGCGGTCGACGGCATCGAAGCCATCCGCGACGGCGCCTACCTGCGCACGTTGCGGGTCGAAGCCAGTGGCGCCTCCCACCTCGGCTGGGTAAGCATCGAGCATGTGCCGCGCCGGCTGGTGCTGCGCGTGACGCTGTCGGCGTCGCTGGCGCGCGTGATTCCGCAAGCGCTGGGCAAGGTGCGCCGGCTGTGCGACCTGGGCTGCCGTCCCGACGTGGTGGACCGCCACCTGGGCGAGCTGGCCGAGGCGATGCCGGGCGTGCGCCTGCCGGGCTGCGTCGATGGCTTCGAGATCGCGGTGCGCGCGGTGGTCGGGCAGGTGATTTCGGTAGTGCAGGCGCGGCGCATCCTGGCCGCGCTGGCACAGCGCGCCGGGCAGGCGCTGGACGGCGCGCCGCCGGACGGCCTGCGCTACACCTTCCCGAGCGCGGCCGCGCTGGCGGCGTTGCCCGAGGCTGCGCTGCGCGAGGCCGGCGTGTCGCCGGGCAAGACCCGCACGCTGCAGGCGCTGTCGCGCCGTGTGGCCGACGGCACGCTGGCGCTCGACCCGCATGCGGCGCCGGAGCAGGCGGTGGCGGCGCTGCGCGAGATCGACGGCATCGGCGACTGGACCGCGCAGTATGTCGCCATGCGCGCGCTGGGCTGGCCCGATGCTTTTCCCGGCACCGACTATGCGCTGCGCAAGGTGCTCGGCGTCAGCACCGTGCGCGCCATGCACGAACGCACCGCGCAATGGGCGCCGTGGCGGGCCTACGCCGCGATCCACCTGTGGCATCGCTATGAAGCGATGAAGGACACGCCGCCGGCCACGGCGCAACCGGAGACCCTCCCATGACCAGCTATCGCCATATCGACAGTCCGCTGGGCACCGTGCTGCTGCGCGCGCGCGACGGGCACCTGACCGGCGTCTTCTTCGCGGGCCAGAAGTACCATCCCGCCGGCATTGCCGACAGCCGCGAGGTGCCTGCGGCCGACGCCTCGGTGCTGGACCGCGCCGCCGCCGAGCTGGCCGAGTATTTTGCCGGCCGCCGCGACAGCTTTACCGTGCCGGTGCGCTTTGCCGGCAGCCCGTTCCAGCAGCGCGTGTGGCAGGCGCTGCTGGAAATTCCGTGCGGCGCCACCGCTTCGTACGGCGAACTGGCGCGCACGCTCGGGCTGCCGCCCACGCATGCGCGCGCGGTGGGTGGCGCGGTCGGCCGCAATCCGCTGTCGGTGATCGTGCCCTGCCATCGCGTGCTGGGCAGCGCCGGCGCGCTGACCGGCTATGCCGGCGGCATCGAGCGCAAGCGCGCCCTGCTGCGGCGCGAGGGCATCGCCGCCGCGACCGGCTGAGGCCGGCTGACACCGACCGCGCAGCGATGGCACGCCTGTTCATCGCGGTGGAAGTGCCGCCCGCGCAGGCGGCGGGGCTGTTGTCGATGCTGCCTGCCGTGCCCGGCGTGCGCGCCGCGACGCCCGCGCAGGTCCACCTGACCCTGCACTTCCTCGGCGAAGGCCTGGGCGAGGCGGCACAGGCTGCCGACAAGCTTGATATCGCGCTCGCGGCGCTGCGCACCCCCGCGTTCACGCTGCAGGCCTATGGCACCGGCCGCTTCCGCAGCGGCTCGGGATCAGTGCTGTGGGCTGGCCTCGCGCCCGGTCCCGGACTCGACGCGCTGCGCGCCTTGCACGCCGAGGTCGGGCAGGCACTGGCGGACGCCGCCGGCTTCCCGCCGGAGCGGCGCCGCTTCCATCCTCACGTCACCCTGGCCCGCTGCAAGCCGACCGTGCCCGAGAGCGCGCTGCGCGCGTGGCTCGATGCGCACCGCACGCTGGCCAGCGCGCCGTGGCGCGTCGCGCGGCTGGTGTTGTTCGAAAGCCGGCTCGGTCCGCAGGGCCCGCAACACCTGCTGCGCCAGGCATGGCCGCTGGCGGGGCCAGGCCCTACGCCAGGTTGCTGAAGCCCAGCGCCACGCCCAGCCCGCACAGGGCCGAGCCGATGGCGCGATCCAGCAGCCGCTGGCGCCGCAGCATGGCCGCGCGCAGCGCTGGCGCGGTGAACACCCACGCCACCACGCTGAACCACCCCAGGTGCGCCACCGACATGAATCCGCCATAGGCCCACTGCACCGATGCCGGGGTGTGGGCGTCCACCACCTGCGTGTAGGTGCTGACGACGAACAGCGTGGTCTTCGGGTTCAGCGCATTGGTCAGGAAACCCATGCGCAGCGCTGCCAGCGGGGTCAGCGCGCGGGCGCCGTGCAGGTCTACCTTCAGCGCGTCGCGCCGACGCAGCGTCTGCAGGCCGATCCAGATCAGGTAGACGGCGCCCAGCGCCTTCACCACCGTCAGCACGCCATGCGCGTGCGCCATCAGCAGCGACACTCCGAACATCGTATAGAGCACATGCACCTGCACGCCCAGCGCGATGCCGAGCGCGCTGAGCAGGCCGGCGCGGCGGCCGTACAGGTAGCTGTTGCGGGTGACCATGGCGAAGTCCGGGCCGGGACTGATCACGGCCAGCACGGTCACGGTGGCGACCGCCAGGGATTCGGCGAGAGGGGGCATGTTGCGTCAGGATATGTTGTGTTTTAGGGCCGATCCCACTCCTCGGGATCAAAGCGTACCCAATTCTGCGTGCCGCAAAGCGCCCCCACAACCGATATATACTCGCGCGATTCCATGAGAAAAACTGACCGATGCACTGGCTGGGATGGATCCGATTCTTCGAGGCTGCGGCGCGGCACGAGAGCTTTGCGCGCGCGGCGGAGGAGCTGCACCTGACCCATGGCGCGGTCAGCCGGCAGATCCGCCAGCTGGAGGACACCCTCGGCGTGGCGCTGTTCGAGCGGCGCAACCGCGGCGTGTTCCTGACGGAGGCGGGGCGCTCGCTGTTTGCGGCGGCGACGCAGTCGATGGAAGGACTGGCCGCCGCGGCCGCGCGCATCCGCACGCAGCCGGCGGGGCGGGCGCTGGTGCTGTCGTGCGAGCCGACCATCGCCATGCGCTGGCTGATCCCGCGGCTGCCGCGCTTTGCCGCGCGCCATCCCGACATTCCGCTGCACCTGATGGCGGCGGGCGGGCCGATCGACTTCGCGCGCAGCGGCGCGGACCTGGCGCTGCGGCGCAATGACTTTGCCTTCGATGCGCGCTGGCATGCGCGCGAGGTGGTGCAGGAACGCGTGGGTCCGGTGTGCCGGCCTCAGGCCGCCGAGGATGCCGCGGTGGCGCCGCTGCGGTTGCACACGCGCACGCGGCCCCAAGCCTGGCAGCGCTGGCAGGCGACGTGCCCCGATGACGCGGGCCGCCTGCGCCTGGACGGCGACGCCTGGTACGAGCATTTCTATCTGAGCCTGCAGGCTGCCGCCGCAGGCCTGGGCTGGGCCATGGCTTCGCAGCTGATGGCTGCCGACGAGATCGCCGACGGCCGGCTGGCGGCGCCGTTCGGCTTTGCGGCCGACGGCTCGGCCTACCACCTGCTGTCGCCCGCGCCGTTCGAGCACGACACGCGTCGGCTGGCCCTGCTGGCATGGCTGCGCGAATGCGCGCTGGCGACGCTCGCACCCCCTCCAGAGGCCTGAAAGCCAACGTCAGCGCTACCCCCCGGAAGTCTGTCCTCAAGTTCTGCCACAGATTTACCGAAGTGAGATCATCGGTCTTGCCGGCCAATGGTGCAGGCGCTTAACATGCGGCGCGCGGCCGGCAGGCCGGTACCGCCGACGGGCTCCCGGCTGGTCCGCGGCTGTGCCATAGCCGTCGCTCCCAGCCCTTCCAGATGTTGCGTGAACCTATGAACCAGCATGACGCCCCCGGGCCCGCCGATCACGACGCCGAACCAGGCGCCGAAGCCGACCCGGCGGACGACCGCTATCGCCTGACCCACAACTCGCAGATCGGCACGGTGCTGCGTGACCTGGCGTGGCAGAAGTGCATGCTGAGCGTGCGCACCCGCACCGCGCACCAGTTCGTCACCTCGATCCTGCATGTCGACCCGGTCAACCGCACCTTCGTGTTCGACTGGTGCAACGCCGAGCCCGAACGGATGTCGCTGATGACCTCCGACGAGAACGCGTTCTCCGGGCTGCTGCGCGGCGTGCCGGTCAACTTCGTGGTCGGCCAGCCGGCGGCCACGCGCTATGAAGACGGCCCCGCCTTCGTCGTCGAGTTTCCGGACAAGCTCTATCACTTCCAGCGTCGGCGCCATTTCCGCGCGCGCACGCTGGTGACCAAGGGCTACCGCTGCGAGATGTCGATGCCGGACAAGACCGTGCTGGGCCTCGATATCGCCGACCTGTCGCTGTCCGGCGTCGGCCTGCGCTCGAAGAGCGTTACCGCCGAGCACCTGCCGGTGGGGACCACGGTGGCGAAGTGCCGGCTGGACTTCCGCGAGCTGGGCAAGCTGGAGGTCGACATGCAGGTGGTCGGCCACTGGCTGGTGGGCCACGACGACAGCGCCATCCACCACTTTGGCTGCGCCTTCGTCAATCCGGACGGGCGCATGGAGAACTTCCTGCAGCGGCTGGTGTTCGCGCTCGAACTGGCGCACCGCGGCTGAGGCGCCGCCCCGGACCCGGCGCGGTACGCATCCGGTTTACGCTACATTGCCCGCCAGTTCGCATGACACGGGAGGCGCACGGCAATGGTCCACAGCGATCCGGCTCCGGCCGGCGGCAAGCAGTTTTCGGCTGACTACCTCGTCATCGGCGCCGGCATTGCCGGGGCTTCGGTGGCGTACTGGCTGGCGCGCGCGGGCAGCGTGATCGTGCTCGAGCGCGAGGCGCAGCCGGGCTACCACGCCACCGGCCGTTCGGCCGCGCTCTACCTGGAAAGCTACGGCACGCCGCAGGTGCGCGGCCTGACCATGGCCAGCCGCGCCTTCCTCGATGCCCCGCCGGCGGGGTTTGCCGACCATCCGGTGCTGTCGCCGCGCGGCGCCATGATGCTGGCGCGCCCGGGCGAACAGGACCAGCTCGACGCGCACTGGCAGGTGCTGGCCGGCATGGGGGCACGGGCACAGCGGCTGGACCAGGCCGGCGCGTGCGCGCTGGTGCCGGTGCTGCGGCCGGAACTGGTGCTGGGCGCGGTGCTGGAGCCCGATGCCGCCGACATGGACGTGCATGCCCTGCACCAGGGCTACCTGCGCGGCGTGCGCCATCACGGCGGCGTGATCGCCTGCGGCGCCGAGGCCGAAGTGATAGAGCGGCGCGACGGCCTATGGCACGTCCATGCCGGCGCCGACCTCTACCGCGCGCCGGTGCTGGTCAACGCGGCGGGCGCATGGTGCGACGTGGTCGCGGCGCGCGCGGGCGTGGCGCCGGTGGGGCTGCAGCCATGCCGGCGTTCGGCCTTCGTCTTTGCTCCGCCCGACGGCATCGATGTTTCGCGCTGGCCGATGTTCTACGGCTTCGACGAAACCTGGTACGTCAAGCCCGATGCCGGCATGCTGCTCGGCTCGCCGGCCAATGCCGACCCGGTGCCGCCGCACGACGTGCAGCCCGAGGAGCTGGACATTGCCATGGGCATCCACCAGATCGAGGCCGCGACCACGCTGACGATCCGCCGCCCCGCGCGGACCTGGGCCGGACTGCGCTCGTTTGTTGCCGACGGCGACCTGGTGGGCGGGTTCGATCCCGACGCGGAGGGCTTCTTCTGGGTGGCGGCGCAAGGCGGCTATGGCATCCAGACCTCGGCGGCGATGGGCGAGGCCTGCGCCGCGCTGGCGCAGGGCCGGCCGCTGCCGGCGCATATCGCCGACCACGGCGTGACTGCCGCCATGCTCAGTCCCGCACGGCTGCGCGCACAGGCGGGCCGGTAAGCCCGGCCCCGGCCAGCGGCAGGATTCAGGAGCCGATCATCCGGCCGATTGCCGCGGCGGCTTCGCGCATCGGCGCCAGCAGCCGCGTGATCATGTCCGCTTCGGACACGCGCGCGGCGCGCACGCTCACGCTCAGCCCCGCCAGCACGATGCCCGAGGCCGAGCGCACCGGCACCGCCATGGCACGCAGGCCCGGCTCCAGTTCTTCGTCGACGATCACGTAGTCCACTTCGCGGGCGCGCTCGAAGCAGGCTTCCAGTTCCTGCCGCGAGACCTTGGTCTGCAGCGTGCGCGGGCGCAGCTCGGCATGCTCGAAGAAGCCGTCCAGCACCGTGGCGGGCTGGTGCGCCAGCAACAGCCGGCCGTTGGAGGTGCAGTAGGCCGGCAGGCGGCTGCCCATGCCGAGCGAATAGTTCAGCACGCGCTGCACTTCGGAGCGCACCAGGTAGAGGATGTCGGTGCCGTCCAGGATCGCCAGCGTGCAGGTCTCGTGGATGCGCGCGCTCAGGTTGTCCAGGATCGGCTGTGCCAGCGACACCAGCGAGGTCGACGAGAAGTACGCGTGCCCCAGGTGCAGCACGCGCGGGCGCAGCGCGAACTGCCCGTCCTGCTGGCTGACATAGCCCAGTTGCTCCAGCGTGTACAGGCAGCGCCGCACCGACGCGCGCGACAGTTGGGTCCGCTGGGCCACCTGCGAGATCGTCAGCGGGCGCTTGCGCTCGGAAAACGCTTCCAGCACGGTCAGCCCGCGCGCCAGCGACAGCATGAAATTGGGATCGCCGGCAAAGCTGGCGAGCAGGTCGGCCTGGGGCCGGGCAACGCGGACGGTGTCGGCCTGGGCATGGCCAAGACCGATGGGGCGGAGGACATCCATGGGAGGCTGGGGTGGTCTACGGTCGTTCGATAATCGCGCAATGTTAAACCGCTCCGGCGTCGCGGGCCAGCATTCATTGCATGCTGCGCTGCGTCAATGGCGGCGCCGGGCCAGCGCTTCGGCCGCTTCGAACAGCGCCATGCCAGCGATCATCGCCGCGACAAAGCCCCAGGCCTTGGCATAGCCCGCACCCAGCGCGACCAGCGCCGGGCCCGGGCAAAAGCCCGCCAGGCCCCAGCCGATGCCGAAGGCGGCACTGCCCAGCAGCAGCCTCGGCGTGACCGCGGCCAGCGCCGGCCACTGCATCGGCAGCCCCAGCCACGAGCGCTGGCGCCGGCGCGCCAGTGCAAACGCCACCACGCCGACCCCGATCGCGCCGGCCATGACGAAGGCAAGCGACGGGTCCCACGTTCCGGCAAGGTCGAGAAAGCCCAGCACCTTGGCCGGATTGGCCATGCCGGACAAGATCAGGCCGATGCCGAACACCAGCCCGGCCAGCAACGACAGCAGCATGCCCATGCTTCAGCCTCCCAGCACGTGGCGCTGCACCAGCACCGTCAGGAAGCCGGCCGCCATGAAGGTCACGGTGGCCGCCAGCGAACGTACCGATCCGCGCGACAGGCCGCATACGCCATGGCCGCTGGTGCAGCCGCCGGCATAGCGTGTGCCCACGCCGACCAGCAGCCCGGCCACCAGCACCTCGGTCCAGCCTGCGTCGATGCGTGCCGCGGGCATGGCATCGAAGGCGATGGCCAGCCATGGCGACAGCAGCAGCCCGACGACGAAGGCGGCGCGCCATGCGGTGTCGCCATGCGGCAGCCGCAGCAGGCCGCCGACGATGCCGCTGATGCCGGCGATGCGGCCCAGGCCTAGGATCATCAGCGCCGCCGCGAGGCCGATGACAAGCCCGCCGGCCAGCGAAAGCCACGGCGTGAAATGCTGGAAGTCGATCTGCATAAAGGGGCGCGCGCGGGATGGTGGCGCGGAGAACGGCCGCAAGTGCAGCCCAAGGCAGCGATTATAGGCGCGCCATCGTCGGCCACGCGTCCATAAAAAAGTCGCCGCTGGGGAAGCGGCGACCGGGGAAGGTTGTCATTCAAGAGGGGGTCTTGGTGACAGGGAAAAGTATAGACATTTGAATTAAGACATTACATACAACTTTGGAGGGGTATGGGGAGACGCACATTGCCGCGGCGCGTCAGAACGGTTTGCCCAGGTACAGGTAGAAGCTGAAGACGCCGGCCGCGGCGCGGCCATAGGCCAGGTACAGCGGGCCGAGCGGGCTGTCGAGCGCCAGGAACAGTGAGCCGGACTTGAGCAGCCCGGTCGGGCTGCCCGGCACCAGCGGGTCGCCCACGCGCCCGGCTTCCAGCGAGAAGCCGGCGTAGACGCCCTGTAGCAGCGTCTGCCGCGCCAGCTTGTTGTAGTACACCAGCCGCGCAAACTGCAGGTTGCCGCCCATTAGCTGCCCGGTCGCGTAGCCGGACTGCTGCAGGAAGCCGCCCCACTGGAACAGGTCGTAATTCGGCAGCGGCTTGCCGCCGGGATTGCCGCCGACCTTGAAGCCGAACGACAGCGTATGGTCGCCGAACGAATGGGCATAGATGCCGTCGGCCTGCGCCTTGATATAAGCCCGGTCGGCGCCGAGCCCCGGTTGCGAGGCATAGATGCGCACCCCGCCCGCATAGCCGAAGCGCGGGAAGTCGACGCTGTCGAGCTGGTCGAAGAACAGCCGGCCGGTAATGGCCCCGCGCCGGATACTGCCCGGGCCCGGTGCCAGCGCCGCCGGGCCGGTGCTGAGCGTGGCATGCTCCGAGCCCGTCTGCACGCCGACGCGCAGCTCGCCGTACTTGGTGAACTGGCTGCCGACGTCGAGCGCCAGGTCGAAGCGGCGCACGTCGTAGGTGGCGATGCGCGTGCTGCCCTGGAACACATTGACCGGGCGCCGCTCGAGCTCGATGCGCGGCGCGATAAAGAAGAACTGGCGCGTGTCCAGCGGCTGGTAGAACTCGCTGCTCAGCGCCGAGGTCTGGCCCACCTGCGCGTCGGTGCGCCATTCCGCCCCCAGCGCATTGAGCCAGGTGCGCCGGTAGCTGCCAACCAGGTTGAAATACGCATCGCCGCGGAAATCCGAACTCAGGCCCAGGCCGAAACGCAGGTAGTCGGGACCCCACGATTTTTCCACGGCGTTGACCGTCAGCACGCGCCGGCCCGGCTCTTCCAGGATGCCGTAGTTGACGTGCTCGAAGTCGCCGGTGCCGAACAGGCGGCGCATGTCCTGGTCCAGCGCGGCCTGGTCGATCGGCTCGCCCGGCCGGGTCTGCATCACCGCGGTGGCATAGTCTGGGTTGACGCGATGCAGCGGCGCCAGCCGGATCTCGTCGACGGGACGGGTGTCGGGCGGCTGCACCGCCTGCTGGACCGCGCGCAGCTCGGCATACTGCGCCGGCGGCAGCGCCAGCGGCGCGAGCCGGTCGGCGACCTTGCGCGCGGCGGCCTCGCCGATCGGGATGGTGGTCGGCAGGTGGTCGAAGTCGGTCGCGGAGAAGTCCCCCAGCGCGGGCTCGATCAGCACGTCGGTGGGACGCAGCGAGGCCAGCGACGCGCGCACGTTCTGCTCGGTCAGGATGTTCAGCATCTGGCCGGTCACGCCGATCACCGAGGTCAGCGCCTCGCGCTTCATCAGCGGCGTGCCCAGGTTCACGGCGATGACGATGTCGGCGCCCATGTTGCGCGCCACGCCCACCGGCAGGTTGTCGGTCAGCCCGCCGTCGACCAGCAGTCGGCCCTCGTATTCCGCCGGCGCCACCGCCCCCGGCACCGACATGCTGGCGCGCATCACGTTGGCCAGCTCGCCCTGGCTGAACACTACCGGCGTGCCCGCCACCAGGTCGGTCGCCACCGCGCGGTACGGGATCGGCAGGCGGTCGAAGTCGCGGAAGCCCGGGGTCCTGGCCAGCTGGCGCAGCACCGTTTCCAGCTGCACGCCCGAGACCGCGCCCTTGGGCAGCAGCACGCCGCTCGCCTGCAGGCCGATCTCCGGCGTGAGCAGGTTGGTGAAGTCGTCCTGCTTGCGGCGCACGGTCAGGTCCTGGCGCGGCGGCCGCTCCTTGAAGAGCTTGTCGGTGCTCAGGCCGCCCACCAGCCGCTCCATCTCGGCGGGCCCCATGCCGGTGGCATAGGCGCCGCCGACCAGCGACCCCATGCTGGTGCCGGCGATGCAGTCGACCGGGATGCGCATCTCCTCCAGCACCTTGAGCACGCCGATATGCGCGGCGCCGCGCGCGCCGCCGCCCGACAGCACCAGGCAGATGCGCGGGCGGCCCGCCGCGGCAGGCCGGGCGTGGGCGGGGACGGCCGGGGTGGCGGGGGTGGTGGCGGCACCGGCGTCTGGCCCGGGCGCCGGGTGCTCCGCGGCCGTTGCGGCCGTCGCGGCGCCTACAGCCGGCGCGGCCAGCGCCGCCAGCGCGGCCAGCGCGATGGCGGCGAGCAGGCGCTTCGTGCCGGCGTGGCGCATGCGTTGGTGTGGGGCTGCCTTCATGGCTCGATCGGGGTCGCAGTCCGTAGCGTGGCCGGTTTGCCCGGGCGGGAAGTCCGGCCATCTTCCGGCAAAACATGGCGTGCAGGCCCCTGTGCGCGCCGGCCGCCAAAACAATTCAACATGCGGCTCGGAAGCGTTCAGATCGGCTTGGGGCGCTGCGAGCGGCCACGGGGCCGCGGGGCAGCGGCGGGCGTGCCGGAATATACTGGGGGCTGGTCTGCCATGGCGCCGCGCGCCCGATCCGCAAGTGTCTCAAGTGTCCCCCGAAGTCCCCGTCGTCCCCGTCGCCGGTTCCTCGCTTACCCCTGACGATCCCCGCCCTGAGCCGCCGGAGCGGCCCGCCGACGGCGAGTGCTGCGGCTCAGGCTGCGATCCCTGCATCTTCGATTACTACTACCAGGAGATGGACCGCTACCGCGAGGCGCTGCGGGCATGGGAAGCGCGCCAGGCGGCGCGCCATGCCGAGGATCCGGCCGCTTGAGCACACCCGTGAGCGTCCCCGTCATGCAGCCATCGCAGCCCTCCCCGGCAGCCGCGGCGGCGCTGTTCGATTTCGTGCGGCGCCACCCGCGCCTGTTCGTGCTGACCGGCGCCGGCATCAGCACCGATTCCGGCATTCCCGGCTACCGCGACGCGCGCGGCCAGTGGCAGCGCTCGCCGCCGATCACGCTGCAGGCCTTTCTCGGCTCGCACGCCGGGCGCCAGCGCTACTGGGCGCGCAGCATGCTCGGCTGGCCGCTGGCGGGGCAGGCGCGGCCCAACGATGCGCACCACGCGCTGGCGCGGCTCGGTGAACAGGGCCGGATCACGGCGCTGGTCACGCAGAATGTCGACGGCCTGCACCAGCGCGCCGGCAGCCAGGGCGTGATCGAACTGCACGGCAGCCTGGCCAGCGCCATCTGCCTGGACTGCGGCGCCAGCCACGACCGCGCCGGCCTGCAGGACTGGCTGGTGTCCCGCAACGCCGCACTGCGCGACGTGATCGCGCCGCCCGCCGCCGATGGCGACGTGCATTTCGAATCGCCGCTGTTCGCGCAGTTCCAGGTGCCCGATTGCGGCCATTGCGGCGGCATCCTCAAGCCTGACGTGGTGTTCTTCGGCGAATCCGTGCCGCGCGCGCGTGTCGACGCCGCGCGCGCGGCGCTGGCAGCCGCGGATGCGATGCTGGTGGTGGGCTCGTCGCTGATGGTTTATTCCGGCTACCGCTTCTGCGTCTGGGCCGGCCAGATGGGCAAGCCGGTGGCCGCGCTCAACCTGGGCACCACGCGTGCCGATGCCATGCTGGCGCTGAAGGTCGAGGCCGGCTGCGCGCCGGCGCTGCAGGCACTGGTGTCGCGGCTGGAGCAGGACACTGCAGGATCCCGTTGACGCGAGCGCCGTGCAGGCATAGCATCGCCACACCAATTGGATCGACGCCGGTCGATCTTTCTTCAAGGCTTCCGCTTTCCACTATGACCGCAGACCGCCAACGCCCCGTCATCGCCGTGCCTCCGGGCCGCGCGTTGCCGTGCCCGCGTCGCCAGCCTGCGTTCACATCTGTCGCGCCGCCGCCGCCGTTCTCCGGCGGTGCACACCCGCCGCCGCCGCGCGGCTGACGGGCACGCGCCCCAGCCCTTCTCGTCTCCGGTAATCCCGCCTTCGTGCGCCCGCGCGCACGGCCGCCGCACGCCCGTGCGCGCTGTCGCCGTGCCGTGGCCGCCTGCCGATGCGCGTCGCCGGAGCCCGCCAAGCTGACGACAGATGACAAGCCATGAACCACCAAGAAGATTGCGCGGCGCGCTTCGACGCCGCGCGCGACACGCTTACCACGCGCACCACGCGCGCCACATCCGCCGCCCTCTGGGCCACGCCGCTGTTCGTGCTGCTATGGAGCAGCGGCGCCATCGCCGCCCGGCTGGCGCTCGACCACGCCACCCCGTTCGCCCTGCTGACCTTGCGCTTCGCGCTGGTCTGCGCCGTGCTGGGCGCGCTCGGCCTGGCACGCAAGCGCCTGCTGCCGCCGCGCGGCGAGCGGCTGCACACGGCCGCCACGGGCCTGCTGCTGATCGGCGGCTACGCGGTCTTTTACTTTCTGGCGCTGGACCACGGCATGACGCCCGGCGTGCTGGCCACGGTGCTGGGCGCGCAGCCGATGCTGACGCTGCTGCTGACCGAGCGCCGCGCCAGCGCCGCGCGCCTGGGCGGCCTGGCGCTGGCATTCGCCGGGCTGGCCATGGTCGTCGCCGACAGCCTGCTGCTGGCCCGGCTGTCGCCGGCCGGGGTGCTGTGCGCGCTGGCCTCGCTGGCCAGCATGACTGTCGGCGCCATCCTGCAGAAGCGCAGCCCACGCGCCACCGCCGAAGTGCTGCCGCTGCAGTACGGCGCAAGCCTGGCGGCGTGCCTGCTGTGCCTGCCGTTCCAGCCCTTCGCCTTCGAAGCCTCGCTGGCGTTCGCCGCGCCGCTGCTATGGCTGGCGCTGGGGATTTCGATCGGCGCGACGCTGCTGTTCTATCGCCTGATCCATGCCGGCAACCTGGTTAACGTGACCAGCCTGTTCTACCTGGTGCCGGCGGGCACCGCGGCGCTCGACTATCTGCTGCTGGGCAACCGCATGGCGCCGCTGGCGCTGGCGGGGATGGGAGCGGTGCTGGCGGGGTTGGGGGTGGTGTTCCGGGGCACCAAGGGTTGATGCCGAGGTAGGGTGGGGGAGGGAGGCAGCCCGAAGGCCGAGCCTACCGCTGCTTCACCTCCACCCGCACCTCATCCTTGCCAACCGTAATCGCCCCCGGCTCCACCTCCTTGCCCCCCACGCGCAGCTCTTCCGGCTTGAAGGTATAGATCGGATAGTCCTTCAGCAGCTGCTGCGCGACCACGGCGCCGATGGCGTTGAGCTGTTCGCGATAGGGCCCCATGCCGGCGACTTCGACCTGCTGCACGGTGGGGTTGTCGAGCAGTACCGCGCGCCGGGCCGGGTCATAGCGGATGCCGCTGTTCAGGGCCAGCTTGCCGTCGACCGGCGGCGAAGGCAGCAGCGCGTTGATCAGGCGTGCGTCGACGTGGGTGGTGATGCGGTTGCTGGCTTCATCCAGCACCAGCCGCGGATGGCTGAGCTGGACGCTGACGACTTCGGCGTAGCGCAGCGTCGCGGGAAAGCGCTTGTCGAGTTCGGTCTGCAGTTCCTGGCGGGTCAGGGAATACTCGCCGGTCCAGATGTTGTAGCCGGCCAGGGCCGGCGCGGCGCCGGCGATGCAGGCGGCGGCAAGGAGCAGGGAGGGCGTCAGGCGCATGTGGCGGAGCGGGCGCGCCATGGCACGGCGCGGCAAGTGGGATCAGCCTGTCAGACCGCGTGGCCGGGGGTCGCGTTCCGTCACATTGGCCAAGGGTGCGGCTCAGTAATGCGGCGGGATTTCCTGCAGGGGGTCGGCTTCGGCCGCGGTGGTGGCGGCGCTGCGCACCTGCTGGTACAGCGCGCGGAACTGCTCCTGCAGCAGGTCGATCTGCTGCTGCTGGCGCGCCACGGTGCTGTTCAGGGTATCGAGCAGGTCTTCCTGGAAGGCGAGCTTGATTTCGAGTTCGTTGATGCGATCGTCCATGGCTAGGTTTCTCCGGCGGGCGGCGCGCATTGTAAACCCATCGCCGGGCTGTGGCCCGAAGCGCGCGCCGCTGGCCGGGAACCTGCGGACTGACTTACTTGGGCGCGGTCAGCAGCATCCACATGATGCCGAAACGGTCGGCGACCATGCCGAACTGCTCGGCGAAGAAGGTCTTGTCCAGCGGCATCAGCACCTGGCCGCCTTCCTTCAGGCCGTTGAAGGCCTTCTCGACCCCGGCCTTGTCGGGAAAGGTGATGGCCAGGCCGAAGCCCTGGAACGCGGGCTGGTTCGAGCACTGCCCGTCGGAGGCCAGGATGATGCTGTCGCCGACCTGGAATTCCAGGTGCATGACCTTGTCCTGCGCGCCCGCGCCGGGCTGGCAGCCTTCGCCGCCCTTGCCGGCGTCGGGGTTGTCGGCAAAGGTCATGCGGGCGTTGACCTTGGCGCCAAGAGTCTGCTTGTAGAACTCGACCGCTTCATCGCAACGGCCTTCGAAAAACAGATAGGGCTGGACTTGCATGACAACTCCTTTGAAGGGGCGGCCTGTGGGGATGTCGGGCCGCGGGGGAATTCGGCATGGCGTTCACGCTTTGTGTACGCCGTCCACAATACCTTAGCAAAGAAAATGGACGGCGTCCACATCGATTGCGCGATCGAATGCACGATCGGCGCGGGAGTGCGGCCGGCGCGGTGCACTAGAATGGCCCGCTAGACCCGTTTCGACTACCGCGGCCCGAATGGAGTTGCCTTGCGTTACGAATTGACCGACCTGCGCCTGTTCCAGGCCATTGCCGATGCGCAAAGCCTGTCGGGGGGCGCTTCGGCCACCCACATCACCGCGTCGGCGGCGAGCTACCGGCTGAAGAACCTCGAGCACGCCATGGGCACGCCGTTGTTCGTGCGCAGCGCGCGCGGCATGGAGCTGACGCCGGCCGGCGAAACCCTGCTGGTCCATGTGCGCGAACTGCTGCTGGGCGTGGAGCGCATGCATGGCGAAGTCGGGCGCTTCTCCGCCGGGCTGAAGGGCAATATCCGGCTGCTGGCCAACAGCAGCTCGCTCAACGGCTTCATCATCCCCAGCGTCAGCCGCTTCCTGCTGGCCAATCCGGACGTGAACATCGACCTGGAGGAGCGCGCCAGCCAGGCGATCCTGGCCGCGGTGGCGGCGCATGAAGCCGATGTCGGCATCCTGGCGGGAGATTTCCATACCGGCGACGAGGCCGCCGGCGTGCGCTCGGTGCGCTACGCGCGCGACGAACTGATCCTGGTGATGGCAGCGGACCACCCGCTCGCGCGCGAGCCGGAGGTGCGCTTCGGCGCGGCGCTGGCGTTCGACTTTGTCTGCATGAGCCGCACCAGCAGCAATTTCCTGTTCCTGCGCGAGATGGCGCAGCGCGCGGGCAAGGGCCCGAACGTGCGCCTGCATGCGCACAGCTTCGATGCGGTGCTGTCGCTGGCCGAGGCCGGCGTCGGCGTGGCGCTGGTGCCGCGCAGCGTGGCGGCGCAGGCGCTGCGCGAGGCGCGCGTGGCCGGGGTGCGGCTGGCAGAACCGTGGGCCTTGCGCGAACTGAATCTGATCGTGCGCGCCGACGGCAAGCTGCCGGCATTTGCCGAGGCCTTCGCGCAGTTTTTGCTCAACGATCCGCGTGTGGTGGCCACGCGCGAAGGCGGCGCCGTGGCGGCCACGGCGCCGTAGCCTTCCGTTCCTGCTTCAGCGCTTGCGGTTCAGGAAGGTGGCCATGTGCTGCTGCGGCTCGCCGGTGTCGAAAGCGCTGCCGAACTCGGCCACGCTGTTGCCGATCGAGATTTCCAGCGGCGCGTCTTCCCACTCGCGCAGCAGGCGCTTCTGCTGGCGCACCGCGACCGGGCCGAAGCCGGCCAGCAGCGCGGCCACGCGCTCGACTTCCTGGTCCAGTTCGGCCAGCGGCACCACGCGGTTGACCAGGCCCCACTGCAGCGCTTCGGCGGCGTCGGAGATCTCGCCGGTCAGCAACATCCATGCGGTGCGCGCATTGCCAATCAGGCGCGGCATCAGCGCGGCGTGGATCACCGACGGGATGCCGACCTTCACCTCGGGCATGCCCAGCTGCGCGGTGTCGGCGGCGATGCGCAGGTCGCACGCCAGCGCCAGTTCCAGCCCGCCGCCCAGGCACCAGCCCGGCATGCGCGCGATCACCGGCACCGGCAGGTGGCGCACCGCATCGCACAGGCGGCGCAGGCCGCTGATAAAGGCCTCGGCGCTGGCGCGGTCGAGCGCGGCCATCTCCTTGATGTCGGCACCGCCGATAAAGCCCTTGTCGCCGGTGCCGCGCAGCACCAGCACGCGCAGCGCGTCGTGGGCGGCCAGCGCCTCGATCGCACGCGTGAGCGAGGCGATCACCGGCGTGCTCAGGATATTGAGCGAGCCCGCCTCGCGGATGGTGACGGTGGCAATGCCGCGCGCGTCGATCTCGACGCCGGCGTGCGGTTCCTGCTGAAGTGCGCTCATGTCGGTCCTCGTGTCTTACTGGAGCTTGGTGAAGTGGATGGCCTCGACCACCTGCTTCCAGTGCGCGTTCTGCCCACGGATCAGGTCGCCAAAGGCCTTGCGCGAAGTCGGTGCCGGGATCGCGCCCTGTTTCTCGATCGCGGCGATCACCTCGGGCTCGGCCAGCACCTTACGCACGGCGTCGTTGAGCTGGTCGAGGATGGCGGCGGGCGTGCCCGCCGGCGCGCCCAGGCCGAACCACGACGGGTTGTTCATCGCCGGCAGCCCTGCCTCGGCATAGGTGGGCACGTTGGGCAGCACCTTCAGGCGCTGCTTCGCGGCCACCGCCAGCGGCTTGAGACGGCCACCCTGGATCAGCCCGGACGACGACGGGATATTGTCGAACACCACCTGGATCTGCCCGGCGACCGCATCGTTGAGCGCCGGGCCCAGGCCCTTGTACGGCACGTGCAGCATGCGCGTGCCGGTGGCGTTCATGAAGAGCTCGCCGTTCATGTGGCTGAGGCCGCCGTTGCCGGACGAGCCGAACGAATACTTGCCGGGATTGGCCTTGAGCTGCTTGATAAACGACGCCAGGTCCGCGGCCGGGAAGGCGGGATTGACCACCAGCACGTTGGGCACGTCGGCCAGGTTGCTGATCGGCGCGAAGTCCTTGACCGGGTCGTAGGCGGTCTTCAGGTAGACGTTGGGGTTGACCGCGTGCGAGCTTTCCACCTCCATCACCAGCGTGTAGCCGTCGGCCGGCTGCTTGGCGGCGTAGGCGCTGCCGACCGCGCCGCCGGCGCCGGGGCGGTTCTCGATCACGACGGGCTGGCCCAGCACCGGGCCCAGGCGGGTGCCGACGATGCGGGCAATGATGTCGGTGGTGCCGCCGGCGGCGTAGGGCACGATCAGCTTGATCGGCCGCTCGGGATAGGCGGCGTGCGCGCTGCTGGCAATGCCGAGCAGGGCCATGGCGAAAAGGGTGGGTTTCATCGGGTGTCTCCGGGTCGGGGTTATCGGTGTAGTGAAGGGCGGTCAGCGCGGCGGGCTGTGCTCGCCCAGCAGCGGCGGCGGCGCCGGCGGGGCGTCGTGGCCGGCCAGCATCGGGTTGCGCACCATTGGCACGCGGCCCATCACGGGGTGCTCGGCCACCTGCATCAGCTTGCGGTGCTGTACTTGCGGATGGGCGAAGACTTCGTCCATGGTGTGGATCGGGCCCCAGGGCACGCCCGCCGCATCGAAGGCCTCGGTCCAGGCGGCGCGGGTGCGGGTGGGGAAGAGTTCGGTCAATTGCGCGCGCAGGGCGTCCAGGTGTTCGATGCGCGCGGAATTGGTGGCGTAGCGCGGATCCTGCGCAAGCGCCGGGATGCCGGCCACGGCGCAGAAGCGCGCGAACTGGCCGTCGTTGCCGATTGCCAGGATCAGGTGGCCATCGGCGCAGCGGAACACTTCATACGGCGCGCAGTTGGGATGGGCGTTGCCGCTGCGCTGCGGGTTCTGGCCCGACACCAGGTAGTTGGCGGCCTGGTTGGCGTTCATCGCCACGGCCACGTCGAGCAGCGCGATGTCCAGGTGCGCGCCCGCGCCGGTCGCCTGGCGCTGGTACAGCGCGGCCAGCACCGCGGAGGTGGCATACATGCCGGTGCTCAGGTCGACCACCGCGACGCCGGTGCGCAGCGGGCCGGCACCGGGCGTGCCGTCGGGCTGGCCGGTGTAGCTCATCAGCCCGCCCATGCCCTGGAACACGTAGTCGTAGCCGGGCTTGTCGGCCATCGGCCCGCTCTGGCCGAAGCCGGTGATCGACAGGTAGACCAGGCGCGGGTTGATCGCCTTGAGCGTATCGTAGTCCAGCCCGTAGCGGCGCAGCGTGCCGACCTTGTAGTTCTCGACCAGCACGTCGGCCGTGCGCGCCAGCTCGCGCACCTGCGCCGCGCCCTCGGGCGTGCCGTAGTCGATCGCAACCGAACGCTTGCCGCGGTTGCAGCAGATGAAGTAGCCGGACATGCGCGGATCGCCCTCGGTGCCGGCCGGTGCGTCGAGGTAGGGCGGCCCCCAGCCGCGGGTATCGTCGCCGCGCTCGGGGTGTTCGACCTTGGTCACCTCGGCGCCCAGGTCGGCCAGGTTCTGGGTACACCAGGGACCGGCCAGGATGCGCGACAAATCCAGGACCCGGATGCCTTCCAGGGCGCGATGCAGCATGACGACTCCGCTTTCCGATAACAGTGCGGCGCAGTATAGGGAGGGGTATCGGAGCGGGCCAGTCGATAGTTTTGAAAGGCGCGTTCGCCGGATTTGAACGGCGCAGCGGCGCTCCGGCATCGGTCTGGCCGGCGCGCGTGCAGGTGGCGCCGGCGCCCCCACCTGCCCCCGCGTTTGGCGCGTGGGCGCTGCCGTGTCACAATTCGCGTTTGGCACTGACTCGGCACGTGACTCGGCCGGCCGCGTCGCCGTGCTTCCCGCCGCCCCCCGGCCGCTTGCGGCCGACGCAGTGGAAGCCCGTCCAAGAGCCGACAAATTCACATTGATTTCTGGCGATGACTACCATCCTGCAGCACATTCCTACCGGCCAGCGCGTCGGTATCGCCTTCTCCGGCGGCCTTGACACCAGCGCGGCACTCCTCTGGATGCGCCAGAAGGGCGCCGTCCCCTACGCCTACACCGCCAACCTGGGCCAGCCCGACGAACCTGACTACGACGACATCCCGCGCCGCGCCAAGGCCTACGGCGCCGAGGAAGCGCGCCTGGTCGACTGCCGCGCGCAGCTGGTGGCCGAGGGCATCGCCGCGCTGCAGTGCGGTGCCTTCCATATTTCCACCGCCGGCATCACCTATTTCAACACCACCCCGATCGGCCGCGCCGTCACCGGCACCATGCTGGTCGCCGCGATGAAGGAAGACGGCGTCAACATCTGGGGCGACGGCAGCACCTTCAAGGGCAACGACATCGAGCGCTTCTACCGCTACGGCCTGCTGACCAACCCCGGCCTGCAGATCTACAAGCCGTGGCTGGACCAGCAGTTCATCGACGAACTGGGCGGCCGCGCCGAGATGTCCGAGTTCATGCGCCAGAACGGCTTCGACTACAAGATGTCCGCCGAGAAGGCGTACTCGACCGACTCCAACATGCTGGGCGCGACCCACGAGGCCAAGGACCTGGAGCACCTCGATTCGGGCATTCGCATCGTGCAGCCAATCATGGGCGTGCAGTTCTGGCGCGATGATGTCGAAGTCAAGCGCGAGGAAGTCACGGTGCGCTTCGAGGAAGGCCAGCCGGTGGCGCTGAACGGCCAGACCTTCGCCAATGCCGTCGACCTGTTCATGGAAGCCAACCGCATCGGCGGGCGCCATGGCCTGGGCATGAGCGACCAGATCGAGAACCGCATCATCGAGGCCAAGAGCCGCGGCATCTATGAAGCCCCCGGCCTGGCGCTGCTGTTCATCGCCTACGAGCGCCTGATCACCGGCATCCACAACGAAGACACCATCGAGCAGTACCGCGACAACGGCCGCCGCCTGGGCCGCCTGCTGTACCAGGGCCGCTGGTTCGACCCGCAGGCCATCATGCTGCGCGAGACCGCCCAGCGCTGGGTCGCCGGCGCCATCACCGGCGAGGTCACCATCGAGCTGCGCCGCGGCAACGACTACTCGATCCTGAACACCACCTCGCCCAACCTGACCTACAAGCCGGAACGGCTGACCATGGAGAAGGGCGAGTCGATGTTCACGCCGCTGGACCGCATCGGCCAGCTGACCATGCGCACGCTCGATATCGTCGATACGCGCGAGAAGCTGCAGACGTATGCCAAGACCGGCCTGCTGTCGACCCAGGTCAGCGCTTCGCTGCCGAAGCTGGAAGACTGAGCTTTGCGCTTCCCCGCCTGACGGCGGGACCGCCAGAAACCGGCACCTCAGGGTGCCGGTTTTTTTTGTCTCGGCGTTTTCTCGACCTGTCACGTAATGTCAAGCGAACGTCCCGGAATATCAAACTGCTGCGTGTTGCGCGTTATGGCCGCTGCGCGCGGTTGCGCTCCTTATCCGATTCGGACAAGGAGTTGTTCGATCACGTCGCAGGCCTGCCGCTGACGCAATATCCGCGCCTCACGTTGCTCTGGCTCGTCGCCTTCGCCCAGCTCGAACTTGGCGACCGACACCGGACCGTCCTTGCGATAGCCTTCGGCTTTTTCGTCGCTGGCGAAGCGGCTGCGCAGGATCGCCAGCGAGGCTTCGAGGACGGCACCGTGCTTGCCGTTGCGCTCCTTCTGAAACGCTGCCGCCACGGCGTCCGGTCCCTCGGTTGCGTGTTCGATGCAATAGATCAGGTCGTGCGCGTCCTTGCGTTCAAAGCGCTGGTCGAAGGCGAACGACTTCAGGCAGGTAAAGCTGACGAGGTTGGCATGCTTGATGTGTTCCGTCACGATGCCATTGCCGCCGAGGAGCTCAGCCTGGATCTCGGTAACTTGGTGAAGGTCAAAAACAATGGACGAATATGGGATGTTCAGTGCTGAGATCGTGCCTTCGGTCGGCAATGGCTGCACCTTGCCGCCAGCGATGTCCGGTGCATCCGCCAGCAGTTCCAGCACCATCAACGCGCCATGTGCGGTGCGTGTCTGCCAACGCCAGGAAAGCCTTGCACCGGCGCTGTTCTCGGCCCGCTCGAACCCCATTTTCTTGAGGTTGTCTTCGAGCGTGTGATAAGCCTCGGTATCAGTCAGGATTTGCAGGTCGATCACAAGGTCCACGTCCAGCGTGCCGGCGTGCGCCGGCACCACCGGAGGCCGCGCGGAAACGAGATATCGCGGCGTGAGTCCCCCGATCAGGTAGACAGATTCCTTCCACGGCCCGAGCCCGCGCAGCAGTGTTACGAGGACGCGTTCGCAGTCCGCCGTGTACTGGTCGCTGTAGCCATCGAACGTCGCGGGTTTTGCCATCAGAATCCGATCCTTTCCTTGCGCAAGTGCTCGGCCATTTCCTTGGCGCGGCCTTCACCGCGCAAGAGGTCGAGATAGACCTGGACCGGGCTGGACAGCCAGATTCCCCCGACGTTTTGCCGAAACAGCAGTTCTCCCGCCGATTTCGCTTCGATGACCGCTAGGTTCGCCCCTTCATCGACAATGCGCGCACCCAACTCGGCCATTGACGTTGCGGCACTGGTGCCGGGTAGCAGCCGCAATCGCACCTGCGAGATGCCGGACAGGAAGGGGGCATAACGCTGTGCAGCGGCTTCGTAGCTCACCGCGTAAGCGACCTGATGCGTATCGAACAACTGGCCGAGCCGTTCAATCAGTGCCTCGGATTTCAATCCAGGCACAAAGTATCGGCGCAGCCCTGGCGCACGATGCGTGACAAGCTGCTTCGCCCAGGCATCGAGCAACGCACCGGGTTCGCGCAGATGCCGCTCCTTGCCTGGCCCCTGCCCTCGCGAAACTAGCCAGTCGAACCGCTCCAGCTCACTGAGTACGTCCGAGACTGTAGACGGCGCCACCTGCGCCCGCTCGGCCATTTCGGTAACACCAAACCATTCCTTGTGATGGATCAGCAGGGCGGACAAAACCTGGGCGCGCCGACCGGAGAAGAGCGACCGCACCGACTTTTCTAAAGTCTTCGGAGCCGGCTTGTCGATGTAGACGTAGGCACCAGCGGCCGGCAGGAACAAGCTTCCGCCACTATCGAAGTAGCCGATGCGCTCGGCTCTGAGCAGTTCTTTCGCTCCCGGGGACAGGGACTCGGCGATCAGCAGGTGCTGTACATCGGCGGAATGTCCGTGCGGCAGCGACTTCCACTGCCACAACGCCTGCCGCACGTCGCGCGGAAAGACTGACTTCCTTGCCTCAACCAGCAAGAGAATGGTTTTGCCGGCGACGTGAAGATCGATCTGCGCATCGACGCGACCTGCGGCTTGAACAGCAGTTTCCGATCGAGCCAGCTCGGCATGCACGTCCGGCAGCTCCCGGAGTGACTCCAGGAGCTGTCCGATCAGAGCTTGGTCGACGAGGGGCGATTCTGGCATGAGCGCTTATTTGCTGTTCAGCGAATAATCCCACTATACCGAATATGTGGCGGTGGATATTCGCTGTTCAGCGAATATCCCCGAAAGTGCGACAGGCCTGACTTGCCACCAAATCAATTGTGAAGTGCCCGCCATGCCGACACGCTGCGCCCGAAGCGCCCGCTGAGACCCCGACCAGCGAAGTGCAGCTCGGCGCCTGCGTGGCGCTGCTGGAAGGCGCCGCGCAGGCCTCGGCCTGCGGCCAGCGCCTTCACGCGCTGGTTCTCGGCGCAGTTCGGCACCGCGCCAGCCAACTGGCGCAGGGATCGCGCAGGGCGGTAAGGCATCAGCCGGCCAATGGCACCGGGACTGCCGGTGCGGCTTCGCGCAGCGCCAGTTCCGCGTCCTTGATGCCGGCCAGGGGCGCCAGCACAGCCGCATCGAACGGCCGCACCGGTTGTCCCGCGCGCACCCGCGCCGGCCAGTCGGGATTCGCCAGTGCGCCGCGTCCGAGCGCGACCAGCGTCGCGCCTTGTTCGAGCATCGCGGCCGCGCGCGCCGGCTCCGCGAGGTTGCCGTTGGCGACGATGGCCAGCCCCGGCGCCGCGCGCCGCGCGTGCTGCACCAGCGAGGCATCGCTGCCGGCGAAGGCGGGCTGCCAGGCTTCGTGCTCGGTCACATGAAGGTAGTCGACGCCGCTTGCCGCAATGCCGGCAAACACCGCGGCTGCGCCCTCTGTGCCTTCGGGCCACTGGTACGTAAAGTCATTGACCTTGGCCTGCGAGATGCGCACGCCGACGATGGCATCGGTCCCCACCGCGGCGCGCACCGCGCGGATCGTCTCCAGCATCAGCCGCATGCGCTGCGCGATGCCGCCGCCCCAGTCATCCTGGCGCACGTTGGTATGGCCGTTGAGGAACTGGTCGAGCAGATAGCCGTTGGCGCCGTGGATTTCCACGCCGTCGAAGCCGGCTGCGCACGCCAGCCGCGCCGCCTGCGCAAAGCCGTCGATGGCCTGCAGGATCTCGGCCTCGTCCATCGCGCGCGGCATGCGGAAAGCGCCCGTGCCGCCGTACGCGGTCAGCTGCCGGCCCCTGGGCCGCACGGCCGAAGGCCCTACCGTATCGTCGCGGAAGCGGTTGGCCTGCGACAGCGCCCCCGCATGCATCAGCTGCGCGACCATGCGCCCGCCGGCCTGGTGCACCGCGTGCACGATCCCGCGCCAGCCCTGCGCCTGCTGCGCGTCGGTCAGTCCCGGCTGGCCGGCATAGCCCTGCGCATAGGCGCGGTCGGTATAGATGCCCTCGCTGACGATCAGGCCAAAGCCGCCGCGGGCAAAGCCCTCGTAGTAGCGGCGCATGGCATCGGTGGGGACGCCGGTGTCGGTGGCGCTGATGCGCGTCATCGGGGCCACCACCAGGCGGTTGCGCAGCGGCACGCCGCTCAGCGCCGGCGTATCGAACAGCGAAGGCGCGGCGGGCGTGATCATTGCGCGTCCTCCGTGGCCAGCGCGATGGCTTCGATCTCGATCATCGCGTCCGGCGAATACAGCGCCGAGACTTCGACGATGGTATCGGCCGGATAGGGCGCGGAAAACCACTTGCGCCGCAGCGCGACGATCTTCGGGAAGTACTCCATCGACGTCAGGAAGATCGTCACCTTGGCCACGCGATCCAGCCCCGAGCCGCCCGCCTGCAGGGCGCGCCTGAGGTTGCGGAAGGCCTGCTCGGCCTGCGCGTCGAAGTCGCCGCGGCCGACGATGGTGCCATCGTCGCCGACGCCGGCCTGGCCGGAAACGAACAGCAGGCCGCCGGCGCGGATGGCTTGCGACAGCAGGTAGGGGGCATAGGGATCGGGCTGGGTGTGGACTTGTTCGAGGTGCATCGCTGACTCCGGTAATGATTAAGTAAAATTCATCTTGCTGTCGGCTGCCCGCCTTGCAGGCCAGCCGATGTGACAAGTATCGGAGCCGGCATCGACCCATACAAATGGTCGCTTCTCAGTCGATGCATGAAACAGACTCATCCATTGGAGCCACCTTGCGCAAACTGCCGCCCCTCGGCGCCCTGCGCGCCTTCGAAGCCGCCGCCCGCCGCGCCAGCTTCAAGCACGCCGCCGACGAACTGCACGTCACGCCGACGGCGATCAGCCACCAGATCCGAGCGCTGGAAGACAGCCTGGGCGTGAAGCTGTTCGAACGGCAGACCCGCAAGGTGCGCCTGACGGCGGCCGGGCATCAGCTGTTCCCCGCGGTGCGGGACGGCCTCGACGGCATGGAGCGCGCGGTACAGGCGGTGCAGCGCAGCGGCCGTCCGCACGTGGCCACGCTGACGTCGACGGTGGCGTTCATGGCCAGGCGGCTCGCACCGCTCGCCGGGCAGTTCCGCGCCGCGCATCCCGACTGGACCCTGCGCCTCGATGCGTCGGACCAGATCGTCGACCTGGACCACGATGCCGACGCGGCGATCCGCTACGGCAGCGGCAGCTATCCGGGCCTGGTGACTGAGCCGCTGTTCCGCGACCGCTTCGCGCCGGTCTGCAGCCCCGCCCTGAAACTGGCATCCATGCAGGACCTGACACACGCCACGCTGGTCCACTTCGAGTGGGGCGCCGCCGCGCGCGATGACGCGCGCGCGCCGGTCTGGCGCCACTGGCTGACGCAGGCCGGCGTCGAGGTGGCCGATCCGCAGGCCGGCCTGCGCTTTACCGACGAGATCCACGCGGTGCAGGCCACCATCGCCGGGCAGGGCGTGGGTCTGCTCAGCCTGACGCTGGTGGCGGAAGAACTCGCGTCGGGGGCGCTGGTGCAGCCTTTTGAACTGGCGCTGGAGAGCTTTCGGTATGACCTGGTCTACAGCGAGCGGGCGGCGGAGCGGCCGGCTACGCGGTTGCTGCGGGATTGGGTGATGGGGGTGTTTGCGCGGTAGCCTTGGCACAGCCCAAGGTGATCACCGCCGGCGTACACTGTGCCTCCCGAATCCGGAGACCACCCATGCCCGCCCTGCGCACCCTCTACCCCGAAATCGAGCCCTACGAAACCGGCACGCTGGATGTCGGCGACGGGCATGTCGTCTACTACGAGCGCGTGGGCACGCCCGGCGCCAAGCCGGCGGTGTTCCTGCATGGCGGGCCTGGCGGCGGCATATCGCCGGATCACCGGCGGCTGTTCGATCCGGCGCGCTATGACGTGCTGCTGTTCGACCAGCGCGGCTGCGGGCGCTCGACCCCGCATGCGGAGCTGGAGGCCAACACCACCTGGCACCTGGTCGACGATATCGAGCGGCTGCGCGTGCTGGCGGGGGTGGAGCGCTGGCTGGTGTTCGGCGGCTCGTGGGGTTCGACGCTGGCGCTGGCCTATGCGCAGAAGCACCCGCAGCGCGTGAGCGAGCTGGTGCTGCGCGGCATCTACACGGTGTCGCAGGCGGAACTGGACTGGTATTACCAGTACGGCGTGTCCGAGATGTTCCCCGACAAGTGGGCGCGCTTCCAGGCGCCGGTGCCGGAAGCGGAGCGCGGCAACATGATGGCGGCCTACCGCAGGCTGCTGACCGGCCCGGACCGCGACAAGCAGGTAGAGGCGGCACGCGCCTGGAGCGTGTGGGAGGGCGAGACCATCACGCTGCTGCCAGATGCGGGCAACAGCGCCAAACATGACGACGGGCACTTCGCCCTGGCCTTCGCCCGGCTGGAAAACCATTACTTTACCCACCGCTGCTGGCTGGAAGAGGGGCAGCTGCTGCGCGACGCGCACAAGCTGGCCAACATCCCCGGCGTGATCGTGCACGGCCGCTATGACATGCCGTGCCCGGTGCGCTATGCCTACGCGCTGCACCAGGCGTGGCCGCAGGCGCAGTTCCACCTGGTCGAAGGCGCCGGCCATGCGTGGACCGAGCCGGGCATCATGGACCAGCTGATTGCCGCGACCGATCAATTTGCGGCGCAGCGCTAGCCGCGCGCGGACCATCACCGGAGAGCAGCGATGGAGCTATACGCGCACCCGTTTTCGTCCTATTGCCAGAAGGTCCTCGTGGCGTTGTACGAGAACGCGATTCCCTTCGATTTCCACATGCTGTCGCCCGACCATGCGCAGCACATGGACGAACTCGGCAAGCGCTGGCCGCTGCGGCGCATGCCGCTGCTGGTCGATGGCGGCCGTTCGGTGTTCGAGTCCAGCATCATCATCGAATACCTGGACCAGCACCATCGCGGCCCCGTGCGCTGGCTGCCGGAGCCGCCCGATGCCGCGCTGAAGGTGCGCCTGCTCGACCGCTTCTTCGACCAGTACGTGATGACGCCGATGCAGCGCATCGTGGCCGACTACCTGCGTCCCGCGGCGAACCGCGATCCCCATGGCGTGGCCGAGTATCGCAAGCTGCTGGACTCGGCCTATGCATGGCTGCAGACCGAACTGGCGGCGCGGCAATGGGCCGCGGGCGATGCCTTCACGCTGGCGGACTGTGCCGCCGCGCCGTCGCTGTTCTATGCGGACTGGGTGCAGCCGATTCCGGAGTCATGCGGCAACGTGCGCGCGTATCGCCAGCGGCTGCTGGCGCGGCCGTCGTTTGCGCGCGCGGTGGACGAGGCGCGGCCCTATCGCCCGCTGTTCCCGCCGGGCGCACCGGACCGCGACTGACCGGCAAGGGCAGGCAGGCTCAGGTCGAACTGCGCCGCCATGGCGCGATAGCCGGCATCGCCCGGATGCAAGTGGTCGCCGCTGTCGAAAGCCGGCAGCAGCGCCTGCGGGCGCGCCGGATCACGCACCGCGGCGTCGAAATCGACCACCGCATCGAACGCGCCGCCATGGCGGATCCAGTCGTTGACTGCCAGCCGCACGGCTTCCTTGCCCGGGCTGTCATAGCCGCGGATCGGCGTATCGCGCAAGGCGCCGGCAAAGGGCGTGATGGTGGCGCCGATCACGCGCACGCCGCGTGCATGCGCACGGGCGATCAGGCGCCGGTAGCCCTCGATCAGTTCTTCGGCCTGCGGCACGGCGTCGTGCGGCGCGAAGGTCGAGCCCGGCCAGGCGATATCGTTGATGCCGATGGCCGCGATCACGGTGCGGACATGGGCTTGGCTCAGCACGTCGCGATCCAGCCGTGCCAGTACGGACACCCCCATGCCGTCGCGCAACAGCCGGCCGCCGGAGATGCCGGCGTTGAGCACGGCCACACCGTCGCTGGCCAGCCGCTGCGCCAAGAAGTCCGGCCAGCGCCGGTCGGTGTCGGGGGTGGAGCCGTTGCCTTCGGTGATCGAATCGCCGATCGCAACCACGGCGCCCGCGCCCGCCGGCGCTTCGACTTGCACCTCGCTCACCAGGACGCGCGCGTTGAACGTCTGCGGCGCAGCCAGCACGGCTTGCGCGGTCGCATTGCCCGCAGCCAGCCACGCGGTCTGGCGGCCATCCCAATGGAACGATTCGATCGCGGTGCGCTGCGGCAGGTGAAGGCTGAGCGCGAGTTCTTCCAATGCGGGCGTATCGAGGGCGATTGCATCGCTTGCCACGGACTGCCCAGCAGGGATCGTCACCGTCGCGCTACCGCTGAAGGTCACGGCGCGGTTGCCGGCGAGGTCGATGCGGCCGCCGCCGGCGTGGGGTGCCAACTGCGCCGCGCCGATCACAAGCGGTTGCCGGCCATAGGGGTTTGACAGCACCACGCGCAGCCATCGCCCGCCCACGCTCAGCCGCACCACCTGGCGCACCGTCTGGTCCGTCAGCACCGAGGGCACACCGGTAGGCAGCGGCAGGGCACCCGGTTGCCACACCGGCTGCTGGCTCGCCATCCAGCTGGTCAGCCAGGCACGGTCTTGCAACGGGCTGGCGAGCGCTGCACTGCTGGCGACGGCGGCGGCAAGGGTCGCTGCCGCGACGCGGCGCAGGAAACGTAGCTTGGAAATCATGGGTTGGTCCTGTCAGGTGGGCCGGCAACGTTGCCGGCATGGGACCAAAGTTAGGCCATTCCCCTCATGCCAGGTAGCCGGCAAAATGGCATATTGCTCATTCCAATTCGGAATGACGAAAGACAAGGAGCGGCATGGACACCATCCGGGCAATGCAGGTCTTCGTGCGCGCGGTGGAGCTGGGCAGCCTGTCGGCGGTGGCGCGCGAGCAGCAGTCGACGCAGCCGACCATCAGCAAGATCGTGGCCGCGCTGGAGCGCGACCTGGGCGTGCGGCTGCTGGCGCGCAGCACCACCAGCCTGTTGCCGACCGAGGCCGGTCGGCGCTTCTACGAGCGCGCGCGGCGCGTGCTGGACGAATACGGCGAAGCCGTCAGCGACGCACGTGGCGTATCGGACCAGCCTTCGGGCCGCGTGCGCGTGAGCGCGCCCGCCAGCTTGGGCGTGCTGCGGCTCAATGCGCTGGTGCTGGCGTTCCAGCAGCGCTATCCGGAGGTCGAGGTGGAATTGCTGTTCGACGACCGCTTCGTCGACCTGGTCGAAGCCGGGGTCGACGTGGCGGTGCGCCTCGGCGCCACGCTGCCGCCGCATGTGGTGGCGCGCCGTATCGCGGTGTCGCAGCGCCTGCTGGTGGCATCGCCGGACTACCTGGCGCGGCATCCGCGGATCCGGCAGCCGTCGGACCTGGCGCGCCACCAGATCCTGCGCTTTACCTGGCTCGCCAGCGGCGACGACATCGTGCTCGACGGTCCGGGCGGGCAGGTGCTGGTGAGCGCGCCGTGCCGCTACCGCGTCAATAACTCGCTGGCGATGCGCGAGAGCTTTCTGGCCGGCGCCGGCTTCGGTATGACGCCGGCTTGGCTGGTGCAGGACTTGCTGGACAGCGGCGCGCTGCGGCGGGTGCTGCCGCGCTGGCAAGGTCCGGCGCAGGAAGCGTTCCTGGTCTGTCCGACGCGGCGCTACCAGCCGGCGCCGGTGCGGGTGCTGCTGGAGTTCCTGGCCAGCGAAATCGCGGCGCTGCCGGGATTCACGGCGGTTTGATGGTGCAGCGGCCGGTGCATCGGCCGGCGCATCAGCCGAACATCCCGCCGTTGACCGAGATCACCTGGCGCGTGATATAGCCCGCATCGGGCGACAGCAGGAAGGCCACGGTGGCGGCGACTTCCTCGGGCGTGCCCATGCGCCGCGCCGGAATCAGCCGCAGCGCTTCGTCGCGCACGTGCGGCTCGACCATGTCGGTGTCGATCAGGCCCGGTGCGACGCAGTTGACGGTGATGGCGCGCTTGGCCAGCTCGATCGCCAGCGCCTTGGTGGCGCCGATGATGCCGGCCTTGGCCGCGCTGTAGTTGGCCTGGCCGCGGTTGCCGACCAGCCCGGACACCGACGACAGGGTGACGATGCGGCCCGGCTGGCGGCGCTGCACCATCGGCATCACCACCGGGTTGAGCACGTTGTAGAAGGCATCGAGGTTGGTGTGCACCACCTCGTCCCATTCGGCGCCGGTCATGGCCGGGAAGGCGGCATCGCGTGCCAGGCCGGCGTTGCAGACCACGCCGTAGTAGCAGCCATGCGCGGCGATATCGGTCAGCAGCGCGCCGGCGGCGTCTTCGCGCCGGGACACATCGAAGCACAGCACGCGTGACTTGCGCCCGCATGCGCGCACGGCGTCGGCGACCGAGTCGGCCTCGTCGCGACGCGAGCGGCAATGCACCACCACGTCATAGCCGTCGCGGGCCAGCCGCAGCGCAATGGCGCGGCCGATGCCGCGCGACGAACCCGTGACCAGCACGGTCGGATGGCTCATGGTTGTTGTCCTTGCAGAACCGCCCGCGCCAAGGCAGGCTGGCATACGGTGAGTCGCATCAGACCTTGCAGAACTCTTCCAGCACCGCCAGCCGGCGGCGCGGCTCGGCGACGAAGGGATTGTCGCGGTCCCACGCATAGCCGGCCAGGATCGCCGCGATCATGTCGCGGATTTCCGAGGTGGCGTTGGGATGGAAGATCAGCTTCTGGAAACGCCCTTCGTACCAGGCTTCGACAAACACGCGGAAGCAATCGACGCCGGCCTTGAGGGGCCGCGCGAACTCATGCTCCCAGTCCACCGCTTCGCCGCGCAGCTGGCGCACCAGGCATTGCGCCGCCAGGCTCGCCGACTTGAAGGCAATGGTCACGCCGGACGAGAACACCGGGTCGAGGAACTCGCCGGCATTGCCGAGCAGCGCATAGCCGTTGCCCCACAGCGACTTCACGTTGGCCGAATAGCCCGCGATCTGGCGCGCCGGCGTGTCCCATTGCGCGTCGGCCAGCAATGCGGCCAGGCCGGGCTCTTCCGCGACCAGCGCCTGCAGTCGCTCGGTCTCGGTGCCGGTGTAGCGGTCCAGGAACGCCTTCTCGGCCACCACGCCCTGCGAGCAGCGCCCGTCCGAGAACGGGATGGTCCAGTACCAGACGTCCTGGTGCTGCGGATGCACGCTGATCAGGATCTTGTTGCGGTCAAAGGTGCCGGTCGGGATGCGGTCTTCCACATGCGTGAAGATCGCGCTGCGTACCGGAAAGCCCGACGGCGTTTCCAGCTGCAGCAGGCGCGGCAGGATGCGGCCGAAGCCGGAGGCATCGAGCAGGAACTTCGCGCGCACGTTGTACTGGCTGCCATCAGGCGCGCGCACGGTGACTTCCGGCTGCGCACCGCTGACATCGACGTTCTCCACCACATGCGAGAAACGCACCTCGGCACCCTGGCGCTCGGCCTCGCGGATCAGCACGTGGTCGAACTGCGCGCGTTGCACCTGGTAAGTGGTGCCCCAGCCGGGCGAATACTTCTGTCGGAAGTCGAACGCGGTGCGCTGTGTGCCGCGCGCGAACGCGGCGCCGTTTTTGTACTGGAAGCCGGCTTCCACCACCGCGCGCAGCATGCCCGCTTCCTCCAGATAAGCCATGCTTTGCGGCAGCAGGCTTTCGCCGATGGAAAAGCGCGGGAAGGTTTCTTTCTCGATCACCAGCACCGGAATCCCGTGCTTGCGCAGCAGGCCAGCAGCGACCGAGCCCGCAGGCCCTGCGCCGATGATGACGACGTCCGTGGTTTCCGTTTTCATAAGCTTCGGTTCCGGCATCACATCCGGAACGACGGGATTTTGGCGGGCGTCAATTGTACTCAGAACGCTGCCGGGCGCCGGCAAAACCGGCCCCCGGGCACTGTGCGCGACTTACGGCGATAGCAGCGCAGTCGCGCTGTGCCTGTCAGACATGCGTTCCCAACGCCCGGTTGATCCGCAGCGCCAGCAACGTGCAGGCGACGCCGGACAGCAGGTAGCCGCTGACCGCGACCAGGCCGAATTCCGCCGACAGCCCCAGCGCCACCAGCGGCGCGAAGCCGGCGCCGAACAGCCACGCCATGTCGGTGGTCAGCGCCGCGCCGGTGTAGCGGAAGCGCCGCTCGAAGTTGGAGGTCACGGCGCCCGCGGCCTGTCCGTAGGACAGGCCGAGCAGGCCGAAGCCGAGCAGGATGAACAGGTCCTGCGCCAGCGGGCCGCCGCCCATCAGCCACGGAGCGAACAGGCTGAAGATGCCGATCAGGATGGCCATCAGCGCCAGCGTGGTGCGGCGCCCGATGCGGTCCGCGATCACGCCCGAGACGATGGTGCCGAGGATGCCGATGAAGGCGCCGGCGATCTGCACCGCCAGCACGTCGGTAACCGGCTGCGAGCCGTTGAGCGCAACCCACGACAGCGGAAACACCGTCACCAGGTGGAACAGCGCAAAGCTGGCCAGCGCGGCGAATGCGCCCAGCAGCAGGTTGTAGCCCTGCTTCCTGACGATCTCGCTGGTGCTGATGGGCTCGAGCTCGTCCTCGTCCAGCAGCTGCGTGTATTCGTGCGTCACCACCAGCCGCAGGCGCGCGAACAGCGCCACCACGTTGATCGCAAACGCGACATAGAACGGATAGCGCCAGCCCCACGCCAGGAACTCGTGCGGCTCGAGGCTGAGGTTGAGGAACAGGAACAGCGCACCGGCGACGATAAAGCCGGTGGGCGCGCCCAGCTGCCCCAGCATCGCGTACCAGCCGCGCCGCTGCGCGGGCGCGTTCAGCGCCAGCAATGACGGCAGCCCGTCCCACGAGCCGCCGAAGGCCACGCCCTGCAGCGTGCGGAACACCGCCAGCAGCACGATCGCGGCCGGGCCGAGCGCGGCATAGCCGGGCAGGAAGGCGATGCCGACGGTGGCGGTGCCCAGCAGGAACAGCGACACGGTCAGCTTGACGCCCCGGCCCCAGCGGCGCTGGATGCCCATGAACAGCGCGGTGCCGAAGGGCCGGCCGATAAAGGCCAGCGCGAAAATGGCGAAGGCGTAAAGCAACGCGTCGAGCCGGTCGGCGAACGGAAAGTAGACCGCAGGGAACACCAGCACCGAGGCAATGCCGTAGACGAAGAAATCGAAGTACTCGGAGGCGCGGCCGATCACCACGCCGGTGGCGATTTCCGCGGGCGCGACATGCGCGGCGCCGGGCGCGGGAGGTGCTGTAGGAGACGCCCGGTGCTGGTGGGTCGCGGTGGTCATCGGCATACCTCCCGTGTCTGTGGGCGAGGGCGCTGCAAATTGCACCATGAAGAATGGCACTTGAGCGCCTACACTGCCATAGTTGCTCAGACCAGTCTAAGTCACTTGCGCCGCGGCGTACAAATGGCGCGGGCCCGAAAGCTATGCGATCTTCCGGTCAGACAATGTCCATGCACCGCCCGATCCGCTGGTTATTGCTGGCAGTCGTGCTGCCAGTCCTGCTGTCGCTGGCCGGCTGCAACGCCGTGCTGCTGTCGCCGGCCGGCGATCTTGCGGTCCGGCAACGTGACCTGATCATCATTTCCACCGGGCTGATGCTGCTGATCATCGTGCCGGTGATCGTGCTGACGCTGGTGTTCGCGTGGCGCTACCGCGCCGCCAACGCCGACGCGCACTACAACCCCGACTGGGACCACTCCACGGTGCTGGAGCTGCTGATCTGGTCGGCGCCGCTGCTGATCATCATCGCGCTCGGGGCCATCACCTGGGTCAGCACCCACAAGCTCGACCCCTACCAGCCGCTGACCCGGCTCGATGAAAGCCGCCCGCTGCCGCCTGGCACGCAGCCGCTGACGGTGGAGGTGGTGGCGATGGACTGGAAGTGGCTGTTCGTCTACCCGGAGCAGGGCATCGCCACCGTCAACGAGCTGGCCGCCCCGGTCGACCGGCCGATCCGCTTCAAGATCACGTCCACCACCATGATGAATTCGTTCTTCATCCCCGCGCTGGCCGGCCAGGTCTACGCCATGCCGGGCATGGAAACGCGCCTGCATGCGGTGGTCAACCGACCGGGCGTCTACGAGGGCTTCTCCGCCAACTACAGCGGCGCGGGGTTTTCGCACATGCGCTTCCGCTTCCATGGACTGAGCGACGATGACTTCGGCCGCTGGGTGCAGACCGTGCGGGCCGCCGGCGCGCCGCTGAGCCGGGCCACCTACACGCAGCTCGCGCAGCCCAGCGAACGCGAGCCGGTGCGGCGCTACGGCAGCGTCGACGCGAACCTGTTCGATGCCATCGTGAACCGTTGCGTGCAGGCCGGGCAGGTCTGCCAGAAAGACCTGATGGCGCGCGATGCGCAGCGCGCCGCGGGCCTGGGCGCCGCCGTCTGCACGGCCAGCAACACGCAGGCCGAACCGCTGTTCGGGACCGGCGCGGCCGGTGCCGGCGAGGTGCTGCGCTAGCGCGCCTGCGCTGGTGCAGGCGCTGCGCAGGCCGGTGCGCAAGGCCGTGCGAATGACCGTGAGCTAGAACGCCGTTGTTGTCCTGGAGATCCACATGCCGGAGCGATCCGAACTCGCCACGCAACTCTTCGGCCGCCTCAGCTGGGAGGCCATCCCGCTGCACGAGCCGATCCTGATCGCCACCTTCGCGGTGGTGGCGCTGGGCGGGCTGGCGCTGGCCGGCGGCGTCACGTACTACGGCAAGTGGGGCTACCTGTGGCGCGAGTGGTTCACCAGCATCGACCACAAGCGCATCGGCATCATGTACATGATCCTCGGCATCGTGATGCTGCTGCGCGGCTTTGCCGACGCCATCATGATGCGCATCCAGCAGGCCATTGCCTTCGGCGACAACCTGGGCTACCTGCCGCCGCACCACTATGACCAGATCTTCACCGCGCACGGCGTGATCATGATCTTCTTCGTCGCCATGCCGCTGGTCACCGGCCTGATGAACTTTGTCGTGCCGCTGCAGATCGGCGCGCGCGACGTGGCGTTCCCGTTCCTGAACAACTTCAGCTTCTGGATGACAGTGGGCGGCGCGGTGCTGGTGATGATGTCGCTGTTCGTCGGCGAGTTCGCGCGCACCGGCTGGCTCGCCTATCCGCCGCTGTCCGGCATCCTGCAGAGCCCGGACGTGGGCGTGGATTACTACCTGTGGTCGTTGCAGGTGGCGGGGGTGGGCACGCTGTTGTCAGGCATCAACCTGCTGGTCACCATCGTCAAGATGCGCGCGCCCGGCATGACGCTGATGCGCATGCCGATCTTCACCTGGACCGCGCTGTGCACCAACGTGCTGATTATCGCCGCGTTCCCGGTGCTGACCGCGGCGCTGGCGATGCTGGCGGTCGACCGCTACCTGGGCATGAACTTCTTCACCAGCGACCTTGGCGGCAGCGCCATGATGTACGTGAACCTGATCTGGATCTGGGGCCACCCCGAGGTCTACATCCTGATCCTGCCGGTGTTCGGCGTGTTCTCCGAGGTGGTCGCCACCTTCTGCCGCAAGCGCCTGTTCGGCTATGCCTCGATGGTCTACGCCACGGTGGTGATCACGGTGCTGTCGTACCTGGTGTGGCTGCATCACTTCTTCACGATGGGCTCGGGCGCCAGCGTGAACTCGTTCTTCGGCATCACCACCATGATCATCTCGATCCCCACCGGGGCCAAGCTGTTCAACTGGCTCTTCACCATGTACCACGGGCGCATCCGCTTCGAGGTGCCGATGCTGTGGACCGTGGGCTTCATGGTGACGTTCGTGATCGGCGGCATGACCGGCGTGCTGCTGGCGGTGCCGCCCGCGGATTTCTCGCTGCACAACAGCCTGTTCCTGGTCGCGCATTTCCATAACGTGATCATCGGCGGCGTGCTGTTCGGGCTGATGGCCGGCATCACCTACTGGTTCCCCAAGGCCTTCGGCTACCAGCTGGATCCGTTCTGGGGCAAGTGCTCGTTCTGGTTCTGGCTGGTCGGCTTCTACGTGGCGTTCATGCCGCTCTACGTGCTCGGGCTGATGGGGGTGACCCGGCGCGTCAGCCATTTCGAGGACCACTCGCTGCAGATCTGGTTCCAGCTGGCTGGCGTGGGCGCGCTGCTGATTGCGCTGGGGATCGGCTGCTTCCTGGTGCAGCTGGTGGTGAGCTACCTGCGCCGCGAGTCGCTGCGCGATGTCACCGGCGATCCCTGGGACGGCCGCACGCTGGAGTGGTCGACTTCTTCGCCGCCGCCGCCGTACAACTTTGCCTTCACGCCGCTGGTGCATGACAACGACGCCTGGTGGCAGATGAAGGCGCACGGCTACCAGCGGCCCGAGCACGGCTTCATCCCGATCCATATGCCCAAGAACACCGGCGCGGGGATCATCCTGGCCGCACTGAGCACGCTGTGCGGCTTCGCGCTGATCTGGCATATCTGGTGGCTGGCGGCGCTGGCCTTCGCCGCCACGCTGGTCACGGCGATCGGCCATACCTTCAACTACCGGCGCGATTTCTACATCCCGGCCGAAACGGTCCACCGCACCGAGGCAGAGCGCAGCGCGCTGCTGGCCAGCCATGGCTGATACCTTCGCTCCCCCCTTTACCGCCGAGGGCGCGCGCCCGCACGAGGCCCCGCCGCAGCGCGCGCCCGCGCCTGCGCAGCCGGCCGAGCTGCGCTTCTACCTGACCGAGGAATACCACGTGCCCAACGGCACGATGCTCGGTTTCTGGCTCTACCTGATGAGCGACTGCCTGATCTTTGCGTGCCTGTTCGCCGCCTACGGCGTGCTGGGCCGCAACTACGCGGGCGGGCCGTCCGGCGCGGAGCTGTTCGACCTGCCGCTGGTGGCGCTGAACACCTCGTTCCTGCTGCTGTCGTCGATCACCTATGGCTTCGCCATGCTGGAGACGCAGCGCGGCCGGCTGGGGCCGACGCAGGGCTGGCTCGCGGTGACCGGCCTGCTGGGCGCGGCCTTCCTCGCGGTCGAGATCTACGAGTTCGCGCACCTGGTCGGCGAGGGCGCCGGGCCGCAGCGCAGCGGCTTTTTGACCTCGTTCTTCGCGCTGGTCGGCACCCACGGGCTGCATGTGACCTTCGGCATCGTGTGGCTGGTCACGCTGGTGGTGCAGCTGCGCCGCCACGGGCTGATCCCCGAGAACAAGCGGCGCCTGATGTGCCTGTCGATGTTCTGGCACTTCCTCGACGTGGTCTGGATCGGCGTCTTTACCTTTGTCTACCTGATGGGAGTGCTGCCATGAGCGCGCACGACGACACGCTGCCGGCCCACGGTCATGGACACGATCACGGCCACGGTGAAAGCGAAATCCATATCTCGCTCGGCGGCTACGTGACCGGCTTCGTGCTGTCGGTGATCCTGACCGCGATTCCGTTCTGGCTGGTGATGGGCAAGGTGTTCGAACAGTCCAGCACCACCGCGATGGTGCTGCTGGCGCTGGGCGCGGTGCAGATCGTGGTGCACATGGTCTACTTCCTGCACCTGAACGCCAGGTCCGAGGGAGGCTGGAACATGCTGGCGCTGATCTTCACGCTGGTGCTGGTGGTGATCACGCTGACCGGCACGCTATGGGTGATGTTCCACCTGAATTCCAATATGATGCCGGGCATGCATACCACCAAGACCCTGCCTTGACCGGTTCCACCGACGACCGCGCGCCGGTCGAAAAATTGCGCACCGCCCACGCCAGCCAAGGCGCCCCCGAATCCCCGCGCCCGCTGTCGACCGTCTGGCTGACCGCACTGGCCCTGTTCGCCGCGGCGGCCATCGCCGGCCTGGTGGCGCTGGGCAACTGGCAGGTCGAGCGCCGCGCCTGGAAGCTCGGCCTGATCGCCCAGGTGGCCGAGCGCGTCCATGCGCCGCCGGTGGCGGCGCCCGCGCCGGCGCAGTGGGCGGGACTGACCAAGGCCAATGCCGAATACCGGCGCGTGCGCGCCAGCGGCACCTTCGTCGACGAGCGCCAGACCCTGGTGCAGGCGGTGACCGAGCAGGGCGGCGGCTACTGGGTGATGACGCCGCTGCGGCTGGCCGACGGCAGCACCGTGCTGGTCAACCGCGGTTTCGTCGCCGAGCCGTACCGCACGCGCGTGGCGCCCGCCGGCAGCGGCCCCGCCGAAGTGGTCGGCCTGCTGCGCATGAGCGAGCCCGGCACCGGCCTGCTGCGCCACAATGACGCGGCGCGCGACCAGTGGTTTTCGCGCGACGTGGCGGCGATCGCCGCGCACCGCGGGCTGGGGCAGGTCGCGCCGTATTTCATCGACGCCGCGGCGGTGCCGCCGCCGGCCGGGGCGGATCCCAAGGCCTGGCCCGTGGGCGGGCTGACGGTGACGGCCTTTACCAACAACCACCTCGGCTACGCGCTGACCTGGTACGGGCTGGCGCTGATGGTGGCGGCCGCCGCGGCCTACGTGGGGCGCGAGGAATACCGCAAGCGCCGCGCGCGCCGCTGACGCCGCGCCGGCAAGCCCGGCCGGCTGGCGGCACAATGTGGGCTGTCCCATCCCAAGGAGCCGCCATGCCAGACCTCTCCATGCCGTACCGCCGCCTCGGCGCCAGCAACCTGCGCGTCTCGGCGCTGTGCCTCGGCACCATGATGTTCGCCGACCAGACCGACGAGGCCGAGGCCGGCCGCATCGTGGCCAGCGCGCGCGACCACGGCGTGAACTTCATCGATACCGCGGACGTGTACAGCAAGGGCGCGTCCGAGCAGATGGTGGGGCGCCTGCTGACCGCCGACCGCCACGACTGGGTGCTGGCCACCAAGCTCGGCAACGCCATGCAGGCCGCGCCCAACCACGGCCACTACTCGCGCGTGTGGATCACGCGCGCGGTCGAGGACAGCCTGCACCGGCTGGCGACCGACTACATCGACATCCTCTACCTGCATCGCGACTATCCCGGCGCCAACCTGGAAGAGCCGGTGCGCGCCATGGACGACCTGGTGCGCAGCGGCAAGATCCGCTACTGGGCGGTGTCGAACTTCCGCGGCTGGCGCATCGCCGAGATCGTGCGGCTGTGCGCCGAGCTGGGCGTGCCGCGCCCGGTCGCGTGCCAGCCCTACTACAACCTGCTGAACCGGCTGCCGGAGGTCGAGATCCTGCCCGCGTGCGAGCACTACGGCCTGGGCGTGGTGCCCTACAGCCCAGTTGCGCGCGGCGTGCTGACCGGCAAGTACGCGCCCGGCCAGGCGCCGGCCGAGGGCACGCGCGCGGGCCGCGCCGACCGCCGCATGATGGAGACCGAGTTCCGCGAGGAATCGCTGGTCATTGCGCAGCAGCTCAAGACCCATGCCGAAGCGCGCGGGCTGACGCCGGGCCAGTTCGCCACCGCCTGGGTGCTGGCCAACCCGATCATCTCGTCGGTGATCGCCGGCCCGCGCACGCTGGCCCAGTTCGAGGATTACTTCGGCGCGCTCGGTGCCGCGATCACGCCGGAGGAAGAGGCCATGATCGATGCGCTGGTGTCGCCGGGCCATGCCTCGACGCCGGGCTACAACGATCCGGGCTATCCCCTGATCGGCAGGCCGGTCGGGCGCACGGCGGCTGGCCGATAATCCGCGGCGCCTTTCGGACGCACGGGAAGTGGCGCAGGCGCTGCCTGAGGTGACGCCCGCCTGCAACGGCACGCGACGCCCACGCGTGCTTGATGCACACGGGCGCGACTCCTACTAATATCAATACACGCGGGCGCGCAACAGCGCGCACCGCGAAAACATCGCGCTTCGAGCCGGCGCATGGAGGAATTCGCGCGCTGCGCCGGCCCACCGAGGAAGCCCCAAACGTGTCGAGTCGTGGCTGGATTTTCGCTGGCTTGGCGGTCGCCCTCACGGGCGGCGCCTATGTCGTGTATAGCGTTGTCGCAAGCGAGGTGCGCAACTCGCACTGGCAGGCGCGGCTGATCGGCAGCCTGGGCCAGCGGCTGACGTTCGAGATCCAGCCGGGAGCCAGCGACAGCATCCGCTTCCCGCATTCCGGACCCTATGACGCCCGCATGGGCTACGGCAGGCTGCCGCTGTTCGCGCAGCGGCTGGAGCAGCGCGGCTACGTGCCTGCCGAACAGGCGCGCATGTCGCCCGACATGGTGCGCCTGATCGACGAAGGGCTGTTCACGCCGTATCGCGAGAAGAACCAGGCGGGCCTGCTGCTGCGCGACTGCAACGGCCTGACGCTGGCGTTCGAGCGCTACCCGCAACGCCAGTACGCCGATTTCGGCGCGGTGCCGCCGGTGCTGGTAAGCGCGTTGTTGTACGTCGAGAACCAGGGCCTGCTCAATCCGGAATACCCCAACATGAATCCGGCGCTGGACTGGCGCCGGCTGTCGCGCGCGGTGCTGGACCAGATGATCCGCCTGGCCGACAAGTCGCACGATGCGCCCGGCGGCAGCACGCTGGCGACGCAGATCGAGAAATACCGGCATTCGCCCGAGGGCCGCACCACCTCGATCCCCGAGAAATTCCGGCAAATGGCGTCGGCATCGCTGCGCGCCTACCTCGATGGCCCCGACACGCAGCGCGCGCGCGAGCGCATCGTGGTCGACTACCTGAACACGGTGCCGCTGTCGGCGCGCGCCGGCTTCGGCGAGATCAACGGCATCGGCGATGCGCTGTGGGTCTGGTACGGCGAGGATTTCAGCGAGGTCAACCGGCTGCTCAAGGAGATGGACCAGCGCGCGCCGGACCCGCGCCAGGCGCAGGCGTTCAAGCGGGCGCTGTCGCTGATCATCTCGCAGCGCCGCCCGTCGTACCACCTGCGCCGCGACGACACCAACCTGGACGCGCTGACCGGCAGCTACCTGCGCCTGATGGCGGCCAACAACATCATCACCGCCGAACTGCGCGACGCGGCGCTGGCGCAGCCGCTGGACAAGGCGTCGGCGCCGCAGCGCCCGCCGCAGGAGCCCTTTGTCACGCGCAAGGCCGTCAACCGCGTGCGCGCCGACATCGGCCGGCTGACCGGCGTCGAGAGCCGCTACGACATGGACCGGCTCGACCTGACCGTGGACAGCACCATCAACCGCGAGGCCCAGCGCATCGTCGTCGACACGCTGCAGCGCGTCAACAACAAGGCCGACGCGCGCGCCATGGGCCTGTATGGCCACAACCTGCTGCGCGACCACGATGATCCGTCGAAGCTGATGGCCAGCTTCACGCTGTACGAGCGCGTCGGCAATGCCAGCGTGGTGCGGATCCAGGCCGACAATATCGACCAGCCGTTCGACATCAACAGCGGCGCGCGCCTGAACCTGGGCTCCACCGCCAAGCTGCGCACGCTGGTGACCTACCTCGAGATCATCAGCGAACTGCACGCGCGTTATGCCGGCATGACCAGCGCCGAGCTGGCCGCGGTGCCGCTGGCGCGCCAGGACGCGCTCAGCCGCTGGGCGGTCGACTACCTGGCCAAGGCGCGCAAGCCGGCCGAGCGCGAGCTGATGCCGATGCTCGAGGCGGCGATGGAGCGCAAGTATGCGGGCGGTGCCGGCGAGGCCTTCTACACCGGCGGCGGCCTGCAGAGCTTCACCAACTTCGAGCGCGAGTCAGGCCTGCGCAACCTGACCGTGCGCACCGCGTTCCAGCATTCGGTCAACCTGGTGTTCATCCGCATGATGCGCGACATCGTGCGCTACGAGACCTTCCACGCCAACCCCGACATCGGCAACCTGCTCGAGGACCGCGACGCGCCGGGCCGGCGCGCCTACCTGGAGCGCTTTGCCGACCAGGAGGGCAGCGCCTACATGACCAACTTCTACCAGCGCTACCGCGGCAAGACCTCCGAGCAGCGGCTGGCCACGCTGCTGGGGCGGGTGCGCATGACCACGCCGCACCTGAACGCGGTGCGCATGTCGGTGACGCTGCTGAGCGCGCGGCCCGCGCTGGACGAGGACAGCTATATCCGCATCATGCGCGCGCGCCTGGGCGACAAGCAGCTGGCCAAGGAAGACCTGCCGGCGCTGTACCGCAAGTACGGCAAGGACAAGTTCAACCTGAACGACCGCGGCTACCTGTCGCGGGTGCATCCGCTGGAACTGTGGATGGTGGAATACCTGGACCAGCATCCCGACGCGACGCTGCCGGAGATCCTGCGCGCCAGCACCGCCGAGCGCCAGGAGGTGTACAAGTGGCTGTTCAAGACGCGCAGCAAGGCCGGCCAGGATAACCGCATCCGCACGCTGCTGGAGCAGGACGCCTTCAAGCGCATCGCGCGGCGCTGGCAGCGGCTGGGCTATCCGTTCGACTCGCTGACGCCGTCGTATGCCAGCGCCATCGGCGCTGCCGGCGACCGCCCCGCGGCGCTGGCCGAGCTGGCCGGCATCCTGCTGTCAGGCGGCGTGGTTACGCAGAACTCGGCGGTGCGCAGCCTGGCGTTCGCCGACGGCACCCCGTACGCCACCCGCTACGTGCTGCAGCCGGGCCCGGGCAAGCGCGTGCTGCCGGCCGAGGTGGCCGAGCTGGCGCGCCGTTCGATGCTGGATGTGGTCGAGCGCGGTACCGCCAAGTCGATCCGCGGCGCGTTCACGGTGCCGGGGCGCGAGGGCGCGACCCTGGCCGTGGCCGGCAAGACCGGCACCGGCGACCAGCGCTTCCAGGTCTACGGGCCGGGCGGGCGGCTGATCTCGTCGCGCTCGGTGAACCGGTCGGCGACCTTCGTGTTCACGCTGGGCGAGCGCTTCTTCGGCACCGTGGTGGTCAATGTGCGCGAACCGTACGCGGCGCGCTACAGCTTTACCAGCGCGCTGGCGGTGCGGGTGCTGCGGGCGATCGCGCCGCAGGTGTCGGCGATGGCGCCGGGCGGCGACCGCGCGCTGCTGCGTTGCCGCGACGCGGCCCCGGGCCTGCGCGCGCCGCTGGCGCCGACCATGGCGGCGCCGGGCGACGGCATGCCCGGCACGGTCCTGGCCGAGGGCCTGGGCGCGGGACTGGAAGCCGCGCTGCAGGCGCCGGCGCGGCAAGAGGTGGCCGCGATGCCGCCGCCGGCCCCGCCGCAGGTGCCGGGCCTGGCCGACAACGACGCGGCCGGCGTGCGCCGCGCCAGTCAGGCCTTGCGGCGCACCATGCCGTAGATGACCAGCAGCACGATCGCGCCGATGACCGACGCGACCCAGCCCGCGGGCTCGCCCGGCTGGTACCAGCCCAGCGCGCGGCCGACATAGCCCGCGACCACCGAGCCCAGGATGCCCAGGATGATGGTCATGATCCAGCCCAGCTTGTCGTCGCCGGGCTTTACCGCCCTGGCGATCAGGCCGACGATAAGGCCAACGAACACGGTGCCAATGAATGCCATCATGGTGCGCTCCTGTCAGTGGTCTGCGGTAACGGTCTGATGCACTGGGCCGGCCGCCTGTGCGGCCGGCTTCGCTTCATCATACACGCAGGGCGCGGCAGGCGGATGGCGCCCGCGGCGACGCAGCTCAGGCGGCCAGGCGGAACTGCCCGACGGCGCGGTGCAGCGCCTCGGCCTGGTCTTCCAGCGACGCAGCCGCGGCCGCCGCCTGTTCCACCAGCGCGGCGTTCTGCTGCGCCATCTGGTCCATCTGAGACACCGCCTGGTTGACCTGCTCGATGCCGCCGGTCTGCTCCTCGGTGGCGGCGCGCATTTCGCCCATCAGGTCGGTCACGCGCTTGACCGCATCGACGATCTCGTCCATCGCCTTGCCGGCGTTCTCGACCAGCACCGCGCCGTCCTCGACGCGCTGGGCCGAGTTGCCGATCAGCGCCTTAATCTCCTTGGCCGCGGTGGCGCTGCGCTGTGCCAGCGTGCGCACCTCGCCGGCCACCACCGCGAAGCCGCGGCCCTGGTCGCCGGCGCGGGCCGCCTCGACCGCAGCGTTGAGCGCCAGGATATTGGTCTGGAAGGCGATGCCCTCGATCACGCCGATGATGTCGACCACCTTGCCCGAGGCGCTCTTGATCTCGCCCATGGTGTCCACCACCTGGCTGACGATGGCGCCGCCGCGCACGGCGATGTCCGATGCGCCCTCGGCCAGGTGGCTGGCCTGGCGCGCGTTCTCCGCGCTCTGGCGCACGGTGCTGGTGAGCTGCTCCATGCTGGCGGCGGTTTCCTGCAGCGACGCGGCCTGCTCCTCGCTGCGGCGCGACAGGTCGGCATTGCCCGCGGCAATCTGCTTGGCCGCGCCGGCAATCGAATCGGCCGAGCCACGGATGCTGCCGATCGCGCCGGTCAGGCGCGCCTGCATGCGGTGCATGGCATGGAGCACGCTGTCCTGGTCGCCGGCGCGTAGCTGGACCTGGCTGGCGAGATCGCCTTCGGCAATACGCCCGGCGATCTGCGCGGTGGTGGCCGGCTCGCCGCCCAGCTGGCGCTGCAGGCTGGCCGCGACCCGCACCATCACCAGCGACATCAGCGCGCCCACCGCCAGCAGCAGGCCCATCGCTTTCCACAGCTCGTCGCGGAACGCCGCCTCGATGTCGTCCAGGTACAGTCCGGCGATGAAGTTCCAGTCCCAGGGGCGGAAGTTGGCGACGTAGCTCAGCTTGGGCTGCGGCGCCTGCGCGCCCGGCTTGGGCCACAGGTATTCGACGAAGCCCTTGCCCGGGCCCTTGCCGATCGCGGCGATGTCGCGGAACAGGTAGACCCCGTTCGGATCCTTCATGCCCTCCATCGCCTTGCCGTTCATCTCCGGCTTGAACGGGTGCATCAGCACCACGGTGTCGGAGCGCATCAGCGTGAAATAGCCGTCCGCGCCGAAGCGCATCGCGCGCACGCGCTCGATCGCCTGCTGCTTCGCTTCCTCGGCCGGCATCTTGCCGGCCTTGGCCAGGGCTTCGTACTCGGCCACCACCGAGACCGCGGTGTCGGTGACGTGGGCCAGGTCGAGCCGGCGCTCCTCCATGCGCAGCGTGCGGATGTGCCACGCGTTCCACAGCGTGATGCCAAGCAGGCAGACCCAGCTCAGCACCAGCGGCAACAGCAGTTTTTTCTTCAGGCTCAGGTTGTGCAGCATCGCTTCCACTCCTCCATCTTCTTCGCGCTTTACGCTTCTCATCGGTGATGCGCATCGCCGTGCCAGCGGGGTGGCGCGTATGGGCCGGCTTGCAGGGAACCTTGGCCGACGGCGCATGCGTCTGCGGCATAACGGCGTAAAACGGACGTAACTTGATTGAGGTAGGTCCGCCATACTGGCAGTGTGGTTGTTTGGTTTCAAAAGCCCTGTGGACGTTGTGCGCTGTGCAGCGCTTCGTTCGTGCCGTTGGGCGCGAGCGCGTGCTTCCGCCTTCGCTTTGTCACCCCGCGCCGGCAAAATCGGTCAGAATCTGCGCTGTCCTGCGCACGCCTCCCCACGCTTCCGTTTGCCCGCAAACCGCCCCATGGCCTCCTTGCCCAGCCCCTCCGACGACACCCGCGGCCACGACGGCCCGCTTGCGGTGTTCCTGATCTTCCTGCGGCTCGGCCTGACCTCGTTCGGCGGCCCGGTGGCCCACCTGGCGTATTTCCGCGAGGAACTGGTGCGCCGGCGCGGCTGGCTCAGCGAGGCGGCCTATGCCGACGTGGTGGCGCTGTGCCAGTGCCTGCCCGGACCGGCCAGCAGCCAGACCGGCATCGCGCTGGGGCTGGCGCGCGCCGGCTACGGCGGCGCGCTGGCGGCATGGGTGGGCTTCACGCTGCCATCCGCGGTGATCATGATCGGGTTCGCGCTGGGGGTGACCCACTACGGCATGGCCGCGGCGCCGGGCGTGCTGCACGGGCTGAAGCTGGTGGCGGTGGCGGTGGTGGCGCAGGCGGTGTGGGGCATGGCCCGGACGCTGTGTGTCGGCCCGGTGCGCATCGCCATCATGCTGGTGGCCGCCGGCACCGTGCTGGCGTGGCCGGGGCCGTGGGCGCAGGTGGCGCTGATGGCCGCCGCCGCGGTGGCCGGCATGGCCCTGTTGCGGCCGGCGCTGGGCGGCGCGCATGAACCGCTGCGCCTGCCGGTAACGCATCGCGGCGGCGTGCTCGCGCTGGCGCTGTTTGCCGTGCTGCTGGCCGGCCTGCCGCTGCTGGCGCAGTGGGCCGCAGATCCGGCCGTGCGCGTGTTCGACGCCTTTTACCGTGCCGGCGCGCTGGTGTTCGGCGGCGGACACGTGGTGCTGCCGCTGCTGGATGCGGCCGTGGTGACGCCCGGCTGGGTCGGCAAGGAAGCCTTCCTGGCCGGCTACGGCGCGGCGCAGGCGATGCCGGGGCCGCTGTTTACGTTCGCCGCCTTCCTCGGCGCGGCCATGCAGAGCCCGCCCACCGGCGTGGCCGGCGGACTGCTGTGCACGCTGGCCATCTTCCTGCCCGGTGCGCTGCTGGTGCTGGGCGCGCTGCCGTTCTGGGAAAGCCTGCGCCGCAACCAGCGCGCCCAGGCGGCGCTGGCCGGCATCAACGCCGGCGTGGTCGGGCTGCTGCTGGCGGCGCTGTGGCATCCGGTCTGGACCAGCGCGGTGCAGGGCCCGCTGGACATCGTGCTGGTGGCGCTGGCACTGGTGGCGATGATGCGCTGGAAGTTGCCGCCGTGGCTGGTGGTGGTGGCCAGCGGCGTGGCGGGGTGGGCGGTGGCCGCGGTGGTTTGAGGGGCCTGGCGAACGCGGCTTGACGTTGTAATGCACTGTAATCCGCCCCGCCCGCCCACCGTTTGCGCTTTCAAATGCGAACGATTATCCTTCTCTCTTCCGCGCCTCCTTGTGCCGGCCATGGCACATACTGACGCCATGTAAGCGTTCCAGGGGGCGCTCCAGCTACCCGTATCCAGGCAAGACCGGGCGTGGCCAGACCAGACCGCGCCTGCCGACCCACCGCAATGACCGACACCCAGCCGGCCGCCGGCCAGCAGCGCCGTGCCTTCTGGCTCAAGCATCTCCACCAGTGGCACTGGATCAGTTCCGCGATCTGCCTGGTCGGGATGCTGCTGTTCGCGGTCACCGGCTTCACGCTGAACCACGCCGGCCAGATCGAGGCCAGGCCCGCCGTGCAGACGCGGCAGGCGACGCTGCCTGCGCGCGTGCTGGACAAGGTCCGGGCCGCGGCCCCGGCCGCCGGGGCGCAGTCAGGCGAGACCCGGGCGCCCGTGCCGGCGGTGCTGGCCGACTGGCTGGCACAGGCGCTGGATATCGACGCCAGCGGGCGCGAGGCGGAATGGTCCGCCGACGAAATCTACGTGGCGCTGCCGCGCCCGGGCGGCGACGCCTGGGTCAGCATCGCGCTCGACAGCGGCGAGGCGCAGTACGAGAACACCTCGCGCGGGGCCATCTCCTACCTGAACGACCTGCACAAGGGCCGCAATACCGGCGCCGCGTGGAGCCTGTTCCTGGACGCGTTCGCGCTGGCGTGCCTGGTGTTCTGCGTGACCGGCCTGTTCCTGCTCAAGCTGCATGCGGGCGGGCGCGTGGCGACCTGGCCGCTGGTCGGGCTCGGGCTGGTGGTGCCGCTGCTGCTGGCGATCCTGTTTATCCATTGATCGGTGGCGTTCGAGCCGATCTGCTTCCTGCATCTCACTGACGAGGTTTTCTCCGATATGCGCCGACTGCTCTCCGTCTCCCTGACCGGCATGGCCGCCGTGCCGCTGGCCGGCCCCGCGCTGGCCGCGGACCTGAACGTCAAGGTCGATATCCCGCGCCTGACCGTGGCCGAGTACCACCGGCCTTACGTGGCGATGTGGGTCGAGCGCGCCGACCAGAGCCCGGTGCAGACCCTGGCGGTCTGGTACGACGGCAAGCTCAAGGACGGCGAGGGCACCAAGTGGCTCAAGGACATGCGCCAGTGGTGGCGCAAGGCCGGCCGCGACCTGCACATGCCGGCCGACGGCATCTCCGGCGCCACGCGCGCGCCGGGCGAGCACAGCGTCAGCTTCAGCGACGGCAAGGCGCCGCTGGGCAAGCTGCCCGCCGGCAACTACCAGCTGGTGGTGGAAGCCGCGCGTGAAGTGGGCGGGCGCGAGTTGCTGCGCGTGCCCTTCACGTGGCCGCCGCAATCCGCACAGACCGCCCGCGCCAAGGGCGAACACGAACTCGGCGGCGTCACCGTCGACCTGAAGCCTTAACCTTCCCGGAGCCCGACCATGAAACCTTCCCTGATGTCCGCCGCATCTTCCCGCGTCGCGGTGCGCGCCGCCGTGCTGGCGCTGGCCGCGCTCGCGCCGCTGGCCGCGCACGCGCACCGCCAGTGGCTGCTGCCGTCGGCCACCGTGCTGTCCGGCAGCGATCCGTGGGTGACCGTCGACGCCGCGGTCTCGAACGACCTGTTCTACTTCGAGCACGTGCCGATGCGGCTCGACAACCTGCAGGTGACCGCGCCCGACGGCAGCGCGGTCAAGGCGCAGAACGCGGCCACCGGCAAGTACCGCAGCACCTTCGACCTGCACCTGACCCAGCCCGGCACGTATCGCGTGGCGGTGGTCAACAACGGCCTGTTCGCCAGCTACAAGGTCGACGGCCAGCCCAAGCGCTGGCGCGGCAGCGCCGAGAACTTCGCCGGCGCGATCCCGGCCAACGCGCAGGACCTGCAGGTCACGCAGGCCGAGGGCCGCATCGAATCGTTCGTTACCGCCGGCAAACCCAGCGACAAGGGCCTGCGCATCGTCGGCCGCGGCCTGGAGCTGGCGCCGATCACGCACCCGAACGATTTGGTCGCCGGCGACACCGCCAGCTTCCGCTTGCTGCTCGACGGCAAACCCGCCAGCAACCTGAAGGTGGCGGTGGTGCCGGGCGGCATCCGCTACCGTGACCAGCTGCAGGAGTTCAGCGCCACCACTGACGCCGACGGCAAGTTCAGCGTCAAGTGGCCGGCCCCGGGCATGTACTGGATGGAAGCCGAGGTCAAGGACGACAAGACCACCTTCAAGCAGGCCAGGTCGCGCCGCGCCGTCTATGCGGTGACGGTGGAAGTGCTGCCGCAATAAGCCGGTTGCACGGCGTGAACCGCGTCCTGGTACCCGTTGCGCTGAGCGCGCCGCCCAGCCCGCCCGCCGCCGGAGCGCGCCTGCAGCGCTGGGGCGGGCCCACCATGGGCACGAGCTGGTCGGTGGCGGCGCTGCTGGCGCCGGATGCGGATGCCGGCGCCGCCGGTGCCATCGGCGCCGGCATCCAGGCCGTGCTCGCGCGCGTGATCGCGCAGATGAGCAACTGGGAAGCGGATTCCGACCTGAGCCGGTTCAACCGCGCGCCGGCGGGCAGCTGGCACGCCTTGCCGGCAGACTGCTTCGCGGTGCTGCAGGCCGCCTTGCAGGTGGCACGCGACAGCGGCGGCGCCTATGACCCGAGCGCGGGTCCGCTGGTCGACCTGTGGGGATTCGGCCCGGCCCCGGCGCGCCAGGCGCCGCCGTCGCCCGACGACGTGCAGGCCGCGCGCGGCCGTTGCGGCTGGGCCCGCATCGAAGTCGATGCCGCCGGCGCGCGCGTCCGCCAGCCGGGCGGGGTGGCGCTGGACTTCTGTGCCATCGCCAAGGGCTTCGCCGTCGACGCGGTGGCGCGCTACCTGTGCGAACAGGGGCTGGACCATCACCTCACCGAGATCGGCGGCGAACTGCGCGGCCATGGCGTCAAGCCCGATGGCATGCCGTGGTGGGTCGCGCTGGAAGCGCCGCCGGGGCCGGGCAGTGATGCCGCGCAGCACACGCTGGTCGCGCTGCACGGGCTGTCGGTAGCCACCTCTGGCGACTACCGGCGCTACTTTGATAGCGAAGGCCGCCGCTATGCCCATACCATCGATCCGCGCACCGGCTACCCGGCGAGCCACGCACTGGCGTCGGTCACGGTGATCCATCCGCAGTGCATGCTGGCCGATGCACTGTCCACCGCGCTGACCGTGCTGGGCCCCGACGCCGGCATGGCGCACGCGCGTCGCCATGGCATTGCCGCACGCTTCCTGGTGCGCACCGCGGACGGTTTTCTCGAACATCTTTCACCGGCGTTTGCCGCGATGCTGGCATGAACGGCCGCACCGTGTCGTCCGCCATCGCCGGCGCGGGCTGGCTGGCCGTCGCCGGCGGCGTGGCGTTGTCCGTGCTCGGGCCGTCGCGCATGGCCATGGCCGCCGGCGTGGTTGCCGCGTACGCGGGCTTCTGCGGCGCGGTGGTGGCCCATCACCGCCAGCGGCGCGCGCGGGTGGCGGCGCTGGCCGGCACGGAAGACGGCGCGACACTGGTGGTCTATGCCAGCCAGACCGGGTTTGCCGAGCAGCTGGCGCTGCAGACCGCTACCGCGCTGCAGGGCGCGGGCATGCCGGTGCAGCTGCTGTCGCTGGCCGCGGTCGATGGGCGGCGCCTGCAAGCGTGCCGCCAGGCCTTGTTCGTGGTCAGCACCACCGGCGAGGGCGATGCCCCCGACAGCGCCTCGGGTTTTGCCCGCCGCCTGCTGGCCGGCGCCGATGGCCTGCACCGGCTGCGCTACGGCATCCTCGCCCTTGGCGACAGCAGCTACGCGCGCTTCTGCGCCTTCGGTCATGCGCTGGAAGGCTGGCTGCAGCGCCAGCGCGCGCAGCCGCTGTTCGACCTGATCGAAGTCGACAACGGCGACGCCGGCGCGCTGCGCCACTGGCAGAACCACCTGTCGGCACTGAGCGGCGGCGCCGAGATCGCCGACTGGGAACGTCCGCGCTATCAACACTGGCGGCTGGCGCAGCGCCATCATCTAAATCCCGGCAGCCAGGGTGCGCCGGCCTTCCATCTGGTGCTGTCGCCCCCGGACGGCGCGGCGCCCGACTGGCAGGCCGGCGACATCGCCGAGATCGGACCTTGCCGCGCGCCGTCCGAAGTCGACCGGCTGCTGGCGCAGCTTGGCCTGGATGGCGCCACCCCGGTGCGCTGCGATGGCGCCGACACCACCCTGGCCGCGGCCCTGGCCACGCGCCTGCCGCTGCCCGCACCGCACCTTGCCGCGATGCAGGGCGTCGCGCCGCAGCAGCTGGTCGATGCGCTGGCGCCGCTGCCGCACCGCGAATATTCGATCGCCTCGCTGCCGCGCGACGGCCAGCTAGAACTGCTGGTGCGCCAGACCCGCCACGACGATGGCGAAGGCGGCAGCCGGCTCGGCCTGGCCTCGGGCTGGCTGACCGAGCACGCCGCGCTGGGCAGCCGCATCGCGCTGCGCATCCGCACCAATCGCAGCTTCCATCCGCCGGCGGACGAGCGGCCGCTGATTCTGGTCGGCAACGGCACCGGGCTGGCCGGGCTGCGGGCCCAGCTCAAGGCGCGCGCCGCGGCCGGGCGGCGGCGCAACTGGCTGCTGTTCGGCGAGCGCTCGGCGCAGCACGACGCCTTCTTTGCCGGGGAACTGGCCGGCTGGCTGGCAGATGGCACGCTGGCGCGCGTGGACCATGCGTGGTCGCGCGACGGCAACGCGCCGCGCTACGTGCAAGACGCGCTGCGCCTGCAGGCGGATGGCGTGCGGCAATGGGTGGCCGACGGCGCGGCCATCTATGTCTGCGGCAGCCTGCAGGGCATGGCCGGCGGTGTCCATGACACGCTGGCCGGGATCCTGGGCGAGGATACGCTGCGCCGCCTGGCCGACGAAGGCCGCTACCGGCGCGACGTCTACTGAGCCTGCGGCACGCCACGCGGCGTGCGGAGATCGGCCGCGGCACTCGCGCCGCGGCCGGCCATGCACTATCTTCGGTGTGAACTGCAAGACATCTGCAGCCATCACAACACGAGGAGACCTGATGTTACGCACCCCCCGCCGCCTGGCCGCAGCGCTGGCGCTGCTCGCCGCCATCCCGGCCGCCATGGCTGAAGCGCCTGCCCGCCAGCAGACCTTTGCCGTACCCGGACTCGAAAAACCCGCCAGCGTGCTGGTCGACCGCTGGGGCGTGCCGCATATCTATGCCGGCACGCTCTACGACGCCTTCTATGCGCAGGGCTTCATGGCCGCGCGCGACCGCCTGTGGCAGATCGACCTGTGGCGCAAGCGCGGGCTCGGCGAGATGGCCAAAGACTTCGGTCCGGCCTATGCCGACGGCGACCGCATGGCGCGCGCGGTGCTGTTCCGCGGCGACATGTACCGCGAATGGCTGGCCTACGGCAGCGACGCCAAGCGCGTGGCCGAGGCCTTTGTCGCGGGGGTGAACGCCTACGTGGCGCTGACCGAGCAGAAGCCCGAGCTGCTGCCGCCGGAGTTCCGCAAGCTCGACTACAAGCCGGCGCGCTGGCAGGCCGAAGACATCGTGCGCATCCGCCACCACGGCCTGACGCTGAACTTCACCGGCGAGATCGACCGCGCCCGCCTCTACTGCGAGGCCAAAACGCAGGCCGCGCGCGCCGACTGGCTGCGCCGCGAACTCGACCCGCAGATCGAAACCAAACTCAACCCCGGCATCGACCCCTGCACCGTGCCCGCGGCCGAACTGCGCCGCGCCTACGAACTGGCCACCGCCGCAGCGCGTTTCCCGAAGGAAGCCTGGGGCGACGCGCGCGCCGCCGCCATCCCGCTCGACCAGCTCTACGCCACGGTCGATGCCAACAGCGATACCGGCCGCAGCCTGGGCTCGAACAACTGGGTCATCGGCGGCAAGCGCACCACCACCGGCCGGCCGATCCTGGCCAACGATCCGCACCGCTCGCACGGCGCGCCCAGCCTGCGCTACATCAGCCACCTGAATGCGCCGGGAATGTCGGTGATCGGCGCCGGCGAGCCGTTCCTGCCGGGCATCTCGATCGGCCACAACGGCACCATCGCCTTTGGCCTGACGCGCTTCTACATGGACCAGGAAGACCTGTACGGCTACGAGCTGAACCCGGCCAACCCGCGCGAATACAAGTACAAGGGCCGCTGGGAGCCGATCGAGACCATCACCGAAGAGATCGTGGTCAAGGGCGAACCCGCGCCGCGCAAGGTCACGCTCGACTTCACCCGCCACGGCCCGGTGCTGGTGTCCGGGTCCGGGCATGCGTGGGCGCTGCGCGCCGCGTGGCTGGACTACGGCATGGCGCCGTACTTCGGTTCGATGGACTACATGCGCGCGCGCAACTGGGACCAGTTCCGCGCCGCCATGAACCGCTGGGGCGCGCCGGGCGAGAACCAGGTCTATGCCGACACCAGCGGCAATATCGGCTGGATCCCGGGCGGGCTGACCGTCAAGCGTCCCAACTGGGACGGCCTGACGCCGGTGGCCGGCGATGGCCGCTATGAATGGGCCGGCTACCGCAACATGGACGAGCTGCCGTGGGCCTACAACCCCGCGCCGGGCTATATCGTCACCGCCAATGAAAACAACATCCCGCCCGAGCACCCGGCCGCGAAGCTGGGCGTGGGCTACGAGTGGAGCGACAGCTCGCGCGCGCGCCGGCTGAAGGCGGTGGTAGGCGCGAATCCGCGCAGCTCGGTGCAGGATTCGATGGCGTGGCAGAACGACACCGTGTCGCTGCCGGCGCAGCGCGTGGTCGCGCTGCTGCAGGAGGTGCGCAGCGACGACCCGCAGCTGGCCCGCGGCCTTGAATTGCTGCGTGGCTGGAACGGCAACGAGCGCGCCGACAGCGCTGCCGCGGCGCTGTTCGAAGTCTGGTTCAGCAAGCACCTGCGCCAGGCCGTGGTGCGCGCCGCGCTGCCGCCCGAAGCCGCGCGCCTGGTCGGCGCCGGCGACGCCGCGCGCGTGGTCGCGGTGCTGGAGCAGCCAGGCCCGTGGATGCCGCTGGAGCGGCGCAATGCGGTGATGCTGGAATCGCTGAAGGCCGCCATGGCCGAAGTCGAGTCCAAACTGGGGCCGGACCCGCGCGCCTGGCAATGGGGCAAGCTCCACACCGCCGTGTTCACGCATCCGCTGGACCCGATCCTGAGCGATGCAGAACGCCAGCAGTTCAACGTCAACGCCGGCCCGATCGGCGGCTCGGCCTTCACGCCGATGAACACCAGCTACCGCAATACGGATTTCCGGCTGACCGCGGGCGCGTCGTTCCGCATGGTGCTCGATGTCGGCAACTGGGACGCCTCGCGCGTGATCAATACGCCGGGGCAGTCGGGCAATCCGGCCAGCCCGCATTACCGTGACCTGGCGCCGCTGTGGGCCAAGGGGGAGTATTTCCCGCTGGTCTATACGCGCAAGGCGGTGGAGAAGGCGAGCCGGGAGCGGGTGGAGCTGGTGCCGCAGTGATGCGGGCCTGATCGACGCTTTGCACCTTTAGCCGCTTGCCACAGCTGACACCACCGGGCAAAGGCTCCCCTCTCCCGCGCGCGGGAGAGGGGTGGGGGAGAGGGCCGGAGCCTCCACGAAGTTGCGCGCGTCAATATTGCCAGCGCCTGCCCTCTCCCCCGGCCCCTCTCCCGCAAGCGGGCGAGGGGAGCAAACCGGCAGGAGCGTGAATCCGCAGGCCTTACTTCAACAACCCCAACACCGCCTCCGCCCCCGCCTCCGACGACGCCGGGTTCTGCCCCGTCACCAGGCGCCCGGCCACCGCCACGTGGCTGGCCCAGTCATCGCCGCGCGTAAACCGCCCGCCGCTGGCCTTGAGCACATCCTCCACCAGGAACGGCACCACCTCGGTCAACTGCACCGCCGCTTCCTCGCTGTTGGTAAAGCCCGTGACTTCCTTGCCTTGCACCAGCGGCTGACCATCCGCGCCCTTGACGTGCCGCAGCACCCCCGGCGCATGGCATACCGCACCCACCGGCTTGCCCAGCCGGTCGAACTGCTCGATCAGCGCGATCGAACGCTTGTCTTCCGCCAGGTCCCACAGCGGGCCATGCCCGCCGGGATAGAACACCGCGTCGAAGTCCTCGGCCTTCACCTGGTCCAGCGTCAGTGTGCTGGCCAACGCCTGCTGCGCGGCGGCATCGCTGCGAAAGCGCCGCGTCGCATCGGTCTGCGCATCCGGGTCGTCGCTCTTGGGGTCGATCGGCGGCTGCCCGCCCTTGGGCGAGGCCAGCGTGATGTCGGCGCCGGCGTCCCTGAAGACGTAGTAGGGCGCGGCGAATTCCTCCAGCCAGAAGCCGGTCTTCTTGCCGGTATTGCCGAGCTGGTCATGCGAGGTCAGCACCATCAGGATGTTCATGTTCATGCTCCGGTTTGCGTCCATCGGTCGGCCGGGGCAGCCCCGGCATTGGCAACATCCTACGCAGCTGGCTATGATTCGAAAACTTCGAATCTTCGATGCCTGCCATCCAAAAAATGAATATCGCCGGCAAGGACCTGAACCTGCTCTACGTCTTCCATGTGCTGTACCAGGAAGGCAACGCCTCGCGCGCGGCGGCGCGCATGGCACTGAGCCAGCCGGCGCTGAGCCACAAGCTCAACCGGCTGCGCGACGAACTGGGCGACCCGCTGTTCGTGCGCGCGCCGCGCGGCCTGACGCCGACGCCGCGCGCGCATGCGCTGGCGCCGCAGGTGCAGCGGCTGGTGGCGGACCTGGATGCGTTCTACGACGCCTGCGACGGCCGCGATTTCCTGGCACGCAGCGAGGCCGTCCACATCTACACCACCGACTACATGGAGCAGTTGCTGCTGCCGGCGCTGTTGCCGCGGCTGCGCCGCGATGCGCCCGGCGTGGTGCTGGTCACGCACAACACGCGCGGCGAGCTGCCGCGCGAGGAACTGGAGAAGGGCACCTGCGACCTGGCGATCGCCGGCTTCTACGAGAACCTGCCCGACACCTTCCACCAGCAGCGGCTGGGCAGCGAGGACTTCGTGGTGCTGGCCTCGCGCACCAACGCACGCATCGCGCGCGGCCTGGACCTGGACGCGTTCCTGGCGTGCGAGCACCTGCTGACCACGCTGACCGGCGACCTCAACGGCGTGGTCGATCGCGCGCTGGCGCGGCTGGGACACCGGCGCACGGTGGTGGCGGGTTTGTCGAGCTTCCTGGCGCCGAGCCGGCTGGTGCGCGGCTCGGCGCTGTTGCTGACCTGCCTGCGCTCGGTCGCGCAGGAAGCGGTGGCGCGCGACCCGGACCTGGTGATGCTGCCGGTCCCGTTCGCGCTGCCGCGGGTCGACCTGATGCAGATCTGGCACGCGCGCACCGATGCCGACCGGCTGCGGCGCTGGCTGCGCCAGCAGATCCAGGAAGCGGCCAGCGCCATCGGCGCGGCCGCACCCGCGGCGCGCCGGCCGCGCGTCAGGCGCGGTTGACCACCGGCAGCAGCGCGCCGTGCACGGCGCGTGCCGCGTCCGAGGCCAGGAACACGATCACGTCCGCCAACGCGTCCAGCCCGACCCAGCGGGAGCTGTCTGCATCCGGCATGGCCTGGCGGTTCTCGGGCGTGTCGAGGATGCTGGGCAGCACCGCGTTGACGCGGATGCCCTGGTCGCGCAGCTCGGCCGACATCGATTCAGTGACGCGCGCCAGCGCATCCTTGGAGGCGCAGTAGGCGCCCATCTGCGCCAGCCCGCGCGCCGCCGAATTGGCGCCGACGTTGACGATGGCGCCGCCACCCCCGGCCAGCATGTGCGGCACCACCGCGCGCGCCATGTTCAGCACCGTGCCCACGTTCATGTCGAACAGACGGTTCCAGTCGGCCGCGCTGGTCTCGTGGATGCCCGTGCCCATGGCAAAGCCGCCGGCGAGGTTGCACACCACGTCGATGCGCCCGCATGCCTGCACGGCCTGGTCGATGGCCTGGCCGAGACTGTTCGCATCGAGCAGGTCGGCCTGCAGCGCGAGGTGCCCGCTGCCGGCCTCGGGCAGCGGTGCGTCATGGCGGTCCAGCAGCACCACGCGCGCGCCTGCCTGCGCAAAGGCGTGCGCGACCGCCCGCCCGAGGTTGCCGCGTGCGCCGGTGACCAGTACGTTCTTGCCGTTGAAGTTCATTTGCGTGCTCCTGCGCCGTGGCGGCGCGCATTGTCGTGATTCAGGCTTCGCCCGGCCTTTGCTATCCAACCATCGTGGCCGGCGGCGAAAAACGCAAGCCAGTCTACGCAACGGCACGCAACATAAGCTTGCGAAAACGCCTCGGGGTAACCCTCGAAACGCACAGGAAGTTGCGCGGCGGCTTACCGCCTGCGCCGTGCCCGGGCCGGCGCAGGCACGGCGCCCGCGGCCTCCTTCGCCGCGGCGTCCTCCAGGAACTGCACCAGCAACTGCGCCGCGGGCGACAGCAGCGAAAAGTCGCGGCAGCAGATCGCAAAGCGCCGTCGCGCCCAGGCGTCGCGGAGCGGGATCACGCGCAGGCCGAAGGCCGTGGCGACCAGCGTGGCGATTTCGGCCGGGATGATGACGATGCCCAGTTCCGCGCGCACGCAGCGCAGCGCAGCGTCGAAGGTCGACACCACGGCCCGATGCGCCATGCGGCGGCCAAGGATTGCGGCATAGCGCGTCAGCATGATCTGCACCGCGGTCTGCGCCGGCATGGCGATCTGGTCGTAGTCCAGCGTGTCTTCGAACCGGCAGCTGTCCGCGCGCGCCAGCGGATGCCCGGCATAGACCACGGCGGCGAGGTGGTCGGCGCGGTAGGGGCGGGTCTGGAAGCCCTCCAGGTCCGCGGCGTCCCAGCAGATGCCCAGCGGCGCGGTGCCGTCGCGCAGCGCGCGCACCACTTCGCTGCTCAGGCTTTCCTCGATGGTCACGCGTACGTCGCGGTGCGCCGGCAACTGCATGAAGGCGGCGATGTCGTCCGGCAGCGATTCCGCCATGGTCGATACCGTGGCCAACAGCCGCACCTGCCCGCGCACGCCCGAGCCGTAGTCAGCCATGTCGCGCGTGACGCGGTCGGCCGCGGCCAGCATGGCGCGCGCATGCGCCAGCACGATCTCGCCTGCAGGCGTGGGGATGACGCCGCGGCGGCGGCGTTCCAGCAGCGTGGCGCCGACGGTTTCCTCCAGCTGCGCCAGGCGCTTGCTGATGGCGGAAGCGACGATGTGTTCCTGCTCGCCGGCGCGCGCCATATTGCGGGTTTCGCAGACGGCGACGAACAGGCGCAGCGTGGTGAGGTCGAGGTCTCGCATGGTTGGGGGCGTCAGTGTTTCCGGATGGGAATGCTACGCCGCTTGTCGGCCCGGTGACGTCGCTTTATGGGAAATCCCGAAGCCGGAGCAGGTCAGCCCGGTGACTTTCCGTTCCGGAATGTATGGCTTCGCCAATCATCGTTTCAGCTTTGCCGCAGAAACTCTTAGAGTTTTCCCATCGCCCCACCGAAGGACGTCCCAACCGTCCCGGAGAACCATGAGCCATCCTTTCCCCAGCCGCGCCGTGATCCGCGAAGTCGGTCTGCGCGACGGTCTGCAGAGCATCCGCACCATCCTCCCCACCGCCAGCAAGCTCGCATGGATCCGCGGCGCCCACGCCGCCGGCCTGCGCGAGCTGGAAGTCGGCTCGTTCGTCCCCGCGCGCCTGCTGCCGCAACTGGCCGATACCGCCGAGCTGGTCGCGTTCGCGCGCACGCTGCCGGGCCTGTTCACCTCGGTGCTGGTGCCGAACCTGCGCGGCGCGCAGGACGCGCTCGACAGCGGCGCCGACCTGATGATCGTGCCGCTGTCGGCCAGCCATGCGCACAGCCTGGCCAACCTGCGCAAGACGCCCGATGAAGTCGTTGCCGAAGTGGCGCGCATCCGCGCCGCGCGCGATGCCAGCGGCGCGAAGACGCTGATCGAAGGCGGCGTCGGCACCGCATTCGGCTGCACGCTGCAGGGCCATGTCGATGCGGAAGAAGTGCTGCGGCTGATGCAGGCGCTGCTCGATGCCGGCGCTGACCGCGTCAGCCTGGCCGATACCGTCGGCTATGCCGATCCGCGCATGGTGCGCGAACTGTTCGCGCGTGCCGTCGATATCGCCGGCGACCGCTTCTGGTGCGGCCATTTCCACGACACGCGCGGGCTCGGGCTGGCCAATGCCTGTGCCGCGCTCGACGCCGGCGTGACCCGCTTCGACGCGTGCCTGGCCGGCATCGGCGGCTGCCCGCATGCGCCCGGCGCCAGCGGCAACGTGGCCACCGAAGACCTGGCCTACCTGCTCGGCAGCATGGGCATCGAGACCGGCATCGATATCGGGCGCCTGCTGGCGCTGCGCGAAGACGTGGCCGGCTGGTTGCGCGACGAGACCCTGCACGGCACGCTGTGGCGCGCCGGGCTGCCCAAGACCTACGCGGCCCGCCCCGTGGCCACCGCTGCCTGAGACCAGAGATGACCCAAGACAACAGCAACTCCCTGCCGCTTGCCGGCGTGCGCGTGGTCGAATTCACGCACATGGTGATGGGCCCCACCTGCGGCATGATCCTGGCCGACCTGGGCGCCGAGGTGATCAAGGTCGAACCGCCTGGCGGCGACAAGACCCGCAACCTGCCGGGGCTGGGCATCGGCTTCTTCCGCGCCTTCAACCGCAACAAGAAGAGCGTGGTGCTCGACATCACCACCGATGCAGGCCGCGCCGCCGCCGCCGAACTGGCCGGCCAGAGCGACATCCTGCTGGAGAACTTCCGCCCCGGCCTGATGCAGAAGCTGGGGCTGGACTACGCCACGCTGTCGCGCGACTACCCGCACCTGATCTACGTCTCGCACAAGGGCTTCCTGCCCGGTCCGTACGAGCACCGGCTGGCGCTGGATGAAGTGGTGCAGATGATGGGCGGGCTGTCCTACATGACCGGCCCGAGCGGACGGCCGCTGCGCGCCGGCACTTCGGTCAACGACATCATGGGCGGCATGTTCGGCGCCATCGGCGTGCTGGCCGCGCTGCGCGAGCGCGACCGTACCGGCAAGGGGCAGGAAATCCAGAGCGCGCTGTTCGAGAACTGCGTGTTCCTGGCCTCGCAGCACATGCAGCAATTCGCCATGACCGGCGAGCCGCCGCCGCCGATGCCGTCGCGCGTGTCGGCGTGGAGCGTGTATGACGTGTTCACGCTGGCGCAGGACGAGCAGCTCTTTATCGGCGCGGTCAGCGACAAGCAGTTCGTCACGCTGTGCCGCGTGCTCGAGCATCCGGAACTGATCGACAAGCCGGAGTACGCCAGCAATGCCGCGCGCGTGGCAGTGCGTCCGCAACTGCTGGAAGAACTCGGTGCGATCCTGCGCCACCATCGCTCCGCGGACCTGGCGCCGAAGCTCGAAGCCGCAGGCATTCCCTATGCGCCGATCGTGCGCCCGGACCAGTTGCTCGACGACCCGCACCTGCTGGCCAGCGGCGGGCTGGTGCCGATGCAGGCCGATGACGGCTCGACCACGCCCACGGTGCTGCTGCCGCTGCTGATGGGCGGCCGCCGCCCCGGCGTGCGCGGCCCGCTGCCCCGCGCCGGCGAGCACAACGAAGAGATCCTGGCGCGGCTCGGCAAAGACCGCCGCGCAAGCGCCTGAGGGCTATGCCGCGGCACAGCGGCACCACACAGCGGCACCATCTAAGCCCCACGATAACGATACGGAGACAAAGCATGCAACGTCGCACCCTGCTCAAGTCCGCGCTGGCACTTTCCGCCACGCTCGCGACCACCCTCGCCGTCCCCGGCCTCGAAGCGCTGGCCCAGGGCGGATCGGGCAAGCCCGTGCGCCTGATCCTGCCGATCAGCGCCGGCTCCGGCGTCGACAACATCGCGCGCGCCGCGGGCCCGGCGCTCGGCAAGGCCTTCGGCCAGCCGGTGGTGATCGAGAACCTGCCCGGCGCCGGCGGCATCACCGGCGCCGCCGCGGTGGTCAAGGCGCAGCCCGACGGCAGCACGCTCGGGCTGGTGTCGAACAACCACGTGATCAACCCCAGCGTGTTCCGCACCATGCCGTTCGATGCCATCCGGGACGTGACCCCGATCAGCGTGATCGGCACCACGCCGCTGGTGCTGGTGGTCAATCCCAAGGTGCCGGCGAAGAACGTGAAGGAACTGGTGGCGCTGCTCAAGGCGAAGCCCGACAGCTACAACTACGCCTCGTCGGGCAACGGCACCATCATCCACCTGGCGGGAGAGATGTTCCTGGACGAAGCGGGCGTCACGGCACGCCATGTGCCGTACAAGGGCACCGGCCCGATGGTCAACGACCTGCTGGCCGGACAGGTGGAAATGGGCGTGGTCGCGCTCAACGCGGTGGCGCCGCACCTGAAGGCAGGCACGCTGCGCGCGATCGGCCTGTGCGGCGACAAGCGCAGCGCCGCCGCGCCGGACATCGCCACCATCGCCGAACAGGGGTTGCCGGGCTACAACGTCGCCGGCTGGTTCGCCGTTATCGGCCCGGCCGGCATGCCGGCGGCGGAAGTCAAGCGCACGCACGATGCCTTTGCCAAAGCCTTCACCTCGCCCGAAGTGCTGGAAGCGATGAAGAAGCAGGGCACCGTGATCGAGCCCGGCACGCCCGAGGCCGCCGCCGCGTTCTTCCGCAGCGAAGCCGCACGCTATGCCGCGCTGGTGAAGAAGGCGAACGTCAAGGCCGAATGACGACCCTGCAGGCTGCGCGCCAGGCGCCTAGAATGGCCGGCAGCCACCGTGGCAATGCCCTGCAGGAGTGACGACCATGACCGACAAGCCCGTCAGGATCCCCGGCCCCGACCATCCCATCACCATCACGCCGACCGCCGGCAGGGTGGTGGTCAGGGTGGCCGGCATTACGATTGCCGACAGCGATGCGGCGCTGACCCTGCAGGAGGCAAGCTATGCGCCGGTGCAGTACATCCCGCGCCAACATGTCGACATGGCGCGGCTCGAGCGCAGCGCGCATGCCACCTACTGCCCGTACAAGGGCGACTGCAGCTACTTCTCCATTCCGGCCGGCGGCGAGCGCGGGCGCAATGCGGTCTGGAGTTATGAAGCGCCGTATGCCGCCGTTGCGGCGATCGGTGCGTACCTGTCGTTTTATCCCGACCGTGTAGACAGTATCGAAATCATCGGGCCGTAAGGGCTATGGTTCGAGCGCCGCATCGATCATCGCCGCGGCCAGGCCAATTACCAGTGCAATGGCCGAGGCGATAAAGCAGCGCACCGTCTTGCGATACTCCGGCACCGCATCGTCCTCGACGCGCAGCGCGCGGAACAGCGCGACGATCTGCAGCACCACCGCGGCCAGCAGCGACACCGCCGCCAGCAGCGAACGCCAGTCCCATTCGCCCGGGCTTTCGAAGCCCCAGAAGCGCCAGAACCCCAGCGAAAAGCCCAGCAGCACGGTGATGGCGGTGATGATGCCCTGGCGATAACCGGTGGGCACCACCTGCGGGGCCGGCCTGGAGGATGCCGCTGGCTCGGGCGTGGTCATGCGCTTTAACCCGGCGCCACCGGCAGCTGCACCACGGCCAGCGTGGCGTCGGCAGTGCCGACCACCTTGCTGGCATGGCCCTTGCCGGTAGTGTCTTCGAGCAGCAGCCCGCTGCCTGTCGGCAGGGCCCGGCGTTCGCCATCGCTCGCCTCGAATTCCATTGCGCCGCCCAGCACGAAGATCCACATGCGCAGCGGCGACGGGTGTGGTTCGCCAACCCAGCCAGCGGGCACGACCAGGAACCCTTGCCGGGCGGCTTCCTCCAGTGGCGATACCCAGAACGCGCGCGCGGGGGGCGCGAACAGGCGCTCGGTGACGGCAACGGCAAGCGGCGCGAAGTGCGACTCGCCGGCCGCATCCGCATACAGCCGCGCGAACGCCAGCGGCGCCCGCCCCGTGGCGGCGGGCGGCTCGATGGTGGCCATGATGAACCTCCCTGCGGCGCATTGGCGCGCCGCCTTGTCATGCAGCCAGTCTAGGCTGCCGGACGCGGAGTGCAATGCCGGCTGGGGCGCAGGGTAGGGGTCTAGCCCTTGCTGAAGATGCTGTAGAAGTCCGGCGCGCCGCTGTCCGGCATGCTCAGGTCAAGCGAGCCTTCGATGTGTTCCAGGTGTTCCGCCATCAGCGCGCTGGCGCGCGCGGCATCGCGCTGTTCGATCGCGTCGATCAGCTGCCGGTGCTCGTGCTCCGCGCAGGCGGGAGCGCCGGGACGGTCGTACAGCGTGATGATCAGGCAGGTCAGCGACACCATCTCGCGGATCAGCTTTTCGAGGATGGCGTTGCCGGCCATCTCGGCCAGCAGGATATGGAACTCGCCCGACAGGCGGATCATTGCCGCGCGGTCGCCACGGGCGCGCGCGTTGTCTTCTTCCATGGCATGGCGGCGCAAGCTTCGCACCTTGGCGGGCGTGGCGCGTTGTGCCAGTTCGGCGGCCAGCGCGGGCTCGACCACGCGGCGCGCCTGGAACACCTCGCGCGCTTCGTCCACGCTCGGGCTGGAGACGAAGGCGCCGCGGTTGGGCACCAGCGTCACCAGCTTCTCGTGCGCCAGGCGCGCAAACACCTGGCGGATGCGCGCCCGGCTGGCGCCGGTCACTTCGCACAGCCGCTCCTCGACCAGCTTGGTGCCCGCCAGCAGGCGGTGCTCCATGATGGCGTAGAGCAGGCTCAGGTAGATCGCCTCGGTGGCCGATGCCTCGCTGGCGGCGCCTTCCTGGCCGGGCTCGTCGTCCGGGGCGGCATTGGCTGCGGCTTTGGGCACGGCCTTGGGGGCGGCCTTGGGGGAGGCCTTGGTGGCCGCCCGACGCGGGGTTTTGGCGGCGGCGCCGGGCGCCGCCTTCTTCGATGTGGTTGCCATATCAGGGTACGGACATTCAGCCTGTCGCCCGAACTGGCGACGAAACACGGCTATATCGTACACAACTATGGCGACAGCGAGGCCACGGGGGTCAGGCCGGGGCGGTTTCCCTGCAGGCCGCGCGCGCTTTGGCAGCGGCGTCGCTGGCCTGGAACGGATGCACCTGCGCCCAGTGCCGCGCGATATCGACACGGCGGCAGATCCACACCTGGTCGTGCCCTTGCACGTAGTCGAGGAAGCGCTGCAGCGCGCGGAAACGGCCCGGGCGGCCGAGCAGGCGGCAGTGCATGCCGATCGACAGCATCTTGGGGCTGTCCTGGCCGCTCGGGTCGCCTTCGTCGTACAGCACGTCGAACGCATCCTTCAGGTACTGGAAGAACTGCTCGCCGGTGTTGAAGCCCTGCGGCGTGGCGAAGCGCATGTCGTTCGAATCCAGCGTGTATGGCACCACCAGGTGCGGCTTCTTCTCGCCGCCGGTGACCTCGACCTCGGTCCAGAACGGCAGGTCGTCGCCGTAGTAGTCGGAGTCGTACAGGAAGCCGCCGTGCTCGACCACCAGGCGCCGCGTGTTGGGGCTGTCGCGGCCGGTGTACCAGCCCAGCGGCAGCTCGCCGGTCAGCTCCTTGATGATCTGCATGCCGATGCGCATGTGCTCGCGCTCGGTGGCTTCGTCGATGTTCTGGTAGTGGATCCAGCGCCAGCCGTGGCAGGCGATCTCGTGGCCCAGCTCGACGAAGGCGCGGGTCAGTTCCGGATGGCGCTGCAGCGCCATCGATACGCCGAAGATGGTCAGCGGCAGGCCGCGCTTTTCGAACTCGCGCAGGATGCGCCAGACGCCGGCGCGCGAGCCGTATTCGTAGATGCCCTCCATGCTCATGTGGCGGTCGGGGTAGGCCGCGGCACCGACGATCTCGGACAGGAACTGCTCGGAGGCGGCGTCGCCGTGCAGCACGCAGTTCTCGCCGCCTTCTTCGTAGTTGAGCACGAACTGCACGGCGATGCGCGCGCCGCCCGGCCAGCGGGCGTGCGGCGGGCGGGCGCCGTAACCGGTCAGATCGCGGGGATAGCGGGACTGGAGCATGGTGGTGGAAGCGGACAAAGTGCGGGAAGACATGGGGTTCAGTTCAGGGCATAGGGGGCCAGCATGCCGGCATAGGCCTTGGGCAGCGGCCGCGCCCAATCGCCGCGCTTGCTGGTGCCCAGGCGCACCGAGACCAGCGCCTCGGCCAGCTTGACCGCGCACGACACACCGTCGATCACCGGCGCGCCGATGGCGTCGGCAATCTCGTCGCACAGGTCGGTCATGCCGGCGCAGCCCAGCACGATGCATTCGCTGCGGTCTTCGGCCAACGCCACGCGGCAGGCCTCGGTGATGATGCGGCGCGCATCGGAGCCGGGGCGCTCCAGCTCCAGCACCGGCAGGTCGCAGGCGCGCACGTTGTTGCAGAAGCGCTTCATGCCGTAGCGCTCGGCCAGGTGCCAGGCGATATTGCAGGTGCGCGCCAGCGTGGTGACCACGCTGAAACTGCTGCCGACCACGCTGGCCATGTGCATGGCGGCCTCGGCGATGCCGATCACCGGCCCGCGCGCCACTTCGCGCGCGGCGTACAGGCCCGGGTCGCCGAAGCAGGCGATGACGTAGCCATCGACGCCTTCCTGCTCGCCGGCCAGGATCTCGTCGAGGATGCCCGGCACCGACAGGGCCTCGTCATAGTGGCTTTCGATCGAAGCCGGGCCCATGCGCGGGCTGACCGCGCTGATGCGCGTGCCGGGCGCCGCCACGGCGGCGGCGCACTGGCCGATCTTGTCGGTCATGCTCTGGGTGGTATTGGGGTTGATGATCTTCAGCTTCATGGATGCGGCTCGGTTCGGTGCGATCGAATTCGTGCAGTGGACATAGAGGGTGGAATCAGGCCTGGCTCGCGGCGCGTGTGCCGAGGTGCCCCGGCATCATGCGCGGCGCCAGCTGCCGGTACAGCACCAGCGCAATGCCCATGCCGATAAACCAGCTGTAGTTGGCCGCCGCCTGCCAGGCCGGCACCACCACGCACAGGATCGGGATGATGGCCGCGGGAATCATGGTGGCCACCGCCGCCGGGTTGAAGCCGTTGCGGTACCAGTAGCGGCCGCGCGGGTTCAGCGTGTACAGGTCATCCACCTCGACATGCTGGCGCCGCACCAGGTAGTAGTCGGCAATCAGGATGCCGAACAGCGGGCCGATGAAGGCGCCCAGCACGTCCAGCGTGTAGTGGATCACCTGCGGGTTGTTGTACAGGTTCCACGGCGTGATGAAGATCGAAGCCACCGCGGCGATCATGCCGCCGGTGCGCCAGCTGATGTGCTTGGGCGACACGTTGGAGAAGTCGAACGCCGGCGAGACGAAGTTGGCGACGATATTGATGCCGATGGTCGCGGTCATGAAGGTGAAGGCGCCCAGCAGCATGGCGAAGGTGCTGTCGATATGGCTGACGGTCTCGACCGGGTCGGTGATCAGCTTGCCGAACACCGGCAGCGTGGCCGAGGTGGTGATCACGGTCAGCAGCGAGAAGCCCAGGAAGTTGACCGGCAGGCCCCAGAAGTTGCCGCGCCTGACCGACTTGAAGTCCTTGGCGTAGCGCGAGAAGTCGCCGAAGTTCAGCATCGGGCCGGAGAAGTACGACACCACCAGCGCAATCGCGCTCAGCATCACCGGCACCGCTTCCCAGCCGGTGTACTTGACGAAGCTCAGCGTGAAGTTGACGTTCTCCCAGCCGGCCTTGTTCACCAGCCAGATCGCCAGCACGATCATCACCACGTACACCGCCGGGCCGGCCCAATCGATGAACTTGCGGATAGTCTCCATGCCGGTCCAGAACACCAGCGCCTGCAGCACCCACAGCACCATGAACGCGGCCCAGCCGAGCGCCGACAAGCCGGCGAAGCCATGCAGTTTGACGTCGGCATACGGTGCCAGTCCCGGGAAGAAGTGCAGCGCCAGCACCAGGAAGGCGCTCGACGCGAGATAGGTCTGGATGCCGTACCACGCCACCGCGATCAGCCCGCGGATGATGGCCGGGATATTGGCGCCGAGCACGCCGAACGAGGCCCGGCAGATCACCGGATAAGGCGTGCCGGTCACCTGGCTGGGCTTGGCCACCAGGTTGCAGAAGTACTGCACGATGACGATGCCCACCAGCAGCGACACCAGGACCTGCCAGCTGGTCAGCCCCAGCGCGAACAGGCTGCCCGCGGTGATATAGCCGCCGACGCTGTGCACGTCGGACATCCAGAACGCAAAGATGTTGTAGGTGCCCCAGGTCTGCTTGCGCAACGGGGCCAGGTCCTCGTTGGTCAGGCGTTCGTCATAGCTGGGCTTGATCAGGGCATTGCCGTGTGCGGCATGCCCGCCCTGCGCCGGCGCTGCGTCGGCGGGTGTTGCGGTGGTTTGCATCATCTGAGTCTCCTGGCAGATGTGTGTCTTGACGATAGGCGACGCGCGGCCCTTTGGGGCTCTGTGCGGCGCGCCCGGGGGAGGGTGTTTGTGTGTCTACTAAATTGTCTACAAAATTGATTGAGTGTGTAGACGATGTTGTAGATCACGGATTTGTGATTGTCAACATTCGTTTTCCCGGAAGGTGGGAAGCGGGGACTGTGAGTAGCGGGGTTTGATGCGGGTGACTTCGTGGATGCTCCGGCCCTCACCCCCGGCCCTTCTCCCGCAGGCGGGGAGCAAGCAGGCGGAAGGGAAAAGTCCTTTGGGCTCGCCAGCGATAGCGCGTGCGAGCGCAGCGACGCACTCCGTGCCAGAGCAGTAGACCTGAGATAGGGAGCGCGCGCTGCGCAGCCGAAGGCGTCCCACCGATAGCGCCAGCAGCAGGCTGCCTACACCCTGTTGGGATCGTTCAAAAGTGGGTGATCGAAGGCACTGCCCCTGACTCACATGGCGTAGCAGGGTCGAACGGGCAACCACGCCCAAACGGAAATCACCACCGCCCGAACCACCAACACCGTGGAATTGATTGCCAGCCGCACAGGCGACGCGTTTCTTGCCTACTTCTTGGCGCTCGGCCAAGAAGTAGGTCGCCGGCTGCGCCGGCGAAACAGCCACGCCAGCCAAGCACGACAACCCATCCAACCGCCCCACCCCAAGCACAACATGAACCAACAAAAAACCCGCTCCGAAGAGCGGGTCCTGTTGCGCGCATCCGGCAAAACTTCAATACGCGATCTTCGCCGTCAAACTGATGCTGCGCGGATCCGCCGGCTGGATGTAGTTCTCGTACTGGAAGCCCCAGTACCGCTTGTTGGTCACGTTGTTTAGCGCAGCCCGCAGCGTCAGGTCCTTGCCCGCAACCCGCGTGCTGTAGCTGGCGCCGAGGTTGAACACCGTGTAACCGCCGGCGTCGAGCGTATTGCCGGCATTGAGCTTGGTGCTGCCGGTGTATTTCCCATCGACGCCAACACGCAGTCCCGGCACGAACGGCACGCGGTAGCTGACACGTCCGGCCATGATAAAGCCGGGCGCCCCGGCCACGCGGTTGCCGCTGTTGGCCACGCCGTTGTCGTAGTACGAATCGAGATACATCGCGCTGGCGCCGAATTCCCATTGCGAGCCCAGGCGATACACCCCCGCCAGTTCCAGCCCCTGGTAGATCGAGGTGCCATCCTGCCGGCGCGTCGGCACGCCGCCGCTGATGCTGTCGTACTCGGCGCCGCGCTCGATGCGGAAGGCGGCCGCGGTTGCGCTCCACTTGGCCTGGTCGGCCTTGACGCCGATTTCATACTGCTTGCTTCGGATTGGGCTCAGCAGCTGGCGCGCGTTGGTGTAGCCGTCCGGCACGATCGAGCCCGGCTCCAGCGCCTCGACATAGCTGGCATAGACCGTGGCCGTGGGCACCGGCTTGAACATCAACGCCAGCGTCGGCGTGACCACGCCGTTCTTGCTGTAGCTGGAGGTGACCGGCACATAGCCGTTCTGCTCGAAGTTGGTCACGCGCAGGCCGGCCAGCACCGACCAGCGCTCGCTCAGCTGCACGGTATCGCTGGCGAACACCGACTTCTGCGTGATGTCGCTGTTGCGCACCTTGTTGAAGGCGGTCGAGCTGTAATACGTATTGGTGTTGGGCGCGAAGATATTGCCGGTGCCGATGACCGCGCCGAAGCCGTTGTTGTCATAGCGGTCGATCTGCTTCTGCCACGACAGGCCGGCCACCAATTGATGCCCGAACGGGCCGGTGCGGAACTTGCCCTCCAGCATCGCCTGCCATTGCCCCACCTGCTGGTTCTGCGCGGTGTCGTAGCGCTGGTCGGTGTAGTCGCCGGCCTGGTTCAGCAGGTTGTAGGTGCTTTCATTGCGGCTGCGGTTGACCTTGGTGAAGCTGTAGCTGGTGCTGACCGCCCAGTCCGGATTGATCTGGTAGCGCAGGCCGGTGCTGTACAGCTGCAGGTTGGTGTTCAGGTGCTGGTCGGCGCCGGCGAAGTTGAGGATGCGCCCGGACACCGCGCCCGGCAGCGCCGTATCGCCATAGCTCCACAGGCTGAACGACGGCATCTGGCCGGTGGCGCGGCGGTCCTGGTAGATCGAATCGAAGGTCCAGGTCAGGTCTTTGGTCAGGCGCGCGTCCAGGCCCAGCGACACGCTGTCGCGCCGGATGTTGCGCGCGTTGTAGGGCGTGCCTTCCTCATGCGTCGCGTTCAGGCGGTAGCCGAACATATTGTCCGGGCCGGCGCGGCCGCCCACGTCGATGTGCTCGCTCCAGACATTGGCGGCGCGGTAGCCCAGCTCGAACGACGCGGTGAAGGTGTCGGTCGGCTTCTTGGTGACGTAGTTGACTATGCCGCCCGGCGTGGCGAAGCCGTACATGAAGCCCGGCAGCCCTTTGAGCAGCTCCACCTGCTCCATGTGCTCGTACGGCAGCGTGATGCCGTAGGCGATGAACGGCAGCCCGTTGATCTTGAAGCCGTTCTGCCAGTCGATCTGCAGGCCGCGCACGCTCAGGTAGCTGGACCAGCTGTTGTAGCCGTTGCCGTTGTCGCTGACCGACGCGTCCATGGTGAACACGTCGCCGAGCTTGGCCACCTGGCGCTCGGCCAGGTCTTCGCCGGTGACGATGGTGGTGGAGTAGGGCGTGTCCAGCTGCGTGCGCGAACCCAGTGCGCCGGTGCTGGCCTTTTTCTCAAGCTGCAGGCCGGAGTCGTCCACTGCCGACGCGCTCACGGTCACCGCCGGCAGCGACGCCGCATCGGCCGGCGCCGCCGCTTGCTGCGCCAGCGCGGCCGTCGACGGAAAGCCGGCGAGCACGGCAAGTTGCGCCAGCACGGCGAAATGGCGGGGTTGGCGTGCGCGCGCACGCGCGGCGCGAAGGACTTGGCAGCTCATAGGGAACAGCAGGAAGACAGGCAGGCCTGTATATGAATGTAAATACAAATGCGAATAATTCGTATTTAAGAAAAGACCGAATGATGCCCATCCCGCGGGTGCGGCGTCAAGGCGCAAGGTTTGGGCGTCGTGGTGAAAGCAACGACGCGCGGTGCGGGCTTTGGCGGCAAGCATGGCCCGTTGAAAGGCCGGAATTCCGACCCGGCGCAGGCAGCGGCCCGGCGCAAAACCCGATACCGGATTGTTATGGCGCCCGGCGAAAAATGATGTTGGACTTGCCTGTGAGCGGTTCATAAAGTTGCACGAACAGAGGCGAACGCCTCTCGTTTTCCCAACTTCATGACACCGAGGAGCAATATGGATCCGACCCCACAGGAAATGGAAGCCACCCGCATCGCGCGCTGGGGCAAGGTCAAGCCTTACGGCGAGACCTTTATCGAAAGCCGCCTGCCCGGGATGAAGAAGAACATCTACAAGATCATGAATCGCGGCGTGCTCGAGAACAAAGGCGTCGAGCCGGCGATCCCGGGCAATCACCGCTTTGGCGTGACCTTCATCGAAATCCCGGTCGGGCAGGGCGCCAGCCTGCATGCGCACAAGACCGAGGAAGTGTTCTGCCCGCTGAACGGCCAGATGGAAGTGATCTGGGGCGAGAAGGGCCAGTATTCGCTGATGCTGAACCAGTGGGATGTGATCTCGTGCCCGATCGGCGTGATGCGCGGGTTCCGCAACCCCAACGACCACGCGCTGGTGGTCTACTCTGTGGTGGGCGGCACCGACGAAGAATGCGGCCGCATCGCCTGGCATCCGGACGTGGTCAAGGCAGCCGAGTCCACCGGCCTGGTCTACGGCGACGACGGCTACATCAAGGAAAGCGGGTCGGACCCGGCGCAGCCGCGCTCCGAAGGCTGACGACGTCCGCGGCGACCCGGACGCGTGGTCAACGAGCAGGCGCCTGCGGCATGCAGCGGGGCGTCACATCGACGCCCCGCTCCGCGCCAGATTCCATCCCCACTTCCCTCAGGAGCTGACCACACCATGACTTCTGCTTCCGTAGCCCGCGCAAGCGCCGCTTCCGCTGCGGCTTCCCAATCGATTCCCGCCACCCCCGAGGCGCTGCTGGAAGCCGTGCTCAAGGCCAATGCCGGCACTGCCGACGCGCGTACCCGCACCATTCTCGATGCGCTGATCCGGCATGCGCATGCGTTCGCGTCGGAGGTGCAGCTGACTTATGAAGAACTCCACGCCGGCCTGGACTTCATGGTCCGCATCGGCCAGGCTACCGGACCGAAGAAGCACGAGGGCATCCTGCTCGCGGATATCCTTGGGCTCGCCACGCTGGTGCTGCTGATGGATGCCAAGGCCGTGCTGGCCGCCGGCGGCACCGAGCCCGCGCTGATCGGCCCGTTCTGGCGCGCCAACCAGCCGGTGCGGCCCAACGGCGCGCATATCGCCACCCCTGACACTACCGGCGACCCGCTGACGGTGCGCGGCCGTGTGGTGTCGATCGACGGCACGCCCATCGCCGGCGCGCGCATCGAGACCTGGCAGGCCGCGCCGAGCGGCCTGTACGAGAACCAGGACGAGCACCAGGAAGACATGAACCTGCGTGCCGTGTTCGAGACCGACGCCGAAGGGCGCTTCTGGTTCGACAGCGTGCGGCCGTCGGGCTATGGCGTGCCGATCGACGGCCCCTGCGGCGAACTGCTGAAGCTGCAGAACCGCGACCACATGCGCCCGGCGCACCTGCACTTCATCGCCATCGCGCCGGGGCACAAGGTGCTGACCACGCAGATCTTCGATGCGCTGGACCCGTATGCCTTCAGCGATGCAGCGTTTGGCGCCGTGGGTTCCCTGCTGCGCGATTTCGAGCCGGATGGCAACGGCGGCTTCCGCCTGGATGTCGAGCTGAAGCTGGAGCCGGGCGAGACGCGCCTGCCCAAGCCGCCGCTGCCGTGATCCTTGCTGGCTTGCGCCGAAAACGCAAAGCGGCGGCCAGGTGCCGCCGCTTTGCCGCTTTGCTGGGTTATGCGCCAACCTTGCGCCCGGACCACCCTGCCACGATCTCAAGGCACTGCCGCATTTGCTCGGGCTGCTCGAGGTAGTAATGCGTGGCGCCTTCGATGCGCACGAATTCCTTGTCGGCGGTTGCCAGTGCCTCGAACACCTGCGGGTTGTGCGTGGCGGGCACCGCGTCGTCGGCGCCGTTCTCGATCTGCAGCACCGGCGTATGCCGTATGCGCGCCGCATTCACCGGGCCCTTGATGTTGGAATGGTCATACGACCATTGCGAGAGCCAGCTGCGCAGGGTCGAATAACGCGCCAGGCCCACCGGTCCCGAGTTGACCACGCGCGGATCGCCCAGATAGCACCAGTCCGCCTTGCGCCCGTTCGGGTCGATGCTGGTATCGCGCCAGCGCACATCGCACATGGTGCGATGCACGACGAAGCCGCGCTCCAGTTCCGTGCCGTTGCGTTTCAGCCGGGCCAGCATGTCGATGGCCCAGTCGCTGATGCGGCGGTTGCGTGCGCGTTGTGCCTGGCGGAAGCGTGCGATGAATTCCGTGGTGTACGCCGGCTGATGCGGACAGCGCGGGTCGTAGATATCGAATTCCAGTTCGCGCCGGTCGGGATCGAGTTCGTCGGTGACGGACGGGTCCAGCCACTCGGTCAGGGTCTCGGGCCGGCTCAGGTGGGCGGCGACGAAGATCAGCGCATCGGCCGGCATCAGGCGCGCCTGCGTCAGGTCGTACGGATCGCCGGCGGGCGTGTGCGTAATCGTTGGCTGCTCTGCCTGGGCCTGGTAGAACAGCGACAGCGCGCCTCCGCCCGACCAGCCCACCAGCACCACCTTCTGATAGCCGAGCACCTCGCGCGCATGGCGGATATAGGCGCCAAGGTCGAACGCCACCTTTTCCATGATCAGCGCGGTATCGTTCCTGGCGTAGCGGCTGCCGGCGCACAGCACATGCATGCCCGCTTGCGCCAGCGCGGCCGGCATCGGCATCAGCTGCAGCGTGGACGACGGGTGCATGAACAGGTAGACCACGCTGGACCGGGCGCCGCGCGGCACCAGCCGCTGCCCTTCCAGGAAGGTATAGCCCTGGCTGCCGGCAAAGCCGTAGGTCTCGGCCATGCCGGCCGGCTCCTGGAACTGGATGATGACCGGCAGCCGGTCGAACTCGTATTTGCGTGAGAGGTCAGGCATTGCGCATCTCGTGTGTGGTTCTGAATGGGAAGGGGGACGCCTGCGTGCGGATGTCTGCGCAAGCCGTGCAAGCATTGGCAGTCGCGGCCGCAGACAGGCGCCCATCGTCAATGGGCGCCACTGCCGGCCGGCGGGTGACTAGCGGCGTGGTGTGTTCAGCGGGATCCGGGCCCTTGCGCCGCCTGGCGCTGCTGCCGCGCCCTGGCCTTCTCCGCGACCCATTCCGCGCATTGGCGATGGGCGCTCGCGCGCGCTGCGCGGGCGTAGTCGGGGTCGCCGGCTGGCGTGGTCAGCTCGAGCCGTATGCCGTTGGGGTCGAAGAAGTAGATCGACTCAAGGAAATGATGGTCGGTCACGCCCAGCACTTCGACGCCGGCGGCGCGCAGCCGGTGGCAGGCCTGCAGCAGGTCTTCACGCGAGGCGACGCGCAGCGCCAGATGGTTGACCCACGGCGGGGTGTTCGGCGAAGGCAGCGCCGCCTGGTCGTCGCCCAGGTCGAAGAAGGCGATGCAGCCGCCGTCCTGCATCTCGAAGAACAGATGCGCATACGGGCAGCGTTCGCCGGTGCTGGGCACCACATCGGCGCGGACCATGTGGATCAGCGGCAAGCCCAGCAAGTCTTCATAGAAGTGGCGCGTCTCCTCGGCATCGCGGCAGCGCCAGGCGAAGTGGTGCAGGCCGTGTACCGGCACGCCGATGCCGGGCAACGGCGGCTCATGTTGATTGGGCACGGACATTGGCGTCTCCACGATCAGTAGTCCTGCGGCCCGCCCGCGCGGATCGGCTGCGGGCTGATCAGCACGGCGTCCGCGTCGCAATAGACCCAGTCGCCCGGCCGGAACGTCACGTTGCCGAAGTTCAGCGGGATGTCGTCGGCGGCGCCGGGCTGTTCGGCCGCATTGCGCAGCGCCGTGGTGCCCAGCGCCTTGACGCCGATATCGATGCCGTTGACGGCCTTGCTGTCGCGGATCACGCCGTGGATCACCAGGCCGGCCCATCCGTTGGCTGAAGCCAGCGCGGCGAGCCGGTCGCCAAAGACGCCAATGCGCAGCGAGCCGCCCACGTCGACCACCAGCACGCGCCCGGCGCCGGGCGCGGATAGCTGGCGCAGCACGGGCCGATGGTCCTCCTGCACGCGCAGGGTCGCGCATGGTCCTGAAAACTGCTCGCGCAGGCCGAAGCTGCGGAACTGCAGCTGGCAGACAAACGTGGTGTCGGGATGCTCGTCGGAAAGATCGCTGGTAGAGAACATGATCGTCAGGATGGGAGGGGATCGGGATGAGCAGGCGCAAGCAGCGCTGTAGCAAGGCCGCTGCGCCTAGTTGAGTGTGATGCCGGCCTTCTTCACCACCTCGCCGTATCTTGCATAGTCGTGGTGGATCTGCCGGCCGAAGTCTTCCGGTGTGTTGCCGACCGGGGCAATGCCCAGGTCGAGCATCTTGCTGCGCGTTTCCGGCTGGTCCAGCACCTTGCGGATTTCCTGCTGCAGGCGGGTCACGACAGCGGCGGGCGAGCCCGCCGGCGCAAGGATGCCTACCCAGGAATCGACGCTGAAGTTCCTGACCCCCGATTCCATCAGGGTCGGCACCTCGGGCAGCGAGGCGACGCGATGGCTGCCGGTCACCGCAATCGCGCGGACCTGGCCGTTCTTCACATACTGCGACACGCTCGCGACGGCCGTGCACAGCACCGGCAACGAGCCGCCGAGCACGTCGGTCAGCGCCTGCGAGCCGCCCTTGTAGGCGATGTGCTGCAGCGGGATGCCGGCCTGTTCGCGCAACAGCTCGCCGGCGAGATGGCAGGTGGTGCCGGTGCCGGAACTGCCGAACGGCAGTCCGCCGCCCTTGCTGGTGCGCGCGTACGCCACCAGTTCATTGAAGGTCTTGGCCGGTACGGCCGGGCTGGTCACGAAGATCAGCGTGGCATCGCCGATCTTGGTCACCGGCGCGAAGTCCTTCAGCACATCGAAGCGCGGCCGGGTAATGTGCGTGCCGGTCACGAGCGCGCCGTCGAAGCCCAGCAGCAGCGTGTAGCCGTCGGCACCGGACCTGGCCACGATCTCGGCGCCGATATTGCCCGAGGCGCCGGGACGGTTGTCGACGACCACGTTCTGGCCCAGCGACTGGCCCAGCTTGTTGGCCAGCAGGCGCGCGGTGGCGTCGGTAACGCCGCCGGGAACGAACGGCACCACCAGGCGGATGGGGCGGCTCGGATATTCCTGTGCGCCCGCCATGGCGGGCACTGCAGCGAGTATCGTCGCGGCGATGCCCAACAGGCCGGAGAGGATGTTCGGATAGCGCATGCGGTCTCCTGTCGAATTATCGTTCTGATGGTGGCGATACCACGCTGCGATCCATTCTAAGTAGCGGGGCGCGGCAGCATGTGCCGTTTGCATGGGCGATGCACCGGGCAAAGCGTGGATCGTTCCGCCTTGCCCGGCTTCGGGCGGCACGATGTGCCGCGCGCGGGCGGACTCAGAACTTGTGCCGCAGCCCTACGCCAAAGGTGTTGCCGGTGCCGGCGGTGGTCAGCTTGTCGTAGAGATAGTTGGCATAGACGTCGGTACGCTTGGACAGGTCATAGCTATAGCCGATCGCTGCCGTAGTGCGGTTGAAGTCATCCTGGATGCGGCGGTCGTTTTTGGTCCACGCGTAGCTGGCATTGAGCCGGCCCGGTCCGATCGGAGCCGAGATCCCGGCCTGGTAGGTATAGGTCCGCACTTCGGAGCGCCCGTTCTTCGTCATGTTGAAGGTGCCGAACAGCTTCAGCACCTTGAAGTCGTACGAAGCCCCCGTGAACAGCACCTTCTGGCTCGGCTCCAGCGCGGTGATGGCCGCGCCGGTCTTGGTGTGGTTGCCGCCCACGGCCAGGTCGAGCGGGCCGTTCTGGTAGCGGATCATGGCGCCCATGTTGTTGGTGCCATTGTTGGTCGCGGCCTCGCCCAGTCCATACATCAGCTGGAAGCTCAGCCCGCCAAAGCTCGGCGACAGGTAGCGCACCGCGTTGCTCCAGCCGGTATCGCCATGGATCAGGCGCCCGAAGGACGGGATCCAGTTCTGCACGTTCAGTGGCGAGAAGCGCGTCGAGCCGGCAAAGGGATTGAACTGCCCGGTCAGATAGAGCATGGGCGTGGAATTCCTGCCGATGCGCAGCTCGCCGAACTTGTTCGACGACAGGCCGACATAGGCGTTGCGTGCAAACATCGAGTCGGTCGGGCTGCGGCCCATCTCACCGGTGTCGGGACGAAAAAAGCTCTCGACGGCGAACACGGTGCTCAGGCCGCCGCCGAGGTCTTCTTCGCCGCCGAAGCCCCAGAACGGCGTGGTTTCGCCCCCGTTGTCGAGCTGCCAGGAACTGCGCGGCGCGCCGCTCGGCTTGACGCTGCCGACGTAGGTGTCGATCAGCCCATAGAGCCGCACTCCCCCGGCGTTTGCGGTGGCCGACGCCCCGAGCCCGGCGAGCAATGCAAGGGTCAGGCTGTGCTTCAGGCAATGACGTGCTTCCAACATCTTCTCCTCCACTTTCTCTTGTTATGAATGCGAAAAAGGAACACGACCGGCGCACAGGCACACAGCGCCGTGGGGCAGCAGGCAAGTGCCGCTTGCGGCTAGCGTTGGGCTCCCGGATGCGCTTCGTCCCCGACCACCGGGTTGCGCAGGATGCCCAGGCCGTCGATCTCCACCTCGACCACGTCGCCGGCACGCATGTGGACCAGCCCCGGCACCTTGAACAGGCCGTACTGGCGCGACAGGTCGCGGCCGGCCACGTCGTCGGGCTGCGGCTTGAGTGCGCCCGGCGTGCCCATCGCAATCAGGTCGCCGGGCCGCAGGTTGTAGCCCTGGCTCAGGTAGCTGATCACCCGGGCGACGCCGCACAGCATGTCGTCGAGCCGCGCGCGCTGGCGCACCACGCCGTTCAGGCGGGTCTGCACCGTGTGGGTGGCGGGATCGCCGAACTCGTCGGCGGTCATCAGCCAGGGCCCGTACGAACCCGAGGCTTCAAAGTTCTTGCCCAGGCCGAACTGGCGGTTGTGCACCTGGTACTCGCGCACCGAGCCTTCGTTGACGCAGGTGTACCCGGCCACGTGCTCCAGCGCGCGCTGCTCGGGGATGTAGCGTCCGGGCTTGCCGATGACGACCCCCAGTTCCCCTTCGTAATCGAACGCGCGCGCAACGGCTTCGGGCGGCGCCACGACCGCCTCGCCGGCACCGACATAGGAGGCCGGCGTGCGCAGGAAGAGATGCGGATAGTCGCCGTTGGTCTGCAGCCCGGTCTCGGCCAGGTGGCTCTTGAAGTTCAGCGCCAGCGCCCACATGGCATTGGGGCGCTCGAGAAACGGCTTGAGCCGGACCGAGTCCAGCGCGCGCTGGCCCACTGCGCCGGCCGCGGCATCGCGCAGGCGGGCGAGGCCGTGCTCGCTTTCCAGGATCGCGATCAGGCTGGAGGGCAGCTCCGGGGCGATCTCCGCGACCGCGACGAAATGCGTGGGGCTGGTGACGACGCCAAGCGCGGTAGCGTTGCCGTCCGCATAAGCAATGATCTTCATGTTGTGGGCTGGTGCATGCGGGTCGAAGGAAGGCGGAGGCCGGGATCGCGTGTTTGCGAGCCGGCAGCCCGCCGCCGTTGAGGACCCAGCGTAAGCGCGCAGCGCTCAATCGACGTGACCGGATAGCCCGCAGGTTTAACCGGCAGTCCAAAAATTTCGTGCGCGCGTGTCGGGCCCGGGCGCGCATGGCCGGTTAGGTCCTAGACTCGCGCTGCATCAGAAGCGGGCAGGCGATGGCGGGATCAGCCGATGCCAGTCCGGCATGCCAACAGTGCGACGCTCCAGGAGACAAGCCATGAAGACGGTCAGGCGGGTGGTGACAGGGTTGCAGCGCGGCAAGGCGGTGATCGCCTCCGACATCGAAGTGCCCGAACGCGCGCCGGCGCTTGCGGGCGGCGTGACCACGGTGCCGCTGTGGGGCGCGGCGGCAGCGCCCGCCGTGCCGAATCCGGGCGAACCGTCGGCAGCGCCGGCATTCTCGCCGCCGCCGGGCGGCTATCACTTCTCGGTCTTCAGCGTGCCGCCGCTGGCGGAGGTCCTGCGCGCGCAGCCGCCGGCCGATCCGGAACGGGCCAGGGAAGAGATGGAGCGGGACATTCCCGGGCTGCTGGAGCTGATGGACCCGGAGGTGCCGGGCATGCATGCGACTACGTCGATCGACTTCGTCGTGGTGCTGAGCGGAGCCATCACGCTCGAGCTCGACGGTGGCGTCGCGACCAACCTGCAGGCGGGCGATACGGTGGTGCAGAACGGGGTGCGCCATCGCTGGCTGAACCACGGGACCGAACGCGCCTGGCTTGCCGCCGTGGTGCTCGGCGCACGCGGCGCGGCGGCGCTCTGAAAATCGGACGATCTGATAAGCGGGGCGACGCGCCGGGCAGCGGCTGCCGCACCGCCGCAGTTATCGTGGAACCGATCGCCACGTGCGACCGCAACGCCGGAACCGGCAGCGTTCGGCCGGGCAAACCTTGGGGGAAAGCAAGTGACCACAGAGACAACCGATTTCGGCCAGATCGATGGCTCGGATGACGCCATCCGCCGGCTTGCGGCCGGGCTCAGCCGGCGCGGCATGCTGAAGTTTGCCGGCATCGGCGCGGCGTCGATGCTGGCGGGCGCGCGCGCCCACGCCGCATCGTCCCACGCAGCCGAGGGCGAGGGCGGCCACGTGCGCGTGTTCGACCCGAACCAGCATGGCAAGGTCCACACGCTGCGCTCCACGCCGCAGACGGTGCGCGTCGGCGAGATGGACCCGGCGGTGCCGCCGGTGCTCGAGATCGAATCGGGCGATGTCGTGCATTACCCCGACACGTGGGTGCACTGGGGCAATGAAGCGAAGTACGGCATGTCGTTTGCCGAGCGCAACGTGGTGCGCAAGCGCTATCCGCAGGGGCCGCAATCGCTGGTCGGCCCGGTCAGCATCAAAGGGGCAATGCCGGGCGATGTGGTCGAGTGCAGGATGCTGCGTCTGCGGCCGATCGACTGGGGCTGGAATTCGACGGTCAAGGGCATGGGGGCGTTGCCGGGGGATTTCCAGGAACCGTACCTGCATTACTTCCGCTTCGACGCCGAGCGGCGCTTCGCGGAATTCGCGCCCGGCGTGCGCATCCCGCTGGCGCCGGCGCAGGGCGCGATCGCAGCGCAGCCGGCCGGCGACAAGCCGACCAGCGCGTTGTTGCTGGGCGCCAATGGCGGCAATCTGTCGCTGCCGGCACTGGTCGAAGGCACCGCGCTGTTCGTGTCGGTGCAGGTGCCCGGCGCCCGGATGTGGACCGGCGACTCGAACGCCGCGCAGGGCGACGGCGCGGTCAACCAGACCGGCATCGAAACCGCGATGGAAGACCTGCGCATCCAGTACGTGCTGCACAAGCGCATCGCGCTGAGCGCGCCGGTGGCCGAAACGCCGACGCACTGGATCGTGCTGGGCTCGGGGTCAAGCCTGGAAGACGCGCTCACCGCCGGGCTGAGGCAGATGATCGGCTGGGTCAGCGCGGCGACCGGGCTGTCCTGGCACGACGTGTATGCGCTTTGCAGCATCGAAGGCGGCTTCCGCGTGACGCAGTACGCCAACCAGACCCAGAGCAACTACCGCTTCCAGTCGCCCAAGGTGGTGCAGGCCATGCTGCCGAAGCGCATCTTCAGCGCGGCGCGGCAGGCGCAGATATCGCAATCCCTGCGCGGCGGGGCCTAGTGCTTGCCAACGGGCCTGCAGTGCATCGCAGGCATTTTTCCTTGCCTCCTTCAATGCCCGCTACCAATGCCCGATAAGCCCGGGCGCATGACCATGGTCTCTCTTCAACCTGAAATCCGCGCCGAGCAAGCGGACGTTGCACCTGCAGCAGACATCGTGCAGCGGCTGCCCTGGCGCGTCTACGTGCTGTGCGGGCTGGTGGCCTTCCTCGACGGCTTCGATACCCAGTCCGTCGGTCCCGCGGCCGATTCCATGGCGGCGTCGATCGGCATCGACATCCAGGCCTTCGGCCCGCTCTTCAGTGCCTCGCAGATCGGCTTCCTGATCGGTGCCGTGACCTTCAGCGCGCTGGGCGACCGCTTTGGCCGCAAGCGGCTGCTGGTGGCCGGGACGATGCTGATCGCGCTCAGTTCGCTCGGCACCGCGCTGGCGGCTTCGTACAGCCAGTTGCTGCTGATCCGCATCCTGGCCGGCATCGGCCTGGGAGGGGTGGCGCCCAACTTCATCAGCCTGGCGTCGGAGTTCACGCCGCCCGCGCTGCGCGCGCGGGTGGTCACGCTGCTGTGGGCGGCGGTGCCGATCGGCGGCATGGCGGGCTCGTTCCTGAGCGCCTTCACGCTGGAGCGGTTCGGCTGGCAGGCGATCTTCCTGCTGGGCGGGGCGGCGCCGCTGCTGCTGGTGCCGGTGCTGGCGTGGCTGCTGCCGGAATCGCGCGAGGTGCGGCGCAGCGCCACGCCCGATGCCGGCGGCGCGCAGCGCGTGGCGCCGCTGCGCACGCTGCTCGGCGAGGGCCGCGGCACGGCCACGCTGTGGCTGTGGCTGGCCTGCTGGATGACCTGGACGGTGCTGGTGGTGGTGGGCGTGTGGACCCCGGCATTGCTGCAGCGGGCCGGCTGGAGCCTGTCGATGGCCGCATCGATGCTGGGCCTGCTCAACGCCGGCGGCGTCGCCGGTACGGTGCTGATCGGCGCCGCGCTGCGCTACGTGTCGCCGCAACGCGCGCTGATGGTGGCGCTGACGGCGGCGGCCGCATCGATCGCTTGCATTGGGGCGCTGGCGCACAGCTTCGCTGCCGTCGCCATCGCGGCCACCCTGGCCGGATTCTTCTCTTCCGCCGCGGGCGGGTCGTTGCTGGCACTGTCGGCAAGCCTCTATCCGGAGCGCGTGCGCGCCACGGGTGTCGGCTGGTCGATGGGGGTGGCGCGCATCGGCGCGGTGCTGGGGCCGGTCGGCGTCGGCCTGCTGGTCGGATGGCAGTGGCCGCCGGCCAGCATCTATGCCGCGATCGCGCTGCCGGCCGCCGTGGCCGCGGTGGCGGTATTGCTGCTGAGCCGCACCGCGACTTTCCGCACGGCGATCCGCTAGCCAACATGCCGCGATAGCTGGAAAGACTTCAAGACGTTGAAACACGAGAGACCCATGGACACCGAACAACATCCCAATTGCCTCACGCTGATCAGCTACCGCCAGGCCAGCCAGATCCTTGAAAGCGCCATGCGGCAGGCGCAAGCCCATGGCAGCGCACTGAGCTTTGTCGTGATCGACAGCGCCGGGCACCTGGTTGCCGCCGCGCGCATGGACGGCGCGCCCTTTGTCACGATGGAAGTGGCGCGCGGCAAGGCCTTTGCCTGCGTGGCCACCGGCGGGCAGTCGGGGCGCGCGCTGCGCCAGCGCTATGTGGACCATCCGATGGTGTGGGGCAATATCGCCTCGCTGGGATACGGCGCGCCGCTGCTGCCTGCGATCGGCTCGCTGCCGGTCTGGGTCGACGCAACGCTGATCGGAGCTGTGGCGGCAAGCGGCGGCCAGGCCGAGCTCGAGGAAGAGACGCTGACGCGCGCGATCGAGTCGATCGGCGGCTCGGTGACGCCGCCCGTGCGCGCGCAATAGCGCGCATCGCCATCACCATCGCAAGGAGGATCGATGCTGATTGTCTGGGGCCACCGTGGCTCGCCCAACGTGCAGAAGGTGCTGTGGGCCTGCGAGGAGCTGGGCCTGCACTATGTCCTGAAGGAGACCGGCGGTGCCGCCGGCGGCACGGATACGCCCGAATACCTGGCCAGGAATCCGAACGGTCGCGTGCCGACGCTCGAAGACGACGGCCATGCCATCTGGGAGTCGCATGCCATCCTACGCTACCTGGCTGCCAGGGATCCGCACGGGCGGCTGACCTCGGACGACCTGCGCGTGCGCGCCACCATCGATCAATGGATGGACTGGCAGTGCGCGCACCTGGCGCCGGCCGTGCGCGCGCTGGCGGTGCTCGTCGTCAAGCCGCGCAGTACGCCGCCCACCGCGCAGGAAATCGAGGCCGCGCGCGACGGCATCGTGGCGCTGCTGCGCCTGGCCGACCGCGCGCTCGGGCGGCGCGACTATTTCGCGGGCCAGCGCTTCACCATTGCCGATATCCCGCTCGCAATCAGCTACAACCTCTGGAAGATCATGGAGCCGGCGTGCGCACAGTTTCCGGCGCTGGACGCGTGGTACGCCCGCATCGGCCAGCGCGCTGCCTTCTCGCCGATGACGGGGCAGCGGCGCGTCTAGCGTTCACTGCCGCTCCAGCAGCGCGACATCGGTCGCGCGCCGGCGGAATTCGCTCGGCGACAGCGCCATGTGCCGGGTGAAGAAGCGCGTGAAGTTGCTGTGGGTGCCGAAGCCGAGTTCGTCGGCCAGGTCGGTCAGCGGCCGGTCGGTGGTGGCAAGCCAGCGCGTGGCGATGCCCAGGCGCAGGCTGTCGATGTAGTGCCGCGGCGAAACCCCGGTACAGCGGCTGAACTGCGCAAAGAAATGCGAGCGCGAGATGCCGGCCGAGCGCGTAATGTCGCCGACCTTCGGATTCTCGGCAGCGTGTTCGTGGATATAGGCAATGGCCTTGCGGATGCGGCGGTCGCTCGGCCGCGCATGGCGCAGCGCCGCGCCCGCGGCATCGAGCTTCGCATAGTGCCGCACCACCGTGTCCACCACCGCCTTCAGGCGATCCTCGCACAGCCCGGGCGATGCCAGCGAGCGCATCGAGATCGCGGCCACCAGCAGCTTTACGGTTTCGCGCAACTCGTCGACCCGCGCGACCCGCGGCGCGGGAAACAGGTGATCGAGGTGCGGCGCGGTGTGCGGGAATTCGCTCGCGAGCCAGCAGGGGTTCAGGAACAGCGACAGGATCGTGGCGGGACCGTTGTCGCTGGGATGCTTGGCGTGCACCACCCACGGATTGAGCAGGACCACCGAGTCGTCGTCGACCGACAGCGAAGCCTCGCCCGACTGCAAGGTGGTATCCGCGCCGCTGAGCTTGATGATGACGTTGAACTCGCGATGGGCGTGCTCGACAATGGGCTGCTCGGTGGTGTTGATCGTGGCACGCCCGAACTCGCCCTGAAGAATCTGCGCCGGGTACCGCTCTGCCATCTGCTGCTCCTGTTGGTTCAGTCGTTCGGCCCGCCTGCGCAGGGCAACCGCCCCGCGATCCTGCTGCGGCCGGCATGGCCGACGTGAATGTACCGGGGGAGTGTGGCGGGCAACAATTGGGGTTGCTGCGGAGACCGCGGCAAAGCGCGCGTGCGGCTAGCGTCCCTGCTTCTTCTGCACCGGCTCGGGCAGCGGCAGCGCGGTCTGGTACTTCACCTGCTTGAGCGCAAAACTGGAGCGGATGCTGGCCACGCCGGCCAGCCGCGTCAGCTTGTCGACGATAAAGTGCTCGAGCGCCTGTACTTCGGACACCAGCACCCGGATCAGGTAATCGGAATCCCCGCTCATCAGGTAGCACTCCATCACCTGCGGCAGCGCCAGCACGGCGCGCTCGAACGATTCCAGCCCGGCGCGCGTCTGCTTCTCCAGGCTGACCTGGATAAACACGTTGACGTTGAGGCCAAGCTTGCGCGGATCCAGCAGCGTGACATGCTTGCTGATCAGCCCTGACTGCTTCAGCGCGCGCACGCGCGCCAGGCAAGGCGATGGCGACAGGTTGACGCGCGCGGCCAGCTCCACGTTGGTGAGGCTGGCGTCGCGCTGAAGCTCGGACAGTATCCTGAGGTCGATTTTGTCGAGTTCGATCATGGGGGGATCATGGTTGACCGCAACCGCCTCAGCCGGGCGTAGTGCCGGCGGGCTGCCGGTGATAGTCGACGACGGTGCGCGAAGCGAGCAGCTGCTCGATACGTGCCGCGTCGAAGCCGGCCTCGCGCAGCAGTTCGACCGAGTGCTCGCCGAATGCGGGCGGCACGCGGAAGCCGCTGCCGTTGTCGCCATCGTAGCGGATGGCGCGGTTGGCCGCACGCACCGCGCCATACTCGGGATGCTCCATCTGATAGAAGATGCCGAGGTGGCGCACCTGCGCATCGTCTTCGAGTTCGTCGAGGCGCAGCTCCGGCGCCGCCGGCACATCATGCTGCTGCAGCCGCGCCATCCAGGTGTCGCGATCGGCGGTGGCGAACACGGCGCCGAGTTCGGCGGCAATGGCGTCATAGCCCTGCACGCGGCTCATGCGGTCGGGATAGGCCTGCGCCAGGTCCGGGCGCTCGATCGCGTCGAGCAGGCTTTGCCAGAACTTCTCCGGCGACGACAGGTGAATCCCGATGCGGCGCCCGCACCGGCACGTGACCAGGTACGACTGCGATTTCGACGCGCGGCTGAAGAACTCCGGCGCGCTGCCATAGGCAGACAACTGCCCCAGCGGCTCGGTCGCCAGCGCGATCATCGCTTCGAGCATGGACACCTCTACCTTGCGGCCGCGCCCGGTGGTGGCGCGCTCCACCAGCGCTCCGAGGATGCCGATGCAGGCGTAGACGCCGGAAATGGTGTCGGACACCGGCGGCCCGGGCACGCGCGCATCGGTGCCGCGATGGAACATCGACATCCAGCCGGACAGCGCCTGCCCGACGTTGTCGAACGCGGGGCGATCCGCGTAGGGGCCGTCGGCGCCAAAGCCCGTGATCGAGCAATGCACCAGCCGCGGATTGACCTGGTGCAGGTGTTCCGCGTCCAGCCCCAGCTTGGTGTCGCTGCCGGGCCGCATGTTCAGCAGCAGGACATCGGCGTCGCGCAGCAGTTGCTGCAGCACTTCGCGGCCATCGGGCGTGGCGAAGTCGAGCGCCAGCGAGCGCTTGTTGCGGTTATGGGATTGGAAATGCCCGGCATACATGCCGCCGTCGAAGGTGCGGAACGGGTCGACCACCCGGGGCGATTCGATCTTGATGACCTCGGCGCCGAGCTCGCCCAGCAATTGCGCGGCCAGCGGCGCGGTGATGAAGCGGCCGATCTCGATAACGCGGATGTTCTGCAGGATTTTCATTGCGGCTCCTTCGGCACGAGGTGCGACGATGCTTCTTCTTCGGTGCGCACCCATAGCGTATTGGCGATGGGGTGTTCGATTTCCTCGGCCAGGTGGCCGAGCAGGCCGACTGCGCGGCTTACCACCGCCAGTCCGCGGCACAGCTTCCACGACAGGCCGAGTTCGGAGGCGATGGCGCCGATGGCACCGGTCGCGTTCACGGGCAGCTGGCCGGGCTTGCCGAAGGCGCGCTCGGCCTCTTGCGAGATCGCCTGCATCAGCGCGACATAGGGTCCGGCCAGGCCGTTTTCCTCGGCGATGGCGAACAGCCGGACGGCCCGCGGGTCGACCGGCTTGTGCACGGGGTGGCCGATGCCGGGCACCGGCAGCCGTTGCTGGCGATGCTGCTGCACGATGCGCGCGGCGGTCCCGGCCACGTCGTATTCGCGGGCCGTGCCCAGGGGCAGCGCCTCCTGCAGCAGGCGCGCCGCGCCTTCGGCCGTGCCGGCGAAGGTGGTGCCCATGCCGCACAGGCCGGCGGCGATCGCGGCCTGCATCGATTCCGGTGCGCCCAGGTAGGTCAGCCGTGCCACCATCGCCGAAGGCGTCATGCCGTGCTCCACCAGCACTGCCAGGATGGCGTTGAATACCGTCGACTCGGCGGCGTCCGGCTTCCTGCCGGTGACCTCGAGAAAGGCGAAGTCACCCAGCGCGAGCTGGCCCAGAACGTCCTGGCACAAGTCCAGTCCGCGCACCGTGATGCGGTCGGCCGTGCTCCAGCCCATGTCCGATCGCAAGGCTTGTGTTCCCATGGTGTCTCCTGTCTGAAAACGTTGGCGGGCCGGAAGGCATCCGCGCTCAGCGCCGCGGCGCGTCGGCCGAGACGATGGCGCGCGGCAGCAGCAGGATCAGCGCGCAGCACAACAGCAGGCAGGCACCGAGCACGTAGGTGCCGCTGTTGACACTGCCCGTGACGTTCTTGGCGACATTGGTGATCATGGCGCCGGTGATGCCGGCCAGGCTGCCGACCGAGTTGATCATGGCCAGCCCAGCCGCGGCCGCCGCGCCGGTGAGCGCTCGCCCCGAGAAGATCCAGAACAGCGGCGCCACGCCCAGGATGCCCGCTGCGGCGACCGAGATCAGCAGCAGCGACAGCCCCAGCTGGCTGGCAAAGGCAGCGCTCAGGATCAGGCCGATGCCGGCGCACCCCGCCGGAATGGCGGCATGCAGGCGGCGTTCGCCGGTGCGGTGCGAGTGCATGGCATTGGCGACGATGAATGCGCCCGCTACCACGTATGGCAGCGCGGACAGCAGGCCGACGTGGTAGACGTTGTCGAGGCCGGTCGCCTGGATGATCGACGGCAGCCAGAACGAGAGGCCGTAGAAGCCGGTGTTCATGGTCAGCAGGATCGCGCACAGCAGCCAGATCACCGGGCTTTTCAGCGCCGCGCCGAAGTTATGGGCCTTGTGCGCGTTCTCGGTGGCCAGGTTGCGCTGGATCAGCGCCTTTTCCTCGGCGCTCAGCCAGCGCGCCTTGTCGACCGAATCGGTCAGGCAGGTCAGCACCACGATGCCCAGGATCACTGCGGGCAGGCCCTCGATCAGCAGCATCCATTGCCAGCCGCGATGGCCCAGCGTGTCCTGCATGTTCTGCAGGATCCAGCCTGATACCGGCCCGCCGATGCAAAGGCTCAACGGCAGCGCGAACATAAAGCCGGCCAGCACGCGGTTCTGCTTGTGCGACGGGAACCACTGGTTCAGGTACAGCACGACGCCGGGGAAGAAGCCCGCTTCGCATACGCCCAGCAAGAAGCGCAGCACATAGAACACGTTCGCCGGCGTGGTGTGGAACAGCGTGGCCAGCGGCCCGATATACATCATCGAGATCGAGACGATGCCCCAGCTGATCATGATCCGCGAGATCCAGCGGCGCGCGCCGACGCGGTGCAGGATCAGGTTGCTCGGCATCTCGAACAGCACGTAGCCCCAGAACAGCATGCTGGCCGCCAGCGCATAGACGTTGTCGGTCAGGTCGAGGTCGCCGAGCATCTGCAGCTTGGCGAAGCCGATATTGACGCGGTCCAGGTAAGAGACCACGTAGCAGACGAAGAACAGCGGCACGGTGCGCCAGAACACCTTGTCGTAGGCGGACTTCTCGAGATCGGGCAACACCGCCTCGATCGGGCTTTGCTGGATGCTTGCGGTCATCAGTGTCTCCGTTGTGTCTCGAGGCCGGCTTGTCGTATCGCCCGCTCTTTTGCTCGACGTTAATGTAGGACAATTCAAGTCGGCGCGCGGCTGTCGTATGGGATGACGATACGCCGCGTGAAGCGGAAAGACGCCAGCGGTGTCGTTCGACAAGCGAAAGCCGCCGGCACATCATGTAGCGGAAACGCAGCTTGGGTTTGCAGTAGCGCTACGATGTTGTAGGACAATAATGTTCGCCAGCGTCGGATACAATCAGGGTTATCGCGAGCACAGCCCCTTTCCCATGACCAATCCCTCCGCACCGCCACGCAACACGCTCGAATATGTGGTCGATACGCTCCGGCAGGCCATCCTCAGCGGACGCCTGGTGCCGGGCCAGCGCCTGGTCGAGGCCGACCTGACGCGCGAGCTCGGCGTCAGCCGCGGTCCGGTGCGCGAATCGTTCCGCCGGCTGTCGGCAGAAGGGCTGGTCGAGAGCATCCCGAACCAGACCACCATGGTCAGGCGCTACACGCACGCCGAGATGAAAGAGCTGTTCGAGATACGTGCCGAACTCGAAGCGCTGGCGGCGCGGCGCACGGCCGGGCGCATGGACGAAGCCTGCGTGCGCGAGCGCTTCCTGAACGCGACCCGGCCGATCTGGGAAGACCACCATGGCATCAGCCCGGCGGCCTACTTCGAAGAGAACCGCCGCTTCCACCAGGCCATCGCCGACGAGTGCGGCAATGCGCAGCTGACGGATTTCATCGGCCGCCTGCAATTGCCGATGATCATGTTCCAGCTTGGCAATGCCATCCACGGCGAAGCCTTGCAGGAGTCGGTCAACGAGCACCGCCTGATCGCGCAGGCCATCGTCAGCGGCGATGCCGACAAGTCGGCACAGCTGATGCGCGAACACCTCAGGCGCGCCAGCGACTTCATCGACCGCCTGCCGGCGGATTCCTTCAGGCGGTAAGCGCGGCGGCGGGCAACGGCGCCATCGCGCCTGCCCCCGCGCCTGCCCCCGCGCCGGCATGCGCTGCGGGTGAATCGCGCGTGCCGCAGCATCGTTGCGCGTGAATCGCGCTTGCCGCAGCGTCATATGCCGTCACCCGCAACCTGCGCGTGGAAAGTCGGCACCTCGTGCCGCAGGCCTCTCCATAGAATAAAAAAAAGCCTACGGAGACCTTCCATGACCAACCTCGCCTCCCCTCATTCCCGCCTGCTCGCGCTGGCCGCGCGGCAGCACGATGACGATCCCCAGGAAACGCAGGAATGGCTGGAGGCGCTGGAAGCCGTGGTGGCGCAATGCGGGCAGCAACGCGCGCGCTACCTGCTGGGGCGGCTGCTCGATGTCGCGCCCGGGCTCGGGGTATCGACGCCCGCGCAGGGCAATACGCCATACGTCAACACCATCCCGGTCGAGCGGCAGCTGCCTTATCCCGGCGATGCCGCCATGGAGGAGCGCATCACCGCCATCGTGCGCTGGAATGCGCTGGCCATGGTGGTGCGCGCCAACAAGGCCTATGGCGAGCTGGGCGGCCATATTTCCAGCTATGCCTCGGCCGCCGATATCTTCGAAGTCGGCTTCAATCATTTCTTCCGCGGCGCCGACGCCGGCAACGGTGGCGACCTGGTCTATTTCCAGCCGCACTCGGCGCCCGGGGTGTACGCGCGCGCCTACCTGGAAGGGCGCCTGTCCGAGGCGCAACTGGACAATTTCCGTCGCGAGTCCGATGGCAAGGGGCTGTGCTCGTATCCGCATCCGTGGCTGATGCCTGACTTCTGGCAGTTCCCGACCGGCTCGATGGGCTTGGGGCCGATCCAGGCGGTGTACCAGGCGCGCTTCATGCGCTACCTGGAGCATCGCGGGCTGCAGGCGACTTCGGGCCGCCACGTCTGGGGCGTGTTCGGCGACGGCGAAATGGACGAGCCCGAATCGATCGCCGCGATTCCGCTGGCCGCGCGCGAGAAGCTCGACAACCTCACCTTCGTCATCAACTGCAACCTCCAGCGCCTGGACGGCCCGGTGCGCGGCAACGGCCAGATCGTGCAGGAACTGGAGGCGCTGTTCCGCGGCGCCGGCTGGAACGTGATCAAGGTGCTGTGGGGCAGCGCATGGGATCCGATCTTCGCGCGCGACCACAGCGGTGCGCTGCTGCGCGCCTTCGCCGCCACCATGGACGGCCAGTTCCAGACCTACAAGGCCAAGGACGGGCACTACGGGCGCAGCCACTTCTTTGGCCAGAACGAAGAACTGAAGGCGCTGGTTGCGCACATGACCCCGGAGGAAGTGGCCGCGCTCAATCGCGGCGGCCATGACCTGCGCAAGCTGTATGCGGCCTTTGCCGCGGCGCGCGACCACAAGGGCCAGCCCACCGTGATCCTGGCCAAGACCGTCAAGGGCTATGGCATGGGCGATGCGGGGCAGGCGCAGAACACCACGCACCAGCAGAAGAAGCTCGACCTCGATGCACTGAAGGCATTCCGCAGCCGCTTCGGGCTGGACCTGTCCGATGCCGACCTCGAAGCGATGCGCTTCTATCGGCCGGCCGACGACAGTCTGGAGCTGCGTTACCTGCAGGCACGCCGCGCCGCGCTGGGCGGCTACCTGCCCGCGCGCCGCTGCCGCGCCGACGCCGTGCCGGTGCCGCCGCTGGCGCAGTACGGGCAGTTCGCCGTCAACGCCGGCCAGAAGGAAATGTCGACCACCATGGCGATGGTGCGCATGCTGACCGCGCTGCTCAAGGACAAGACGCTGGGCCCGCGCGTGGTGCCGATCGTCGCCGACGAGGCGCGCACCTTCGGCATGGCCAGCCTGTTCCGCCAGGTCGGCATCTATTCGTCGCAGGGCCAGCTGTACGAGCCCGAAGACGCCGGCTCGATGCTGTACTACCGCGAGGACGTCAGTGGCCAGATCCTGGAGGAGGGCATCACCGAAGCCGGCGCGATGTCGTCGTGGATCGCCGCCGGCACCGCGTACAGCACCCATGGCACCGCCATGCTGCCGCTCTACATCTATTACTCGATGTTCGGCTTCCAGCGCATCGGCGACCTGGTCTGGGCCGCCGGCGACCAGCGCGCGCGCGGCTTCCTGGTCGGCGCCACCGCGGGGCGCACCACGCTCTCCGGCGAAGGCCTGCAGCACCAGGACGGCACCAGCCATGTCATCGCCGCGACCATTCCCAACTGCCGCGCCTATGATCCGGCCTACGCCTACGAGCTGGCGGTGATCGTCGACGCCGGCATGCGCGCGATGATGGAGCGGCAGGAAGACGTCTTCTACTACCTGACCGTGATGAACGAGAACTACGCGCAGCCGTCGATGCCGGCCGGCGTGGAGCACGACATCGTGCGCGGCATGTACCGGCTCGCGCAAACCGAGGGGGGCGGGCGCGGCAAGGTGCGGCTGCTGGGCAGCGGCGCGATCCTGCGCGAGGTCGAAGCCGCGGCGCGCATGCTGGCCGAGGACTGGCAGGTCGACAGCGACGTGTTCAGCGTGACCAGCTTTTCCGAACTCGAGCGCGAAGCGCGCGAGGTGGCGCGGCAACGCCTGCACCAGCCCCACGCCGACATCGCGCCCAGCCATGTGGAGCAATTGCTGGCCGGCAATGCCCCGGTGGTGGCCGCCACCGACTACGTGCGCGCCTATCCGCAACTGATTGCCCCTTATGTGCAGGCGCCGTACACCGTGCTGGGCACCGACGGCTATGGCCGCAGCGACAACCGGCCGTCGCTGCGCCGCTTCTTCGAGGTGGATCGCGCCTATGTGTGCGTGGCGGCGCTGCGGGCGCTGGCGTCGCAGGGCACGGTGCCCGTCGAACTGGTGGCACAGGCGCTGGCACGCTACGGCATCGACGCCGGCAAGCCGGCGCCGTCGATGCAGTGAGAGGGCGCGGCGCGCATTGCGCGCGCCGCGCACGCCTCTGTCAGCGCGCCGAGTCCAGGACTTCGCCGTCCTTCTGCACCGCCTGTGCCTTCATGTAGCTTTCGATCAGCAGCTGGTACGCCGGGAAGATCTTGGTGTAGATCTCGGCCCATTGCTGCGCGTCGTCGCGATGCCAGGTGCGTTGCAGCTCGGATGCGACGGCGGCCGTATCCATCGGCACCACACCGGCCTGCACCACGCGCGCCAGCGTGATCTCCTGCGCCATCTTCGAGTACGTGCCAGAGGCATCGACCACGGCAAAGACCCGGTAGCCGTCGGCCACCGCGCTGATCGACGGGAACGCCATGCACACGCTGGTAATGGTGCCGGCGATGATCAGGCTCTTCTTGCCGGTGGCTTCCACCGCGGCGACGAAGTCGGGGTTGTCCCACGCGTTGATCTCGCCCTTGCGCGCCACATATTTGGCATGCGGCGCGTTCTCGTGGATCTCCGGGATCAGCGGACCATTCGGGCCTTGCGGCACCGACGCCGTGGTGATGACCGGCAGCTTGGACAACGTCGCCATCTTGGCCAGCGCCGCGGCGCGCAGGCGCAGTTCCGGCATCGGCATGTCGCCCACGGTCTGGAACAGGCCGCTCTGGTGGTCGATCAGCAGCATGGCCGTATCGTCGGGATCGATGGCCGGTCGCTTGCCGTTGAAGTTCGCAGGGCTGCTCATGGTGGATCTCCTTTGGAAGAGGGGATGCGTCAACGTCGGCTGAAGGGATGACTGCCGCTGGCTGGTCCCGGCATCGGGGACATCGCGTGCTCGCGCGGGTGAGATTGAATCTAGGAGGTCGGCGCGCAATCCGCAACCATTCAGCCGCACTGCAGTCGAGGGCATACTGCCCTGCATGGCGATGGCGGTCGATACCGAATGCTGATGGCGACCGAATAAAAAAGTGATTGGATCTGGTCGCCGGCTCGGCATAACGTTGTGGATTCGGAAGGCGCGCTCAGAACGTATAAGCCGCCGACAGGTACGTGAAATTGGTATTGCGCCCACCCGCCGTGCGCAGCACCGGCGCTACCTCCACATGCACCAGCCCGGCATTGACGGTGACATGGCGATCCACCTGCCAGAACACGTCGAAGGCGAGCTGGCTGCCGGTGTAGCGGCCGGGACGGCCCGCGGTGCCGGCGATGGGGACGGCGGCGGCGGTATAGACCGCATCGCCGGTGGTCTGGCGCCAGATGAAGTCCCACGACACCGTCAGGCGCAGCGATGCGGTGGGCCTGAGCGTCAGCGACGGCTGCAGGTCCACCACGTTGGAGGCGCCGACCAATCCGGCCTGGTTGAAGTAGGCCAGCTTGGGGAAGAGCCCGCCATAGGTGCCGAGCCGGCCGTCGGCCGGATCCTTGTCGCCGCTGCCGGCGGTGGCCTTGATGCCGGCGCGCGCTTTCCATCCGCCGATGGCGAAGGCATAGCCCGTATCGGTCGAGAAGCCCCAGGCGCGCAGGTCTTGCCGGCCGAAGCTGCCGAACTGCGCCAGCGCCTCCCAATCCCAGTCCCAATTGCCGAGGCTGCCGAAAACGCGCCCGCCCACGGAATGGCGGCGCTCCACGCCCGCGCCGATGCTGTACAGCGCGCGGCTGTTCTCGAAGCCCAGGTAGTACAGGTCCACGCCCGATGCCGGCACGAAGCTGCGCGGCAATGTCGTGTACACGCCCCAGAAGCCCTGCGCATGATTGGGGTGGTCATCGAAGTTGCCGGCCTTGAGCAGCACGGGCCGGGTGGCGAAGGCGTCGATGCGGACGTCGCTGGCCTGCCCGCCGAGGCGCACGCCGTCGAAGGCGCGGCGCACGTTCGGCGCGTCGCGCACCGACACCAGCCGCTGCGCGCCGAACGCCATTTCCTGCCGGCCCACGCGCAGGTTGGGATCGGCCGCCGCGTTGCCGGACAGCGGCAGGCGCGCGTCGACAAAGGCCTGCTGCAGGTCCAGCCGGTCTTCATACGGCGGCACGCCCAGATCCTTGCCTGCGGCAAGGTGATTGCCCAACTGGATGAAGGCGCGCAAGCGTTCGCCGGCATGCAGGTCGGCGTGCAACAGGATGCGATGCAGCAGGTAGCCGTCGGCGTCTGGGCCCGGCGTGCCGAAATTCGGTGCCGAATAGTGCTCGAAGCGTTCGCGGATCTCGCCGCCCAGGCTCAGGTAGGTATCGGGCGCGCCGAGTGGGATGTACTTGATGGGATCCCACCGATCGCGGCGCGTCGCGTCAGCGCCGGCGCGCTGCAGGTAGCGGTAGTCCTCCTCGTAGCGCAGGGGCTTGTAGGCAGGCGCGCCATCTGCTGCCGGCGCCTGCGCCAGCGCGTTGGCCGACACGGCGAACAAGGCGAGCGCAAGCGCGGGATGACGGGCCAAGGGGATGCTCGCTGCGTTAGGTTTGGCTGCGGTCTGGCTTTGTTTCGACATCCGGGGCCGCGCCACCGACCCTTCAAGCCAACATAGCACGCCGCGCCGGCAACGCAAGCCGGATCCCGCCAGGTTGATGCCCCGGCGCGCGCAGTGCGGCTATTGTTTTGATGCGGCCACGCGCAGCATCGCCAGGTAGCCCGGCTTGATCTCGAGCCTGGCATCGAGCCCCCTTGCCTGCAGCAACTGGTGCAGGCGTGCCAGCCGGTAGCACGGCACGGACGCCATCATGTGATGCTCGGCGTGGTAGTTCACCCAATACGGCGCCAGCAGCGCGTTCGATCCAGCCGGCCCGGGTGGTGCGCGCCACACGCCACGCATCACCCGCGGGCAGCACCGAGTGTTCGGCAATATTGCGGATGCGCGTGACGGCCTGGAACCAGGTCAGCAGCGGCAGCAGCCACAGCAACGGGTAGAGCCACCAGAACCCGGCCGCGGCCAGTGCCGCCAGCATGATCGCGTTGACCAGCAGCGGACGGCCGAGCCTGGCCAGGAATGTGGCCCGCCGCTCGCCCACCGGCATGCCGGCGGTGCCGGCGGCGCCGCGCAGCTGTGCCAGGCGCTGCCTGAGCCCGGTGCGCCCGCTGAGGTCGCGCAGCAGCTTGCGCCGCAGGCTGGCGCGCGTGGTCGGGAAGGGCGCCGACAGCGGCAGGTCGGGATCGCGTTCGGTCTGGGCGTGGGCGTGATGCTGCAGATGGTAGCGGCGATAGGCCAGTGTTTCGGCGCCGACCGGATAGGCGCACAGCCACTGGCTGAGCCACAGGTTGAGCTTGCCGTTGACCGCCAGGCCGCCGTGCGCGCCTTCGTGCATCAGGATGGCAAGCCCGAGCTGGCGCGAGCCGATCACCATGATCGCCAGCACGATGGTGAGGGGGTTGGGCAGCAGGGCCACCAGTGCCATCATCGCGGCGATGGTGGCCCAGCAATGGGCAATCATGCCGATGCCGCGCCAGGTTGAGCGGGCGCGGACTTGCGCGATCTCGTCCGGGCTCAGGTAGGGCGTGAGGTTGACGCGGCGGTCGGCGCTGTCGCGGTCTGGAGCAGGGGCTGCGTGCATGGGTCTTCCTGTGTGCTGAGGTCCGAGCTGGCGAATGCCGTTCGGTCAAGGTATCGAGTCCTGACGTCATTCCCGCGCAGGCGGGAATCCAGCGTCGTTCACATCCCCTTCGGGGATAAAGTCGCCAGCTTCCCGCCTGCGCGGGAACGACGGTGGTTCGGTGAATGGCATTGGCCAAGCGGGCGCTTATTGCGCCGGACCCTGCCGTCGATGTCGTACCGCAATGTCCGGAATGCCATGGTCTACCTCTGCGCGATGTGTGCCGTGCCGTTGGCCAGCGCGGCATCGATCTGTGGTGGGGTGAAGCCGAAATGCGCCAGTACGGCACGGGTATGCTCGCCAAGCGCCGGTGCCGGGCCGGGTGGCTGCTGCCGGGTGTGGTTGAAGCGGGCAACCGGCAGTGGCAGCGTGGTAGGCCCGGTGCTGGCGTGGTGGTGCGTGGCCAGGAACTGGTCGGCGGCAAGCTGTTCATGGCTGCCCAACTGCGGCGAGGTCCGGGCGATGCCGCAAGGCACGCCGGCCGCGCGCAGCCTTGCCACGGCCTCGTCCGTGGTGAGCGCGGCCAGCGCCTTGCCGCCGAGTTCGCGCAGCGCGTCCCAGTGCCGAAAGCGCGAGGGCATGTCGCAGAAGCGCGGGTCGTCGAGCAAGGCCGGCACCGCGAGCGCCTGGGCCCAGCCTTCGAACTCCGCCTGCGACAGCATCACGATCACCACCCAGCCGTCGCGGGTGGCCCAGGGGCGGTAGACCGTGGCGAGCATCGACGGCGGCGGCGCCATCCGGAAGGTCTCGCGCGCATGCACGTCGACCCAGCCAAAGGCGACGGCGGCCTCGAGCATGGACAAGTCGACCACGCTGCCGTGCCCGCTGTGGGCGCGCTCGAACAGCGCGGCGCTTACCGCCTGCGCGGCATACAGGCCGGCGATCTTGTCGCAGATGTACTGCGGCAGCAGGTGCGGCACGCCGTTGTCGTCGCGCATCGCCATGCCGGACTCGGCCTGCAGGATGGGGTCGTACGCGCGCTCGCCGCGGCACGGCCCGTCCTGGCCGAAGCCGCTGATGCGGGCAATCACCAGGCCCGGATTGCGCGCGTGCAGCACCGCCACGCCCAACCCGAGCCGGTCCATCACGCCCGGACGGAAGTTATGGATCAGCACGTCGGCGCTGCCGGCCAGCTGCATGAGCATCGCGACGCCGCCGTCCTTGCCCAGGTCCAGCCCCACCGACTCCTTGCCGCTGTGCAGGAACGCATGTGCGGAACTGAACTGCGGCGCCGCGATGACGCCGAGCATGCGCGCGCGGTCGCCTTCGGGCGGTTCGACCTTGATCACGCGCGCTCCTTGCTGGGCCAGCAGCTGGGTCGCGAAAGGCCCGGCGACAACGCTTGTAAGATCGATGATGGTCAGACCGTCCAGCGGGCGCATGGGGCTTGTCCGGTGATGGTGATGTGGCAAACTATAGAAAACGATGCAAAAATCTGCAACATTGAATTCCATGCCGAAGTCTGCCGCAATCGGCAGCGACCTGCCCCCCATCAGCGCGGGCACGCTGATTCTCGACCTGGTGTCGACGCATCCCGGCCGGGTCTATTCGGCCGCGGAACTGTCGCTGGCGGGTACAGCGTTCGGCATCGAGGCCACCGGCATGCGCACCGCCATGGCGCGGCTGAAGGCCGACGGGCGCCTGCAGCAGACCGGGCGGGGCGCCTACGTGCTGGGCCCGGAAAGCATGGCCCTGCAACAGCGCCTGGTGGCGTGGCGCAGCGTGGCCGAGCGCCGCGAGCCCTGGCGCGGCGCGTGGCTGCTGGCCTTTGCCAGCGCGCGCGAGCGCGCCGACCGAGCCGCCTGGCGACGCACGCTGCAGGCGCTGGACTTCGACGGGTTCAAGGAAGCCGAGCCGAACCTGTTCGTGCGCCCGGACAACCTGCGCGGCGGGGCCGAGCAGGCCCGCGTGCGGCTGGCCGAGCTGCAGCATGCGCCCACGTTGCTGGTGGTCAGTGCGCGTGATCTCGACGCGGCGCGGGACAAGCGCTTCCGGCGGCTGTGGCAGACCGCAAGAATGACGCGCGAGCACCTGGCGATGGCGGCTGCGCTGGAGCGCTACGGCACGGCAGTGGCAACGCTGCCCGACGCCCCCGCAGCGGCGCTGACGCTGCAGGCCGGGCGCGAGGCCGTGCGGCGGATCGTGCATGACCCCCTGCTGCCCGACGAGCTGTGCAGCATCGAGGCGCTGCAGACCCTGATCGCGGCGATGGACCGGTTCGACACGCTGGGCCGGGCGGTGTGGCGCAGGTTCCTGGCACAGGCCGCGGTCACGGGCGCGGGCGGACTGAGGGCGGACTGAGCGCGGACTGAGCGCGGCAGGCGCGTCGGCCGGTGCTTGCACCAGCGCAGGCCTGCGGACTATCCTCGCCACGATCGTTCAATACGCCCGCACGGCGCACGCGTATCCTCAACCGTCAACTTCTGAACGGAGAGAACCATGTCCCCATCCGCTATCCATTCCAGCGCACCGGCCGGCCGCGGCCAGTGCCAGAGCATTGACCTGATCGGCAAGATCGCCCGGATCGACGGGCACTGGCAGCCGCGCGTCGTCGCGGAAATGAACGACTACCAGTTCAAGGTAGTGAAGGTCGAAGGCGAATTCGAGTGGCACCGGCATGCCGACACCGACGAAACCTTCATCGTGCTCGAAGGCGAGTTGCGCATCGATTTCCGGCAGGGGCCGGCGGGCGACGGTTCGATCGTGCTGCGGGCCGGCCAGATGGCGGTGGTGCCGAAGGGCGTCGAGCACAAGCCCCGTGCCGACGCGGAAGTGAAGCTGCTGCTGATCGAGCCGCGCGGCGTGGCGAACACGGGCGACGGTCCGGCGGGAGCGCGCACGGTCGAAAACGACCAGTGGATTTAGCGCATCGCCGCGCAGCAAGCCGCGCGACAAGGGCCGCCCGTCCCGGTTGCCGCCAGGACGCGTCCGCAGTAACCTCTGTCCTGTCGAGCCGGCCCATCACCCGGCCATCCCACAGAGGAGCCCCCATCATGCCGGCAGCGCCGGGCACCAAGGCTGCCACGCCATGAGCATGCCACGAACCACGCTCGAACAATGGCGCGTGGTGCAGGCCATTGTCGAACACGGCAGCTACGCGCAGGCGGCCGAGGCGCTGCATCGCAGCCAGTCGTCGGTCAGCTACATGGTCGCGCGCCTGCAGGAACAACTCGGCGTGGAGCTGTTTTCGATGGAAGGCCGCAAGGCGCGGCTGACCGAAAACGGCGCGGCGCTGCTGGCGCGCGCCAATGAACTGCTGGGCGATGCCTATCGCCTCGAACAGCTTGCCGAAAATCTCCAGAGGGGCTGGGAAGCCGAAGTACGCCTGGCGGTGGATGCCGCGCTGCCTGCCGAACTGCTGTTGTCGGCGCTGAAGGCCTTCGCGCGACTGGCGCCGCAGACGCGCGTGCATGTCACCGAGGTGGTGCTGTCCGGTGCCGACCAGGCCTTGCTGCAGCGGCAGGTCGGGCTGGCGGTCGGCACGCGCATACCGACCGGACACTTCGGCGAGCGCCTGCTGGACATTCCCTTCGTCGCCGTTGCGCACCCGGCGCATCCGCTGCACCAGCTCGGCCGCGAGCTGACCGCCGAAGACCTGAGCCGCGAAATGCAGGTGGTGCTGCGCGACTCGGGCCAGGCCAACCCGCGCGACGACGGCTGGCTCGGCGCCACGCTGCGCTGGACCGTCAGCCATATGGAAGCCATGCGCATGCTGGTGGCGGGCGGTCTCGGCTTTGCCTGGCTGCCTGAACACCTGGTCGCCGACGGCGCGCGGGCGGGCACGCTGCTGCCGCTGCCGCTGCGCGAAGGCCGCATCCGGCACGTGCCGCTGTTCCTGATCCACAGCCAGCCCGACGTCTCAGGTCCGGCACTGCGCCACCTTGCCGGCGTCCTGGCCAAGGCTGCCGGCGCATACCTTGGCCATCACACCGTCTCCACCGCTGCCCCCAACATCGGCTAATCCGATCGGATTGCTCGGATTTTCGGATCAATGGGCGCACAGGCGCGCCCTACCATTCGGAAATCACGAATAAGGACCGCAATCCGCGCCGGTTCGCCCTTGCCTTGCACGGGACGCGTCCAGACAAGGTGGCCGCACGCCGCCAACGGAGACAACATGAACCACTTCCTCGCCATCGAGGCCTTCGTGCGCGTGGCGGAAGCCAGCAGCTTCGCCGAGGCGGCGCGCCAGCTTGGCGTGGCCGGATCGATCGTGACCAGCCGGGTCCAGCAGCTTGAAAAATTCATCGGCGCGCCGCTGTTCCACCGCAGCACCCGGCATGTGCGGCTGTCCGAGATCGGCGAAGCCTACTACAAGGAGTGCGCCGAGGCGGTGTCGCAGCTCAACAGCCTGACCGACCAGATGCGCGACCTCAATGGCACGCCAACGGGCCGGCTGCGCATCCAGATGCTGCCCGGCTATGCCATCGGGCATTTCGGCGCGCTGCTGCATGACTTCACCCAGCGCTATCCCGGCATCCAGCTCGACATCATCGTCAATGACCGCGTGGTCGATCCGGTCGAAGAGGGCTTCGACGTGGCCTTCCAGATCTTCCCGCCAATTTCCGGCGCACTGATCGAGAAGCGCCTGTTCCCGGTCCGGCGCCTGTTCTGCGCCACGCCGGATTACCTGCAGCGGCGCGGCACGCCGGTGGTACCGGCCGACCTGCTGACCCATACAACGGCGCTCTACGCGGGCTATCCGTCGCGCAACCGCTGGGTCTTCACGCGCGGGGAGGAATCCGTGACGCTGGAACTGCCGGGCCAGGTGCGTTCCAACTCGGTGCACCTGCTGCGCGACTATGCGGTCTCTGGCGCCTGCATCGTGTGCCTGCCCACGCTGGTCGCCAGTGAACACCTCCAGAGCGGTCAACTGGTGCCGGTGCTGACCGACTACACGCTGGCGCCATTTTCGTTTGCCGCGGTCTATCCCGCCACCCAGCGCCAGGCCGTCAAGGTGCGCATGCTGGTGGATTTCCTGGTGGAGCGCCTGGCAGGGGATCCCGCCTGGGATATGCCGCTGCTTGCGCGCGGCTGGGTCCACTGAGGCGGATTATTCGGGAACGGCGAAGGGCGCATTCGCCGTCCCGGCCATTGTTGTGGCGGTGCGATAGCACCTATCGTAGTCGCAACAAACGATTAACGACCGCAGGAGACAAGGCCATGAAGCCCACCTTCAAAACCCACTTCGGATCCCTTGCCGATTACAACAAGGGCAACATCGAAGTCACCCAGGGCGATGCCCGCCACTACGTGTTTTCCAATGTGTTCGAGGTGGCTGCGAAGTCCGCGCCGTATGAGCGCGTGGTGGTCGGCAAGAATCTCGAGTACGTGATCGAAACCCTGCGCGCCGAAGGCCAGTCGCCGTGGTTTGCCTGCGCGCATGACGAGTTCGTGATCGCGCTGGATGGCGAGGTGCGGGTCGATTTCGTCGCGCTGGACCAGTCGCTGGCGCAGGTCGACGGCGCCGTGCTGACGGAGCCCGCCGGCCGCGCGATGGGCTACGTGGTGCTGCGCCAGGGCCATCAGAGCCTGCTGCCCGCGGGCTGCGCCTACCGGTTCGGCACCGTCGAGGCTTGCACGCTGATCCTGCAAGGCAAGCTCGGCGCGCTTTCCGTCCAGAAGTGGGCGGAAATCTGCCTGCACTGACCTGCCCATCGCCAACGCACCCCAAATTCCAGGAGCCACCTCATGGCCATGCTCGACCTCGCAGACAAGCCCGAAACCGCCACCAGCTACGCCGCCGACAAGGTACAAGCCAGCGCGGCCGACCCCGTCACCGGCTATCGCACCTTCACGCTCGGTGCCTTCCGGTTTTCACGCGACGCGTATTTCGCCACCATCCAGTGGCCGTCGCACGGCCAGACCCGCACCCATGCCATGCCTGCCGACGCCTTCCTGCGCGCCATGATGCGCGACGTGGCGTGGGGCTTCTTCTACGGCTGGGTGAACTTCGATCATGTGTTCGGCACGCGCAACCATTACGGCAAGGTCGATGTGTACGCCGGCGCGTTCAACGGCGTGATGAAGGAGGCGGGCGTCGACTACACCGAGACCTTCGAGACGCCGCTGATCATGGCGACCTTCAAGGCCATCCTGCACGACTGGACCAACGCCGGCTTCGATCCCTTCGCCGCGCCGGAAGAGACCGGCTCGGCCTTTGGCCCCAAGCACGGCGAGAACGCCGGGGCGATCGAGCGCACGCGCATCGCCACGCGCCGCATGCCGGGCCTGCCCGACGACTCGCCGCTGCGCGACGACCTGCCCGTCAACCGGGCCTTCCTCGACGTGCCGCAGGACGAGCCCACGGTGCACTGCGAGCCGGGCTTCGAAGGTCAGCTGCATGCGTTCAACCTGTTCAAGTACCTGTCGCGCTCGGACGTGACCTGGAACCCGTCGGTGACTTCGGTGTGCGGCCAGAGCCTGTTCTGCCCCACCACCGAGGAATACATCCTGCCGGTGTTCCACGGCAACGACCGCGTCGAATGGTTCCTGCAATTGTCGGACGAGATCATCTGGGACATCGGCGACAAGAACACCGGCGCGCCGCGTGCCCGCATCACCATGCGTGCCGGCGACATCTGCGCGATGCCGGCCGACATCCGCCACCAGGGCTATTCGACCAAGCGCTCGATGCTGCTGGTGTGGGAGAACGCCACGCCGAACCTGCCCCGGCGCTATGAAAGCGGCGAGCTGAAGCCGTACCCGGTGGACTTCTGAGATCCGCCCCGCCCGGCCCACGACACCACGAATCCCATCGCATCATGCAGAACAAACTCTTCATCAACGGCCGCTTTGTCGACGCGCTTGCCGGCGGCACCATCGACGTGCTGAATCCGCACGACGGCAGCCGCATCACCGCCATCGCCGCGGCCGAGGCGGCCGACGTCGACGCCGCGGTGGACGCCGCGCGCCGCGCCTTCCCGGCGTGGTCGCGCATGGCCGCCGCCGAGCGCGGCCGCCTGCTGCTGAAGCTGGCCGATGCCATCGAGGCCCACACCGAGGAACTGGCGCAGCTGGAATCGCTGGACACCGGCCATCCCATCCGCGATTCCCGCGCGCTCGACGTGCCGCGCACGGCCGCCTGCTTCCGCTACTTCGGCGGCATGGCAGACAAGCTGCAGGGATCGGTGATCCCCGTCGAGGCGGGCTTCCTCAACTACGTGCAACGTGCGCCCATCGGCGTGGTCGGCCAGATCGTGCCGTGGAACTTCCCGCTGATGTTCACCAGCTGGAAGATGGGTCCCGCGCTGGCCGCCGGCAATACCGTGGTGATCAAGCCGTCGGAACTGACGCCGCTGTCGTCGCTGCGCATTGCCGAGCTGATGGCCGAAGTCGGCTTTCCGGCCGGCGTGGTCAACATGGTGCCGGGTTACGGGCATACCGCCGGGCAGCGTCTCGCCGAGCATCCTGGCGTGGGCAAGATCGCGTTCACCGGGTCCACCGCGACGGGACGGCGCATCGTCGCGGCCTCGCAGGGCAACCTCAAGCGAGTGCAGCTCGAGCTCGGCGGCAAGGGCGCCAACATCGTGTTCGACGATGCCGACCTCGATGCGGCCATCAACGGCGCCGCGTGGGCGATCTTCCATAACCAGGGCCAGGCCTGCATCGCCGGTTCGCGGCTGGTACTGCACGAGCGCATCGCCGATGCCTTCCTCGAGCGCTTTGGCGCGCTGGCGGCGTCGATCCGCCTGGGCAACCCGCTCGACCCGGAAACCGAAATGGGCCCGCTGACCTCGGCGCAGCATCGCGACAAGGTGCTGTCCTACGCCGGCGTGGCGCGCGAGCAGGGCGGGCGGGTGCTGACCGGCGGCAAGGCGCCGGCGCTGGCGGGGCTGGAGAAGGGCTATTACGTCGAGCCGACCATCGTCGAAGCGAAGCCGCACGACCGCGTGGCGCAGGAAGAAGTGTTCGGTCCCTTCGTCACCGTGCTGCGCTTCGGCAGCGATGACGAAGCGCTGGCCATCGCCAATGCCACCGAGTACGGCCTTGGCAGCGGCCTGTGGACGCGCGACCTGAGCCGTGCCCACAAGCTGGCCCACAGCATCGATGCCGGCATGTGCTGGATCAACTGCTACAAGCGCGTCAACCCGGGCAGCCCGTTCGGCGGCGTCGGCCAGTCCGGCTATGGCCGTGAAATGGGCTTCGAGGCCATGCACGACTACACCGAGGCACGTTCGGTGTGGGTCAATGTCGACGCCACCGTGCCGCCGCACTTCAAGCGCTGAGTCACGCCATGCAGGCTTTTGTCTACCAGTCGGCGCCGTCGCGCGTCGTGTTCGGCGCGGGCGCGCTGGCGCAGCTGCCGGACGAGGTCGAGCGGCTGGGCGCGCGGCGCGCGCTGGTGCTGACCACGCCCGAACAGCGCGGCCTGGGCGAGCGCGTGGCCGCGCTGCTGGGCGACCGCGCCGCCGGCGTCCATGCCGAGGCGGTGATGCATGTGCCGATCGAGGTCGCACGCGCCGCGCGCGCAGCGGCGGCGCGGCTCGGCGCGGATTGCTACGTAGCGGTCGGCGGCGGGTCCACCATCGGGCTGGGCAAGGCCATCGCGCTGGAATCCGCGCAACCCATCATCGCCGTTCCCACCACCTATGCGGGGTCGGAAGTCACACCGATCTACGGCCTTACCGAAGGCCGGCGCAAGACCACCGGGCGCGATGCGCGCGTGCTGCCGCGCACGGTACTTTACGACGCGGAACTCACGCTGACGCTGCCCGCGGAGATATCGGCCGCTTCCGGCATGAATGCCATGGCCCATGCGGTCGAAGCGCTGTACGCGCGCGACGCGAACCCGATCATCAGCCTGATGGCCGTGGAATCGATCCGCGCGCTGGCGCAGGCACTGCCGGCGGTGGTGCGCCGCGCGGACGACATCACGGCGCGCGGGCAGGCGCTGTACGGCGCCTGGCTCGCCGGCGTCTGCCTGGGCAACGTCGGCATGGCGCTGCACCACAAGCTCTGCCATACGCTGGGCGGTACCTTCAACCTGCCGCATGCGCAAACGCATGCCGCGATGCTGCCGCACACCGCGCACTACAACCACCGCGCCGCGCCGCAGGCGCTGCAGCGCGTGGCCCGCGCGCTGGGCGGCGAACAGGCCGACGACGCCGGCCCCTTGCTGTACCGCCTCAACCAGGCGCTGGGCATCCCGGCCGCCCTGTCGGCGCTCGGCATGCCGGAAGCCGGCCTGGACGAGGCCGCCGCGCTGGCCTGCGCCAACCCCTACGACAACCCGGCGCCGGTGGAACATGCGCCGATCCTAGCCCTGCTGGGCCGCGCCTGGCGTGGCGAGACGCCGGCCTGAGCCGCGCCGCAAAAAAACACAGGAAGACCGCCGTGGAGATCAAGCATACCGACGCCGA